>JAISBF010000008.1 GCA_031266335.1 Verrucomicrobiales bacterium
TTGCACCCCCTTCGCGCCTTCCAGCAGCGACCAGCGGAACGGTTCGTTCTTGACGACGTGTTTCAGGAATAATTCCCATTGCACCTTGAAGGCGTTGTCGAAGACCTGGTTCGTCGGCACCTCGGTCCAGCCGGCCTGGTAATCAATCGGGCTGTCCACGTCCGGATTCCACACGCAGCGCGGCGTGGCGGCGCGGTGTTGCGCGGTGCAGTTCCGCAGGCCGGCGACGGCGGAGCCGTGCGTGCCGTCCACTTGCAACGTCAGCAGGTCGTCGCGCTTCACACGCACGGCCCACGAGGAGTTGAAGTGACAAATGGTGCCGCTGTCGGTGACGAACGTCGCGTAGGCGGAGTCGTCGGCGGTGCAAGGGTAGGGCCGGCCTGCTTCATCCCAGCGCGTGGGGATGTGCGTCGCGCCGAGGCAGGTCACGGCGCTGACGTTGCCGAACAAATTGTCGATGACGTAGCGCCAGTGGCACAGCATGTCCACGATGATGCCGCCGTCCTCCTCCTTGCGGTAGTTCCACGACGGGCGCTGCAGCGCCTCGTGCTCGCCGGTGAACACCCAGTAGCCGAACTCGCCGCGCACGGAGAGGATTTTGCCGAAGAAGCCGGTGTCGATGAGGTATTTCAACTTGAGCAGACCGGGCAGCCAGAGTTTGTCTTGCACGACGCCGTTTTTGAGACCGGCGGCGGTCGCCTCTTGATACAGGGCGAGCGCGATGTCGGCGCTGACGGCGGTGGGTTTTTCGCAATAAATCGCCTTCTTCGCGGCGATGGCCTTGCGGACGCCGTCAGCGCGCAAGGTCGTCGTCTGCGAGTCGAAATAGATTTGGTTGTGACCGTCAGCGAGCGCGGCGTCGAGGTCGGTGGTGTGACGCGCGACGCCGTGATGGTCAGCGAGCTTGCGGATTTTGTCCGCGTTGCGCCCGACGAGGATGGGGTCGGGCATGATGACCTCGCCGCTGCCGATGCTGACGCCGCCTTGCTTGCGAATCGCCAGTATCGAGCGGATGAGATGCTGGTTAGTGCCCATGCGTCCGGTGACGCCGTTCATGATGATGCCGATGGTGTGTGTTTTCATAGGAAATTAAAAAAGCAAAGTGCCAAATGAAAAATTGGCCGCTGACGGTGCGGTGGCCGCCGACCGGGTGCGCGCGCGATTTTTGAATTTTGCACTGCAATTTTTCATTTTGATTTTTTTATTTTTCATTCGCCTTCAAGCGTGCCGCTCATAGGCGGCGATGATTTCGCGCAAAAATTCGTCTTGGTTTTTCGCCCAATGCAGATCGGAAAAAATCTCGACCTCGTTGAAACCGCGGAAACCGGCCGCCTCGACCCAACCGCGGATTTGCGGGAGATTAATGCAGCCCTCGCCCATGAGGCCGCGGTCGTTGAGGAAATCCAGCGTCGGCGTTTTCCAGTCGCAGAGGTGGAAGGCGAACAAATAACCGGCCGACCCACAACGCTGGATTTGTTGCGCCAACTCGCTGTCCCACCACAAATGATAAACGTCCACCGCGACCCCCACTGACGGTGATGCCAACTCGTCGCACATATCGTTCGCCTGGCGCAACGTGTTCACGGCGGAACGGTCGCCCGCGTACATCGGATGCAGCGGCTCGATGGCGAGCTTGACGCCGGCGGCCCGCGCGTGCGGCAACACGGCGGCGATGCCGTCGCGGATTTGCGCGCGACTCACCGTCAGCGGCTGGCGCGGATGCGAACCGGGCACCAGCACCACGTGCGGCGCGCCGAGCGCGGCGGCCTCGTCAATCGCGCGCTTGTTATCGTCAATCGCCCGCTGACGCTCAGCCGCGTCGGGCGACGGGAAAAACCCGCCGCGACACAGCGACACCACCGTCAGCCCGTGGTCGGCGATGAGTTTTTGCGCCTTGGCCAAATCACGTCCCTCAATGGCATTGCGCCAGACCGTGATGCCCTTGACCCCGGCGGCGGCATATTTCGGCACGGCAACCTCAATCGCCCACGGTTTCGTGGTGATGGTGTGCAAACAAAGTTTCGACAAATCGGCAATCATAATTTTCGCTTTCGGGCGAAAACAATACCACGCCCCCCGCCGTCAGCGCAAAAAATTTTAAAGGCTGAAGTAGCCGGGGAGCAAACCCGCCTAGCCTTGCGGGTTCGCCGCCAGATAACTTTTCCGCAAATTGGCGGCTAGCGTATCCAGGAATTCCTCGGTGTAAAGATAATGCTCGCCGTGGTTGACTTTGCCGCCGTGGATGCAAATCGCCAGGTCCTTGGTCATTTTGCCGCTTTCGACGGTGGCGACGCAGACTTGCTCCAGGGTCGCGGCGAATTTTTGCAACTCCGCGTTGCCGTCAAGTCTGGCGCGAAAATCCAGGCCGCGCGTCCACGCGAAGATGGACGCGATGGGATTGGTCGAGGTCGGGTTGCCCCGCTGATGCTCGCGGTAGTGGCGCGTCACCGTGCCGTGCGCGGCCTCGGCCTCCATCGTTTGGCCGTCGGGCGTGACCAGCGTGGAGGTCATCAGGCCGAGGCTGCCGAAGCCCTGCGCGACGGTGTCGCTCTGCACGTCGCCGTCGTAGTTTTTGCAGGCCCAGACGAAATTGCCGTGCCACTTGAGCGCGCTGGCGACCATGTCGTCAATCAGCCGGTGCTCGTAGGTCAGGCCGCTGGCGGTGAATGGTTCCTTGAACTCGGCGGCGTAAATCTCGGCGAAGAGGTCCTTGAAGCGCCCGTCGTATTTTTTCAAAATGGTGTTTTTGGTGGACAGGTACAGCGGCCAGCCCTTGCGCAACGCCTGGTTGAAACAGGCGCGGGCAAACCCGCGAATGCTCTCGTCGGTGTTGTACATCGCCAGCGCCACGCCGTCGCCCCGGTATTGGAAGACCTCGTGCTCGATTACCTGACCGTCAGCGCCCTCGAACCTGATGGTCAGCTTGCCCGGCCCCTTGGTGACGAAATCCGTCGCGCGGTACTGGTCGCCGAACGCGTGACGCCCGATGCAAATCGGCGCCGTCCAGCCGGGCACCAGCCGCGGGATGTTTTGGCACACAATCGGCTCGCGAAACACCGTGCCGTCGAGGATATTGCGGATGGTGCCGTTCGGGCTTTGCCACATTTGTTTGAGCTTGAATTCCTTCACCCGCGCCTCGTCCGGCGTGATGGTGGCGCACTTGACGCCGACGCCGTATTGCAAAATCGCCCTGGCGGCGCTGACGGTCACCGCGTCATCGGTGGCGTCGCGGTGCTCGATGCCAAGGTCGTAATATTTGAGATCGAGGTCGAGGTAGGGCAGGATGAGTTGGGTTTTAATGAACCGCCAGATGACGCGCGTCATCTCGTCGCCGTCGAGTTCCACCACCGGGTTGGCCACTTTGATTTTCCGAATCATGTCAGTTATCCGTTCGTTATTTCCGTCCAGTTTTGCAATTGGCGTGCCGCAATCTAGCAAACCCCGCGTATCTGGCAACGGGCAAATCGCTAACCGGCCTTGACAAATTCAGGTTACACTTTAGAACTCGCCGCTATGTGGAAAGCGAACTGGGCGCAGACGCGGCAACATTTTGGCAACTGGTGGAACCACACCGGCCTGGTGGTCGGCAAATGGGGGTCGGTGTCCGCTGACCGTGATGTCCATGCGGCCGCCGGCGCGCCGCCGCCGGCGCCCGCCACGCCGCAAGCGCGCGCGTGCAGCGCCGAGTTCCGCGCCGCCGACAATCATTATCAACTGGCGCGCGCGGTGTTCCCGCTGGACACGCTGCCGCTGGCCTACACCAACATGGGGCCGGGTTCGCTCGCGGCGATGCTTGGCTCGACCCCGGAGTTTTATCCCAACACCGTGTGGTTCCCGCCGGTGTTCGCTGACGTTGACGAGCCGGAGCAACTGCCGCCGTTGCGCTTTGACGCTGACAATGAGTGGTGGCGCGTCACCGAGGATTATCTGCGCGCGTGCGTGGCGCGCAGCGGCGGCAACTATCTCGTGCCGATACCCGACTTGTGCGAGCACGCGGACATTCTCGCGTCGCTGCGCGGGCCGGAAAACCTGTGCGTGGATCTGCTGGAGCGCCCGGCGTGGGTGGAACAGAAAATCACGGAAATCAACGCGGCGTGGCTGGAGGTGTACAACCGCGTCTATGACCTCGTCCGCCAGCCGGACGGCAGCTCGGCGTTCTGCGCGTTTTACCTGTGGGGGCCGGGCCGGACGGCGAAGTTGCAGTGCGATCTTTCGGCAATGTTGTCCGGCGAGATGTTCCGGCGCTTTGTCGTGCCCGCGCTGGAATGGCAATGCGCGCGGCTTGACCAGACGCTGTATCACCTCGACGGCACCCAGGCCCTGCACCATCTCGACGCGCTGCTGGCGATTGACGGCCTCGACGCGATTGAATGGACCCCGCAAGCCGGCATCGAGCAGGGCGGGCACCCGCGCTGGTACGAGTTGTACCGCCGCATCCTCGCCGCCGGCAAAAGCGTGCAAATTGTCGGGGCCGAGACGGCGGAACTCGCGCCGCTGCTCGACGCCATCGGCCCCCGCGGCGTATATGTGATAACGCCCATGCGCGACGAGCGCGAGGCGGAACAGGTGGCCCGGATCGTCGAGCCGTATTATCCGTAATTGCAAATTCCAGTTGTGATAGTTAATAACTTTGGTGGATAGAGGTTGCGTTTCGGCCATTCCCATAGTTTAATTTGCTGATGATGCGTTTTGTTTGCACGGTGATCATGTTGATGACGTTGGGAGTCACGGTCAGTGTCCGGGCGGAAGCCCCCTCGACTCAGGACCAGTATTTGCAGATTTATCTGCTCATTCAGGAGACCGACAAACTCGAAATTTCCGGGCAAAAAGCCACTGCCCGCGACCGTTATCAAATCGCGCTGGATCGCCTGAAAAAGCTCCAGGCTGACAATCAGGACTGGGAACCCACCATTGTCAACTACCGCATCAATTACTGTCAGGAAAAAATCAACACCCTGCAAGACGCCAGGGACGCCAATCCGAATGTCGTCACCCCGCCGCCGGCATCTTCCGACACGACAGCGCAAACCCCAAGTCCGAGTACGACTTGGCAAGCCTCAAACACCACCGCGCCCGCCGCCGCTGCTCCAGTCAGTCAGACCGCCACCGCCGCTGCCACTGCCGCTGAAGACCCCGTTGCGTTAAAAAAGCAAATCACCGAACTGCAGGACAAGCTGGCCGACACCGCCAGCCAGCTCACCCAGGCTAAAACCGACACCGCCGCGCTGCGCGCCAAGGTCGCTGACCTTGAAATCGCGCTCAAGATCGCCCGCGCCGGCTCCGCGGATGAAAAAACCGCCGCCTTGCTGGCCGAGAATAAAAAGCTGAACGACCAACTCGTCACCGCCCAGGCGACCATCGTCAACTTGCAGGGCGGCGCCGGCGCCGGCTCGCTGGCCACCTTGCAGGAGCAATTGAAGAAAGTGCAGGACCAGCTGGCCCTCGCCAGGCAGGAAAACGAGGCGTTGCGCCAGACCAACGACGATTACAAGACCAAGCTCGCCGAGGCGCAAAAGCACCTCGATACCGCCAACGCCCAACTGGCCGCCGCGCCGGACCATTCCGCCGCGCAAAAGGAAAACCTCGTGTTGCGCGACATCATCCAGCGTGAAATGGCCGAGCAAGCCCGCCGCGAAATCGCCAAGCGCATCGCCTTGGAAGAACTGCAAAATCTGGCCGTCAGCTCGGACAAACTCAAAACCCAGATTGATTTGCTCGGCTCGCCGCTGATCCAGCTTACCGACGAGGAAACCGCCATGCTCAAGGGTTCCGCCACCCAGTTGGCCGGCGAAGCCGTCGGCGCTGACAGTGGGAACTTCGCCGCCCGGAAAAACGACTCCGGCGCCGTTGACTACAGCACCCAGGCCAGAGTGCCCGCCGAATTCAAGGACACCGCCAAGGCCGCCAACGACTTCTTCATCCAGCAAAAATTTGACGAGGCCGCCGCCCAATACCAAAACATACTGAACAAATATCCGCAGTCCCTCTACGCCCTGTCCAACCTCGGCGTCGTCCGCTTCCAGCAACAAAAATACGACGAGGCCGAGCAATACCTGCGCCAGGCCACCGGCCAGGCCAGCGACGACGCCTTTGCGCATTCCATGCTGGGCATCACGCTTTACCAGGCCGGCAAATATGACGAAGCCGTGCAAGTCCTGACCCGCGCCGTGGCGCTGGCCCCGAACGACCCGAAAACTCACAATTACCTCGGCATCAGCGCCTCGCAAAAAGGCTGGCAGGAAGCCGCCGAGCAGGAATGCCGCAAGGCCATCGAGCTGGACCCGCAATATGGCGACGCCCATTTCAATCTGGCGGTGATTTACGCCACCCAGCGCCCGCCGTCCCGCGAACTGGCCAAGCGCCATTATGAACGCGCCTTGGAACTGAGCATCCCCCGCGACCCTCAGCTGGAAAAAATGATCTACGTCAAAGATTTGAGCGAGCCGCAAAAATCATAAAACCAAAAACCATCCGTGGTTTGAAAAACCTTGCGCAAGTCCACCAGATTCCATCTCGTCCCATCGTCAAATCATCCAATCGAGCTATCCAACCCCGCTGAAGATGAAAAAGATAAATCATAACGTAAGTACGTCGCGCTCAATATGATTTCTGCCCCGACTTCCTAATTTTCCCGCCAGATTTTACCCGTTTCATTCCCCATCCAGCAGTCCCCGGACTCCAGCCTGCCGGGGTCTCATCCGGCACCTTTAGGGCCACCTCTAACGTCGTTAGAGGCAATTCTAAAACCTTTAGAGCCGGCTCTAACACCTTTAGAGGTGCCTCTAAAACTTTTAGAACCGCCTCTAAGGTCTTTAGCAGCGTTTCTAAAACCTTTAGAGCTGCCTCTAACCTCGTTAGCAGTGTCTCTAAAACCCTTGGCGCCATAGAGAAAAATTCTGTGGAACTCCGTGCCTGCTCTGTGTTTCTCTGCGGCCAGCAAAAAATCCTTCGTGGTTCATCCACGTTATTGAATATACGGATTATGTTTTTTTTCGTGGCCGATGGTGGTGGCGGGGCCGTGGCCGGGATAGACGACGGTGTCATCGGGCAGTGGCAGCAATTTTTGCCGGATGCCGCCGAGCAGTGTTTCCTCCGAGCCGCCGGGCAAATCCCAGCGCCCGACGCCGCCGGCGAACAGCACGTCGCCGCCGAAGATGAAGCCCTGTTGCGGCTCATACAGGCAGATGCTGCCGGGGCAGTGGCCGGGAATATGCAGGATTTTGAAAGTGAACGGCGCCAGTGTCAGTGTGTCGTCCTGGGCGAGGAATCTGGCGGCGGTGACTGGCTCAAGGTCAGCGGGCAGGCCGTAAGCGCGCATGATTTGCGGATTGGTGCAGAGCGTTTTGTCGGCCTGGTGGTAATAGACCGGGCAGTTGGACTTTTTAGCGACGGCCGCGGCGTCCCAGATGTGGTCCCAGTGTCCGTGGGTAAGGACGAGGGCGCTGACGGTGAGGTGGTGTTCCGCCGCAGCGTCAGCGGCGCCCTCCGGCGCGTCCACGGCCAGCCAGCCGTCGGCCAGCTTGAGGAAATAGGCGTTGGTTGCGGCGAGGCCGCCGGTGTAAATGCTAAGTTGCGGTTGCGGCATGGTCAGCGAGTCTCGCGTAAAGCCGCCGGGGCGCAAAGATTTTTTTTGCTGCCGCGCATGGTCAGCGGCAATCAGCGGGGTAGCGCTTAATTTTAGGTGAAAAGCTGAATAAATAAGATAAATTGAACAAATATATGGCGTTTTTAGGTTGACGTATCAGCCGGATGCCCTAGTAAAAATTTCTATAACATCGTGATTAACAGATTTTTAGGATTGTTTTCCTCGGATATCGGGATTGATTTGGGCACCGCCAACACGTTGGTGTATGTCAAAGACCGCGGCATTGTGCTGCGGGAGCCGTCAGTCGTGGCAGTGCAGCAAGGTTCGCGCCGGGTATTGGCGGTGGGGGATGAGGCCAAGCGCATGTTGGGCCGGACGCCGGGCAACATTATTGCGGTCCGGCCGATGAAGGACGGGGTCATTTCCGATTTTGAAGTCACCGAGGAGATGCTCAAGCAATTTATCCGCAAGGTGCACCGCAAGGGCGGCCTGTTTGCCCCGCGGCCCCGCGTGGTGATTGCCGTGCCGTCGGGCATCACCGAGGTGGAAAAACGCGCGGTGCGCGAGTCGGCCTATCATGCCGGCGCGCGTTACGTCAACATGATCGAGGAGCCGATGGCGGCAGCCATCGGGGTCGGGCTGCCGGTGCAGGAGGCGGCGGGCAACATGATTGTGGACATCGGCGGCGGCACCACGGAGGTGGCGATTATTTCACTGGCCGGCATCGTGTTCAGCCGGAGCATTCGCGTGGCCGGCGACGAGATGGACGAGAGTACTATCAATTACATGAAGCGGGCTTACAATCTGGTGATTGGCGAGCGAACCGCGGAAGAAATTAAAATCAAGATCGGATCGGCATATCCGTTGGAAAAAGAAACCAGCATCGAGGTGAAAGGTCGTGACCTGGTGGCCGGTTTGCCCAAAACCCTGACGATTACCTCGCAGGAAGTACGGGAAGCCTTGCTGGATCCGATTTCCACGATTGTGGAGTCAGTGCGCATCAGCTTGGAGCGTTGTCCGCCCGAACTTTCGGCCGACCTGGTCGAGCGCGGCATCGTGCTGGCCGGCGGCGGCGCCTTGTTGCGCGGCCTGGACCGGCTCATCGCGGAGGAAACCGGCCTGCCGGTGTACGTCGCGGAGGATCCGCTCAGCGCGGTGGCCGAGGGCACGGGCAAAGTCCTGCAGGAGCTGGATTTTCTCACCAAGCTGACATCGACTGATTTGCGTTCGTAGCGCGGGAAAATGGCGCGCGAGTCAGGCAAGCATGTCACGTCCGATTCTATTCATTGGCGGTGCGGTGGTGGTATTACTGGCGGTGGGCGGTTTTTTTCTGCCCAAGGCCGCGCAACCGGCCGTGGAAAAAATTTCCGTCGAGGGCACTTCGCCGATCTGGCGCGCGCTGGACTGGGTGAAAAGCGGTTATAAAAATGTCAGCGCGGCGTTGCAGACCGCCGAAAAATTGCAGCAGGACAACCGGCGGCTGGTTGTCGAAAACGCGCGGCTGGCGACGGAAAATTCACTGTGGTCCGGCCTGGAACGGGAGAACCGGCGGCTGCGGGAAATGCTGGCGTTCAAAAACGACGCGCAGTTCAAGTTGCTGCCGGCGCGGGTGATTGAGCGCGATCCGTCCAGCTGGTGGAATGTCATCAAGGTCAACCGCGGCTGGAGCGACGACCCGACGCTGACGGTGGACCAGCCGGTGGTCTCGCCCCGCGGCGTGGTGGGCAAGACCGGCGCGGTGGGCAAATACGCCACCAACGTGATTTTGCTGGTGGACGAGAATTGCAAGATTTCCTCGGTGACGGAGAGCAGCCAGGCGCGCGGCATCATCGTCGGCGCCACCTCGCTGAATTCCGGCGTGCCGCTGTGCAAGATCACCTTTGTGCCGCGGGACACCCCGCTGGCGGTCGGCGAACGGGTTTTTACGTCGGGGCTGGGGGGGATTTTCCCTGCCAATCTTTTGATTGGCACCGTCAAGGAAGCCCCCGCGTTGTCAACCGCCGTCAATTTCGGCTTGTACCGCGAGGGCGTGATCGAGCCTGCCGTGGACCTGAACCATCTGGAAGAGGTGTTCATCATCACGGGGGGCCAATGATGTTCCGCCATACGCTGTCCCTGTTGTTGTTGTACCTGGCGATGCTGTTTGCGCAGCCGATGGCGCCGGCGCTGTTCAGGCAGAACAACTGGCTGCTGGGCCTGACGCCGGTGTTGCTGACCTATGTGTCGCTGCGCGCGGGCGAGCTGGCGCTGATGGTGTTTGTCATCGCCGGCGGCCTGCTGCATGACCTGGTGCTGTTGCATTATGTCGGCATGGGGCCGTTGTTGTGGGGGCTGGTGGCGTTCATGATTCACAGTCAGCGGATGTGGCTGGAGGATGCGCGCTGGCCGGTGTGGATGATCATGAGTTTTGCCGCGACTTTTCTGTATTTGTGTTGCGACCGGTTGTTTTTTTTGTTTTACCACCAATACTGGTCCTGGGACCAGGATTTGAGTTTCAATATTTGCAAACTGGCGCTGTTCAACGCCGTCCTGTGCCCGCCTTTGTTTTGGCTGCTGGACTGGGTGTTTGGCGTCAACGACCGACCGCGCCGCCGCGGCATACGCTAAATGACGAGGTTGATTAAAAATCCCCTGGTCGGCGTCGACGCGCGCATTCGCGTGTTAACCCTGTGTGTCCTGGCGGGCGTGGGGATTTTGCTCTGGCGCTTGTATCACATCCAGGTGATTGGCGGCGATGAGTATGCCAGCAGGATTTTAAGCCAGAGCACCACCAGCGTGTTGCTGCCGCCGGCGCGCGGCACGATTGTGGACCGCAACGGCATCGGCCTGGCGGAGAACAAGGCCAGCATCGACCTGGATTTGTACCTGAACGTGCTGGTGGGCAATTATCTGCGCGACAAGAAAGGCAAGCGGCCGCTGACGCTGGCGCCGGGCGTGTCCGGGCGCAAGATGACGGATGTGGCAAAAATCGTGGACGATACCACGCGCGACGCGGTGCAGGCGCTCGGGTTTGACCTGGGCCAGGTCACGCGCCGCGACATTTTGCGGCATTACGACCAAAAGCCGAACGTGCCGCTGCGCATCGCCCGCAACCTGGATTTTGCCACGCTGTCGCGCATCGCGGAGCACAACGTCAACGTGCCGGGGCTGGAGGAAACCGCGCGGCCGGTGCGCAGCTACAACTACGGCGCGTTTGCGGCGCACCTGCTGGGCTATGTGGGCAAGCTGGAAGACCGGCCGACGGACGCCAGTTACGTGCCGGATGTCATCGGCAAGGACGGCATTGAGAAAAGCATGGACCGTTACCTGCAGGGCGCGCCGGGCGCCAAGGTTTTGCGCAAAAACAGCGTCGGCTATATCCTGGGCGTCGAGGCCGCCAAGGAGCCGCAGTCCGGCGGCACGGTGTATTTGTCGATTGACGCGCGGATTCAGATGATCGTCGAGCAGGAGTTGCGGAACGTCGGGCGCGGCGCGTGCGTGGTGATGAATCCCGCTGACGGTGATATTCTGGCCATGGTCAGCGTGCCGAATTACGACCCGAACACCTATGCGGTCGAGGTCGGCCGCCTGAACAACGACGCGACCGCGCCGTTGATTAACCGCGCCGTCAGCGGCTATCCGGTCGGCTCCGAGTTCAAGGTGGTGACGGCGATGGCCGCCTTCCGCAATCCCGCCATCTCGTTCACCCCTAACACGGTGATTGATTCACCCGCCGCGGTGTATATCTCGGGACGCTGGCGCAAGGACTGGACGAACAATCCCGGCCAGGGGGCCATTACGCTCAAGACCGCGTTGCAGTGGTCCACGAACACGTTTTTCTACCAGCTCGGCGTGCGCACCGGCATCAAGTCCATGCAGGAAGCCGCCGCCGTCAGCGGCATGGGCCAGCGGCTGCTGGTGGACGCGGACGGCAACCGGATCATTGGCGGCGAGTCGGCGGGGGTCATTCCGGGGCCGGAGTTGCTCAAGCAACGCAACGCCGCGCGACTGGCCGCGTGGGAGGCGCGCCGCAAAAAAGACCCGCAATACCGCGCGCCCAAGCCGCTGCCGGAGGTTTGGAATGACGGCGACACGGTCAACACGTCCATCGGCCAGGGCTACGTCGAGATTACGCCGCTGCAACTGACGGTGATGATGTGCGCGGTCGCCAACGGCGGCACGGTTTATTATCCGCGGCTGGTCTTGCATGTTGCCGACGTGCCCGACGGCGCTGACGGTGAGCAACACAGTTTCCCCCCGCGGGTCAAGGGCACGCTGGGACTGACCGCGACGCAGTTGCGGGCGATTCAGGAAGGCTTGCGCGCCGTGGTGGCGGACGGCACCGGGAAAAAAGCGGCGGTGAAGGATTTTACGGTGGCGGGCAAAACCGGCACCGCGCAATTTGAGACCTTGCGCGACGGGGTGAAAACGGAGGATAACAAGACTTGGTTCAACGGTTACGCGCCGTATGAGCAGCCGCGTTATGTGATGACCATCCTGGTGGAAGGCGGCAGCAGCGGCGGCGGCACCTGCGGGCCGATTGCCGCCAGGATTTTCAAGCGGCTGGCCGATTTGGAAAAAGGCGGCAGTGTGGACATGCCCTATTTGTCGCCGGCCATTGGCCATTTTCTGGGGAAAAAGACCGAGACGGTTGATGTCGCCTCGGCGGATGACACGCCGGCGGCCGTGCCGGAATTTTCACAACCCGGCCTGCCAGCGGCCGGGGGCGGTCGCGGCCAGCCGACTGATACACAAAGGAGGCCGCACGGACGCTGACCATGAACCCGGTGACGAAGATTTTGCGGTTGAATTGGTTCCTGTTCGCGCTGATGGCGGCGCTGATTGTGAGCGGGATTTTCTTTATCAAGAGCGCAACCGCTGCCGGTGACACCGCGGCGGCGCTGGCGCTGACGCAACAGCAGCAGCGGTGGGCCTTGGTGGGACTGGCGGTGTTTCTGTGCTGCGCGCTGATTGATTACGAACTGGTTCTGCGCTTTGCGCCGCTGCTGTTTTTGCTGTCGGTGGTCAGCCTGGTGGTCGTGCTGGTGGGCGGGCAGACCATCAATGGCGCGACCAGTTGGCTGCGTCTCGGCGGCCTGGTGGTGCAGCCGGCGGAACCGGGCAAAATCGCCTTTATTCTCGGGATGAGTTGGCTGTTGCTGGTGATGGACGATTACAAAAAGAAATTCTGGTTTTTTATCCTGGTCGGCTTGGTGGCGCTGATTCCCGCCGGCCTGATTTTAAAACAGCCCGACCTTGGCACCGCCCTGGTTTTTTTCCCGGTGACCTGCGTCATCATGTGGGCGGCGGGGATGCCCAGGCGTTTTTTGGCCCTGCTGCCGGTGGGCGTCGGGGTGGGGTTGGTGTTTGCCTATTTCATCGTTTACCAGGCTTGGTGGGACGGCACGGCGGGTGATTTATGGCCGGCCGGGCAGCGCGCCGGGTATGTGGTCGCCGGGAAAAAAGCGGCCCTGCCACCCGACCAGTTGCTGAAGCTGGCGCCGGCTGCGGGCAAAAAGAAGGGAATCCTGCCGTTGATATCGGGCGGCGAAACGGCTAAAAAGAACAGCGGCGTGATTTTGAAACCATATCAGTTGGGTCGCATCAGGACCTTTTTCGAACCCGACCTCGACCCGCTGGGCGACGGCTGGACCATTCGACAGTCAATGAACACGATTGGTTCCGGCGGGTTCAAGGGCAAGGGCTATGTGAGCGAATACGGCTTTCTGCCGAAGAATATCGCTTACAACGATTTTATTTTCGCCGTGATCGGCGAGGAAGTGGGGTTTGTCGGCGGCACGTTATTTATCCTTTGCCAGAGCGCCCTGATTATCGGCGTGCTGTACGTGGCCGGCCGCGCCAGGGATGCCGGCGGCATGTTGCTTTGCCTCGGGTTCGCGGCGCTGCTCTTCGCGCATTTCTTTCAAAATGTTGCCATGACCATCAAGGTGGCGCCGATTACCGGGATTCCGCTGCCGTTCACCAGCTATGGCGGCTCGTTTTTGGTGACCTGCATGGCGGGGATGGGCCTGGTGCAAAGCGTTTGGATTCACCGCAAGAATTTTTACAACCATTAAACAAAGGACAAGACATGATACTGGAAAAAATCAAAAACTTCCTCGGTATGAAAAAGAGGGGTGACCGCAAGGAAATCGTAATCAACATCGAGCCGCTCGAACAGCGCGTGGCCATGCTGGAGGGCGGCGTGCTGGAGGAATTCTCCATCGAGCGCGACAGCGACCGCAGCATCAGCGGCAACATCTACAAGGGCAAAATCCACAATGTCGAGCCGGCGCTCAAGGCGCTGTTCGTGGACATCGGCGTGGACAAAAACGCCTTTTTGCACTATTGGGACGCCATGCCCGCCGCGCTGGATGCCGGGGTCGAGCGCATTGAGCGCGGCGGCAAGGCGGCCAGAAGCAAGAAAATCAGCTACCACGACATTCCCAAGCTCTACCCGTCAGGCTCGGATATTATCGTGCAGGTCAGCAAAGGCCCCATCGGCACCAAGGGCGCGCGCATCACCACTAACATTTCGCTGGCTGGGCGTTACATGGTGCTGATGCCGTTCACCGACCAGTTCGGCATTTCGCGCAAAATCGAGGATTCCAAAGAGCGTCAGCGGCTGCGGAAAATTTTGTTCGAGCTGGACGTGCCCGACGGCATGGGCGTGATTTTGCGCACGGCGGGCGAGGGGATGAAGGCGCGTTTTTTCGTGCGCGACCTCGCCATCCTGGTCGAGCGCTGGCAGAAAATCTCCCAGGATCTGGAACAGGCCAAGGCGCCGGCGCTGCTGCTGGAGGAGCCGGACATCGTCGAGCGCACGGTGCGCGACTTTTTGACCGACGACATTGACCGCATCGTGGTGGACCATCTGGAAACCGCCGAGCATATCAAGAAACTGGTCGGCGCCATTTCCAAGCGTTCCGAGAAGAAAGTGGTGCTGCACCAGGAGCCGGTGCCGGTGTTTGAAAAATACCAGGTGAACAAGCAGGTCGAGAACGCCTTCCGCCGCCTGGTCTGGCTGCGTTCGGGCGCCTATCTGGTCATTGACGAGACCGAGGCGCTGGTGGCGATCGACGTCAACACCGGCCGCAACAAGGGCGGCAACGACACGGAGAACACCATCCTGAACACCAACCTGGAAGCCGCTGATGAGGTGGCGCGCCAGTTGCGTTTGCGCAACATCGGCGGCCTGATCATCGTGGACTTCATCGACATGAAGGCGCGCAAGGACCAGAACGAGGTTGTGCGTCGCTTCAAGGAGCATCTCAAGCGCGACAAGGCCAAGACCCACGTGCTGCCGATTTCCCCGCTGGGCATCATGGAAATGACCCGCCAGCGCGTGCAGGAGAGCATCAGTCGCTCGCTGTACATGGAATGCCCGGCGTGCAAGGGGCGCGGCATGGTCAAGACGCCGGAGACCATGAGCGTGGAAATCCAGCGTGAGATTTCCCGCGTTTTGGGCAAATACCAGGACACCCACGACTTGAAAATCATCCTGCACCCGAAAGTGCTCGACCGGTTGCGCACCGAGGACGAGGCACTGCTGGTGGACCTGGAACGCAAGTTCGCCAGCAAGCTGGTGTTCAAGAGCGACCACAACTATCACTTTGAGGAATACAAAATCACCCACGCTGAAACCGGGGATGAATTGAAGTAGGGGCTGTCCTAGACAAGGCTTAGAGTTTAACCCACAATTTGAGTAAAGTGAGTAAGTTGTTTAGGGGTACCATAGTTAAAGTGGAATTCGCATTCCTTGAGGAATAAGAAGAGTACCCGTTTGGACTGGTTCCAGAAATTTTCAATGCCGTTAATGTGATGACCATGTTTGCTGACAAAGGCTTTGTGTGTGGCGTAACTTGCCCGGTGATTTTCCGCGCTGGCCAACAGTGTACCAGTATTATCGACCATGGAGTGAGGTTAGCGCGACATGTCCTGTGAGCCTGCTGGAGCAGGCCTTAAAAAAATCAGGTGTGCTGGGCGCGAGTGGCAGCCGGTCGCCGGTGGTGACTGTCGGCTTTGCTGCCGCACATCTAATTGCCGACCGAGGCTACGATACCAATGCCATTGTCGAACAGGCCCAACAGCACAACACCAAGCCCGTGATTTCCCCCAAAAAGCACCGCAGGGAACAGCGGGATTATGACCGCTACCTCTACAAGTTACGCCATCTGATCGAGAACGCTTTCATGAAGCTCAAGGGTTGGCGCGTCATTGCCACACGCTTTGCCAAACGCACTTCCTCCTATCTGGCTGCGGTCCAAATCCGCTGTATTTTCCTCTGGACTCAAATCTCGTGACTACACTATCTAGGACAGCCCCTGGCTTAATTTGCCGGCGGCGCGGTCGCCGGGGATGTGTTACTGGTTACCAGTTTAATGATTTGCTCCGCTTGCGTGCGATTGGCGGGCGGGATGTTGGCCAGTGCCAGGATCCGTCTGGCATCCTGCTCCGCCTGGGCCGGTTCCCCTTTTAGATAATAAACCGTGGCGCGGCAGCTCAATATCAGCGCCCAATCCGCGTCCGTGAGACCCGGCAAACCGGCGGCGGCAGTGAATTCCGCCATGGATTTTGCAAAATCATGTCCCGCGTAGCGTTGGTCACCATAGAGCGCGCCGCGCTTGGCGAGGATGACCGCCTGCTGGTTGCTGGGCAGGCCCGGTATCGCCAGGGCTTGTTCAAAGTCGGTCATGGTCTGGCTGTAATTACCTTGCGCATGGTAAACATGGCCGCGATTGATTAAAATAATTGCCCGCGTGGAGTCGGGTAATTTGGGGATTTGCAGCGCGCGGGTGTAATCGTCAATCGCCGCGCTAAGCTCGCGGCGATTGTTGCGGATGACGCCGCGATTTATCAGCGCGTCGGCCATCACGTTATCATCGGCACCGCCCAGCTTGATCAGCTCATCGAAATCCGCCTGCGCACCGGCTAGGTCGTTGTTGAGTCGATATTGATGTCCGCGCAGGAGCAATGCCCGCGCCAATTCCTGCGGCGAGCCGGATTTCCGGGCGCGTTCCACCAATTCCGCGGGCGGCAGGCGAAGCTCTTCGGGAAGTGCCGCCAGCAGCTTCTCCGCCCGTTGCCGAGTTTCCGGCAACGCTTCCGTTGATGCCAGCACCCGTTTCAAATCCAGCGACATTCTGATAGAGTCCCGCTGCATCAGATACACCCCGGCGCGGTTTTGCCACACTATCGCGCGTTGTTGCTCCGTGATGCCGGCGGTGTCCAACGCTTGCTGAAAATCCGCCAAGGCCGGCGCATGTTCATTTTGCATGGCCCGCGCCACTCCACGGCCAATTAACGCTTCCACGGTCTGGGCCGGGGTCACCCTCGGATGATTGATAATGTGTTCAAAGTCCGCCGCAGCCAGGGCCGGATTTTGCGGCTGGTACCTTAAATAAATGGTTCCCCGATACTGCAACGCCGCGATGCTGTCTGTATTGCCCAGACGCGGCAACTGCAACACCCGCGAGTAATCCGCCACCGCCTTGGTTGGTTCGTTGAGTCGTTCGTAAGCTATCGCGCGATTAATCAGCACCATGGCCCGCGTCGATGTCGGCACTCCCGATAACTCCGCCGCGTGGGTCAAATCCGGGATGGCGACAGCAAATTCCTGCCGCCCGTTGAGATACGCCCCGCGGTAGGCCAGCGCCAGCGCCAACTGCGGATTGCCCGCCCCGGCCAGCCCGATGACTTGTTCAAAATCCGCCAGCGCCAATTGCGTTTTTCCGTCCAAGCGGTATAAATTGGCCCGGTTGAGCAACGCCTTGGCCCGGTCCTCCGACGCGCCCAACTCCGCGCCTTCCCCCTCCAGATACATCCGCCGTAAAAACTCCTTGGCCTTGCCGAGTCCCTGCGCCGCCGCCAGTTGAAACCAGTGATGCGCCTGCACATCCATGTAATAATAACAAGTCAAGCCCATGACATACTGGGCCGGCGCGTAGCCCTGCGCGGCGGACTTTTGGCACCACACCAGCATTTCCGGCGTCTCCCGCATCCCCTCTGGCTTTACCTTGGCGTCCGTCAGGGCGCTGGCCATCAGCAATTGCGCCGGCGCATAATCTTGTTCCGCCGCCAATTGCAGCCACCGCATCCCCTCCGCCGCGTCCGGCGCCCCGACAAACCCGTGCTGATAAGTCAATCCCATGACCATCTGCGCCGGTGGCAATCCCGCCGCCGCCGCCTGCCGGATCAAGCGCACTGCTTGCGGCCGGTCATGGTGCCAATACTGGCTGCCCTTACGGAACTTGGCGACCGCCGCGCCCATTTTCGACTGGTATTTTCCCGCGTCCGTTTGGGCCTCCTGCATCAAATTAATCTCCGCCCCCAACCCCAGCAATAAGTCCTCCGGTATTTCCGGGCACAACAACGGCACCAGCACCCACGCCTCCGTCCCACGGTCAAGACGCGGATAGTTCACCGTCGGCCGATTCGCGTCAGGTTCCCAAGGTGATTCCGCCCCCCATGCCCCGGCCGTTATCCACAAGATACTGTTCACGACCAGCAACCAACGCACTGTAAAAATCATGCCGGTAATCTGGCAAATTAAATTTCCCCTACAATTAAAAACTATAGCGAGGATGCTATGTTGGCATTGATAGTGACGCGCTCCCGTGCATACCATCAGCTCTCACCGCCAGATCCCTAACAACTCTTTGCTATCGGGATTGTGCGCCAGCACGAGGCGTGACAAACCCTCATCGTCAGCGGGAAATGCCTGTTGTGGCCAACCTTGCCGGTGCCATAAATCCCCCAGCCCGACGAACAAAAATTCCCGCCCGCTGACGGTGACAGCGTCTTGACAAACGCCGCGTCAGCTAATTCCATGTCGAACGACACCTGGTCGCCGCCCGGCAAAATCAACCCTGGCGTCCGCGCCAATCCCGGCCCAATCGCCCGCTCAATCATCGTCAGCGGCTCAAACTAGTGACAGTTGTTCCGCCGGCGCGCTGTTGTTTTTCGTGCTTTCGTGGCTTCGTGTGAAATTGCTAAAGGCGGCGGCGCTGATTTTTCCCTTTACAAATTTACCAAGGTAAATCTACTTTGGTGAAATATGAAACGCATACGGTTCGGGAGAATGCAGTTGAAAATCATGAAACTCTTGTGGGCGGGCGGGGCGCTGACGGCGCGGGACCTCACGGAGTCGCTGAACAAACGCGAGGCGGTGGCGCACAGCACGGTGCAGACGTTGTTGCGAAAATTGGAGGTGAAGGACGCGGTCGGACATCGGGCGGATGGACGGACGTTTTGGTTTTTCCCGCTGGTGAACGAGGAAAAGGCGACGAAGGGCGTGATTCGGGATTTTTTGGCGCGCCTGTTTCACGGGTCACCGGGGGAACTGGCGGCACATTTGGTGGAGAATGAAAAAATCAGCCGGGCGGATTTGCAACGGTTGCGCGCATTGATTGAACAACGGGAGAAAAAACTATGAACTGGTCGCTGATAATGGGTTGGATGGAACGGGCGGGATTTTTGTTGCTGGCGTGGCACGCGCTG
>JAISBF010000046.1 GCA_031266335.1 Verrucomicrobiales bacterium
GGGTATGCGCATCAAGGGTATGCGCATCAAGGGTATGCGCATCAAGGGTATGCGCATCAAGGGTATGCGCATCAAGGGTATGCGCATCAATCTTCGCAGTTCGTCGCGGCCTGCCAACCGCGAGTGCCAGGGGCGGCACGCCTACCTGCCGGACCATGTCTGGCACCGGATGGCGGACCGGCCGCTGTTCGCCGGCCTGCGCATTCCCAACGCGGGGTTGTTCTCGCGGGCGGCGGGGCATTATGTGGAGCGCGTGAACGGCAGCTACGCGGACGAGTTTATTTTTTGCACCGCCGGCCGGGGGTGGGTGAGCTTCGGCGACGGCCGACGCCAGGCCGTCCGGCCCGGCACGCTGATTTGGCTGCCGGCGCGCCGGCGGCACGCCTACGGCACCGGGAGCGACCAGCGCATGGCTTGGACGATTGAATGGGTGCATGTGGCCGGCCCGGAGGCGGCGGAGTGGGCAGCGTTGCTGGGCTTTCCCGCCGGCGGCGGGCTGCGGCACTTTGACTTCCGGCGGGCGGCAGGATTGAGCCTGGGCGGCGTGTATGAATATTTGGAGCACGGCGGCGCGCCCGCGGACCTTGCCGCCGCCGGCGCTGCGCTGCGCATGGCGCTGGCCGATTTCGCGCGCCAGTACGCGGGCGCCGCCAGGCCGGGCGGCAATTCCGCGCTGGAGCGGGTGGCGGCCACGGTGAGGCTCCTGCGCCAGCATCCGCAACAGACGCCGCGATTGGCAGAACTGGCGCGCCGGGCGGGGTTGTCCGTGCCGCATTATCGCACGGTGTTCCGGCAGCTCACCGGCGGCGCGCCGGTTGACTGGCTCAACCGGCAGCGCATTCTGCGCGCCTGCCGCCTGTTGGAGACGGAGGATGCGCCGGTCAGCGCGGTGGCAGAACAGACGGGATTCGAGGACGCCGGCTATTTCACACGGATGTTCCGCAAGGTAACCGGGGAAACCCCGCTGGCCTACCGGCGGCGGCGGAGCGGGGACGACGAAGGCCGGCGACTATTACCGTCCGCCGCTGAGGATGAGCGTTACCGTCGGCGGTTGGCGCCAATGGCAGCAAGTGCTATTACTTGTCAAAAAGTTACCTGAGCGGCGCATGATCGATTCTGGGGCCACGGCGAGATTGCCAAAAATCCGCGCTGGTGGATGCTGCCGCACTGTCACGCCGGACATCGCGAGTTGATGGTCGTGCTGTCCATGGACTGACTCCGTAGGCCAAATTCCAAAAAATCGCCCATCAGAGACGGCTTGGCGCGGAAATTTTATTCCTGCTTGCCGGGAGCGTCCTCCCAGCCGTCCGCCGCCGCCCGCCGGGCGCGGTCGCGTTCAATCCAGCCGGCGCACAGGATGCTGATTTCATACAGCAGGTACATCGGCCCGGCCATCGCCAGCAGGCTGAACAGGTCGGTGGTCGGCATCATGCAGGTGGTGAAGATGAAGATGACCAGGAAGGCGTGCCGCCGGTAGCGGGCCAGGAATTGTTTGGAGACGATGCCGAGCTTGGCCAGGATGACGATGACCAGCGGCAGTTCGAAGGACAGGCCGAAGGCGATCAGGAATTGCACGATAAACCCCAGGTATTCGTCCAGCGCCCAACTGAACCGCAGGTTGATCCAGTCGCCGAGTTCAACCAGGTACACCAGCGTTTGCGGCAGCACCAGGCAATAACAAAACACCACGCCGCCGAGGAACAGCAGCGCGCCGACGGTGAAGGTCGGCAGCAGCAGCCGGCGTTCCCGCGCCGTCAGCGCCGGCAGGATGAATTGCCCGACGAAGTACAACACGCACGGCAACGCCAGGATGACGCCGCCCAGCAGGGCCGTTTGCATGATGGTGTTGAGCGAGGACATCGGCGTGTAGGCGATGAGCATCTGGTCAAACGCCACGCCCTTCGTCTTCGCCGCCAGCTTCAGCGGGTGTTCCAGCAGGAGCAGGAGCGGCTTGACGAACGCCAGGCACAACCCCATGCACACCACCAGCGCGATGATGGAGCGGAACAGCATTTTTCGCAAATCCTCCAGATGCGCAAGAAAGGGCTTGGAACTGTTGTCATCCACAGCGGGTCATTAAATCACGGCTGAGGGGAAAGCTAAAGGATGAAAGAAAGTTTGTTGCGGTTGATTAAGTTACGCGGTACCGCGCCAACTAAATAAACTTAACAAACTTTCCCTCGCGGTTATCTCACCCCGCGAATGTGACATAGGCCAGGTAGCCGGCGCCGGCCAGGGCAATAACCAGACCGACGATAATCAACACGGGCAACCGGGCGCTGCGATCCTTGGCCGGTTTGCTGATGGTCACCAGGTTGACGAAGGACGCCGGACGCCCGACGCCGGATTGGTTGCGGCCCAGCTCGACACGTTCAGCGGTCACCGGCGGCGGCGCGGCGAGCGGGGTGGCGGGGGTATCGGATTCGTAGGCGAACAAGGCGTTGCCGAGCAAGATCAAGTCGCCGGGACGCAGCAGGCGGTCGGTCACCGGCAGGTCGTTGACTTTGCTGCCGTTGGTGGAGCCGAGGTCCACCAGCCGGTAGTCCCGGCCTTCCTGGCGGAATTCACCGTGGTGGCTGGACACGCTGGTGTGCGGGATGCACAACACGTTATCCTCGGCCCGCCCGAAGGTGAGTTGCGGACTGTCCAATTCATACACTTGCCCCGCGAGTTCCGCGGATTTGGCAATTAATTTGGCCATAATGTTTGCTCCAAAGGTCGGTCACTGTCAGCGGCGCAATTTACCGCGTTTCCCTGCCGCGTTCAATCTCTTTGCGAAACTCGGCGAAGAAATAACCGGCGTCATGCGGGCCGGGCGCGGCCTCGGGATGATATTGCACGGAGAACGCGCGGTATTTTTTATGCCGCATACCCTCGCAGGTGCCGTCGTTCAGGTTGATGTGCGTCACCTCAACGTCAGCGGGCAGCGAGGCGGGGTCCACCGCGAAGCCGTGGTTCTGGGAGGTGATGGTCACCCGGCGGTCGCGCAAATCCTGCACCGGCTGGTTGCCGCCGCGATGGCCGAACTTCAGCTTGAAGGTGCGCCCGCCGAAGGCGTGCGCCATCATCTGATGGCCGAGGCAGATGCCGAACAGCGGCACTTTGCCCAACAAATCGCGCACGGTCCGGTGTACATAGGTCAGCGCCGCCGGGTCGCCGGGGCCGTTGGCGAGGAACACGCCGTCGGGCTTGAGCGCGAGGATTTGCGCCGCCGTGTAATGGGCCGGCACGACGGTCACCGCCAGCCCCTGCTCGCGCAGCCGGCGCAAAATGTTGCGCTTGATGCCGCAGTCGATGGCCACGATGCGGAATTTCGCCAGCGGCAGCCGGCCGAGCGCCGGGTTGGCGGCGAGTTGGTAATGGTCGTGCCAGACCGGCGAATCCTGACTGTCAGCGTCCCATTGGTAGGGCGCGGCGCAGGTGACTTCCTTCACGGTGTCCACGCCGACGAGGCCGCCCCACGCGCGCGCCCGGTTGACCGCGTCAGCGTCGGCGATGGCCGCCGTGGTGATGAGGCCCTTCATCGCGCCGCTGACCCTGAGCCGCTTGGTCAGCGCCCGCGTGTCCACGCCCTCGATGCCGACGACGTGGTTGTCGCGCAAATAATCGCCAAGCGATTGCCGCGCGCGGAAATTGGACATCAGCGGCGACAGCTGCCGCACGACGAAGCCGGAGGCGTGGACGGCGCCTGACTCAACGTCAGCGGGATTCACGCCGTAGTTGCCGATTTCGGGATACGTCATGGTGATGATCTGGCCCTTGTAGGACGGGTCGGTGAGGATTTCCTGATAGCCGGTCATCGCCGTGTTGAACACCACCTCGCCGAGGCGCTCCCCCTGGGCGCCAATTGAGTTGCCATGAAACACCGTGCCGTCTTCCAATGCCAGAATCGCTTTCATCGTCAGTGGAGCAATTTAGCGCAAAGCCGGTGGGAGCGCAAAATATTTCAGGCCGCGCCGCCCGGATCGGCAACGGTGGCGGCGACTTTTTTACAAAGAGAACATGGAGGAATTGGAGCAGGGCCTTTGATGGCATCAAACCTTGCTCCAATAACTCCATGCTCTCCTTGTAAAAAAGTATTTGCGGACAGCCCCTTACAGCCGAATGCCGTCCGCCAAGGTCCACACGATTCTGCCGCCGACCATGGTCAGCGTGGCGCGACCGGTCAGCTCCGCGCCGTGAAACGGGGTGTTCTTTGACTTGGACTGGAATTGGGTTTTGTCCACCGTCCAGCGCAACGCAGGATCAAGCACGGTCACGTCAGCGTCAGCGCCGACCGCCAGCGTGCCTTTGGGCAAGCCGAGCAGTTTCGCCGGCCGCACCGTCAGCGCCTCGATTACCCTGGGCAGCGCGGCGACGCCGGCCCTGGCGAGCCTGGTGTTGAAGACGGCGAACTCGGTCTCCAGGCCGACGATGCCGAACGGCGCGTCGGTCAGCTCGACTTCCTTCTCGTAGTCGGCGTGCGGCGCGTGGTCGCTGGCGAGATATTCCAGCGTGCCGTCGGCGAAGCCCGCCAGCAGCGCCTCGATGTCGCGCGGCGTCCGCAGCGGCGGGTTCATCTTGAAATTGGCGTCGTAACTTTGCAGCAATTCATCGGTCAGGGCGAGATGGTGCGGGCAGATTTCGCCGCTGATGGCGACGCCGCGCTGTTTCGCCTCGCGGATGATGCGCGCGCCGCCGGCGGTGGTGACGTGCTGGCAGTGGACGCGGCAGCCGGTCAGCTCGGCGAGCATGGCGTTCCGCGCGATGATAATCTCCTCGGCAATGGCGGGCCAGCCCTTGAGGCCGAGCAGGGTTGACCAGTAGCCCTCGTTCATCACGCTGTCCACGGTTAGCGCGTAATCCTGGCAGTGGTCCATGACCACGAGGTCGAACATCTTCGCGTACTCCAGCGCACGGCGCATCAGCTCGTTGTTCTGGATGCATTTGCCGTCGTCAGTGACGGCGACCACGCCGGCTTTTTTGAGCGAGCCAATCGGCGCGAGCAACTCGCCGCGCAGGCCCTGCGAGATGCAGCCGGTGGGGAACACGTTGACCGCCGCGGTCTCGCGGGCGCGTTGCAATATCCAGCCGACCGTGGCCGTGCTGTCCACCGGCGGCGTGGTGTTGGGCATGGCGACCACGGACGTGAAGCCGCCGGCCGCGGCGGCGCGGGTGCCGCTGGCGATGGTCTCCTTCGCCGTCTGGCCGGGTTCGCGCAGGTGCGTGTGAATATCAATCAACCCGGGCGCGACGACCAGGCCGCTGACGTTGATTACCTCATGCTCAGCGGCGGCGCGGGGTGAAAATGCCGCGACGATTTTGCCGTCCTCGACCGGCAAATCGCGCACCGCGTCCTCACCGTCAGCGGGATTGATCACGCGCCCGCCCTTGAATAAAAACGCCTTGCTCATGCTGACGTGTAATTATCAATGGAACCGCCGCCAGCGCAAGGAAAGTTTGCCGCGAGGGATTTTTTGTCGGCCACAGAGAAACACCGAGCAGGCACGGAGTTCCACAGAATTTTTCTCTGCGGCTCCCGGCGCCTGCCCGGTGTGCGCCGCGGGCTGTGTTTAGAACTGCTGGCCGTGCCTGCCGATAGCCGGCGGTCAGGCCCCATGATTCGACGGGCTGACGATGAACAGCCGCCCCGCCCGCCGCTGACAGTGACGGTCCCGGCTGAGGTTCACCCGCGACGGCTTGGGGTCGGTCAGCAACCCGCGCACGGCTTCGATTTGCGCGAAATCCGCGTCGGTGACGCCGCGCGCCGCCAGCCACGCGCGCAAGGCCCGCCGTTGCCACGCGACGCTGTGGCCCGCGCACAGTCGCACCGTCAGCGCCGCCGGCCACACGCCCGGCAACTCCCGCTGCCAGTGGGCGTTTTCATCCGCGAGGATTTGCGCCGCGCGACGGACGACCGGCAGCGGGTCGCGACCGCTGAGTTTCCGCAAATACGGCAGCAACCGCCGCCGCACCCGGTTGCGCAAATAATCCTCGCTGCCGTTGGTCGCGTCCTCCCGCCAGGTTAGCCGCCAGTGACGCGCCAGTCGTTGCAGCTCGCGCTTCGTGAACGCCAGCAGCGGGCGCACTATCTCCACCCCGTCCAGCTCGCGCCGCACCGTCAGCGCCGCCAGCCCCGCCGGTCCCGCGCCGCGCAACAATTGCAGGAAAAACGTCTCCACCAAATCGTCCGCGTGATGCGCCAGCAGCAGCGACCGCAGGTTGCGCCGCCGCAACGCCTGGCGGAAAAACGCCTGCCGCGCCGCCCGCGCCGCCGCCTCGGTGCGCGGCACTCGCGCCGGCAGACGCCGCACCGTCAGCGCCAGCCCGCGCGCCCGGCACCAGGCGCGGACAAATTGCTCATCCCCGTCGCTCGCCCGCCCGCGCCAGCCGTGGTTGACGTGCAGGCACAGCGGCGCGCGCCCCAGCCGCCGCAACGCCTCCGCCAGCGTCAGCGAGTCCACCCCGCCGCTGACCGCGACCGCCGCCGGCACCGCCGGCGGGCAGGCTTGCGCCACCGCCGCCAGCACGCGCCGCTCCAAGTCCGCGATGTTGTGCCCTTTCGCCATCCGCGGCCTATTCTCAATGGAAAGCCGCCAATCGCAAACTGAAATCCGCAGGTTTCTTGCCGCTTGCCGAACCCGCGATTCAATGCCAGCCTATTGCCCGATGAAAAAACCCGTGCTCTGCTTTCTCGGCCTCGGCCTGCTCGGTCTGCTCGGCCTCAGCCTGCTCGTCAACTTCCTCCTGCTCGCCGCCGGCGGCTCCCGCGCCCGCGCCCGCGGCGAGACCGCCGCCTTCCACGCCGTGCACCATTCCGGCCAACCCGGCGGCGGCCAGGTGGCCATCATCGACTTGCAAGGACTCATCAGCTACGGCGCCCCCGGCACCGGCCGCCGCAACATGGTTGACGAGTTCCTCGCCAAACTCAAACAAGCCGGCGACACCGACGCCATCCACGCCGTCCTCCTCCGCGTCAACAGCCCCGGCGGCGAAGTCACCGCCAGCGATGTCATCTACCGCGCCGTGAAAAAACTCGACCGCCAAAAACCCGTCGTCGCCTACATCCAGACCGTCGGCGCTTCCGGCGCCTACTACTCCGCCCTCGGCGCCCGTCATCTCATGGCCAACGAACTCAGCCTCACCGCCAGCATCGGCGTCATCATGCAGACCATGAACTTCCAGGGCCTGGCCGACAAAGTCGGCGTGCAAAGCCTGACCTTCAAGTCCGGCAAGATGAAGGATCTCCTCAACCCCTTCCGCCCCGCCACTGACGAGGAACAAGCCTACGTCCAGGCCCTCATCGACGAAACCTACGGCAAATTCGTCGGCATCGTCGCCGCTGAGCGCCAGCTCGACGAGGAACAACTCCGCGCCGGCGTCGCCGACGGCCGCGTCGTCAGCGGCAAAACCGCGGCCCGCGAACACCTCATCGACGCCACCGGCTACCTTGAGGACGCCATCGCCAAAGCCAGGGAACTCGCCGGCCTCCCCGACCACGCCGAGGTGGTCGAACTCCAGGCCCCCTTCAGCCTCGCCCAACTGTTCCGCATCCTCGGCCACGCCCCGATTGACAAAATCGAACTCCACCTCGGCCCGCGCGGCGCCGAGCTGCAAGCCGGCCAACTCTACTACCTTACCGAAATGAACCTGGCGCGCTGACCCGCCGTCAACCCCGCCGCCCCAACCGTGACCGCCCCCTGGATTCCCGTCGCCGTGAACAGCCTGCTGCTGGCGGCGCTGACCGTCTCGCTGGTCAGCGGCATCCGCTTCATCGCCAACCGCAAAACCATCCTCGCCCGGCGCGGCCGCGTGCCGGCCTGCCCGCTCACCGGCGGCGACCTGTTACTGCTCGGCGGCGCCCTCGGCCTGGCCGGCGCCTGCCGCTTGGCCTGGCTGCTGCCGCTGCTCGCCGTCGGCGGCGCCGTCATCCTATACCGGCGGCGCGGCGTCAACGCGCTCGCCTACTGGCGCTGGCAACCCGCCGCACTGCCGTTCTACGCGCGCCAGGGCCTGCGCGGGTACCTGCTGCTGCTCCTGCCGCTCACCGTCAGCGCCCTGCTCGTCGCGGGCCTGTGCCAATGGCTTGGCGTCAACTTCACCCAGCCGCAGGTGGAACTGTTCATGGAACTGCGCCACCCCCGGCAAATCGGCTGGTTCCTGTTCCTCGCCGTCATCGTCGCGCCGGTCTGGGAGGAAGTCGTCTTTCGCGGCGCGCTGTATCCGTACCTGAAACAGCACCTGCCAGCGGGCTGGGCGGCGTTGCTGTCATCGGCGGCATGGGCGGCGATTCATCTGCACTGGCCGGTGCTGCCGCCGTTCACCCTGCTCGGCTGCGCGCTGTGTTTCCTGTATGAACAAACCGGCAAACTCGGTTGCCCCGTCGCCCTGCACGCGATTTTCAACCTAACGAGCATGTTGTTACTGCTCCTCCTGAAGAGTATGGGGTGAAGATTTTTTACCAAGAGCACATGGAGGAATCGGAGGAGGGCCGTTAGCTGTTGCCAACCTGCCTCCAATAACTCCAGGTTCTCTTTGTAAAAAAAGTATTTTGCCGCTAAGTTCAGCCACATGGTCACCGCCCGCCGTACCGAAGACGACTGGGTCCGCCGCTGGCTGGCGCGCTGGCCGGCGCCGCGCAACCTCACCGTCGGCGCCGGCGACGATTGCGCGGTGTTGCCCGCGCCGGGCGCCGGCTATGACCTGGTGCTCAAGACCGACGCCATCGTGCAGGACGTGCATTTCACCCGCGCCGACCCGCCGCGCCGCATCGGCGCGAAGGCGGTCAACCGCGTGTTGAGCGACTTCGCCGCGATGGGCGCCGAGCCGCTCACCCTCACCGTCAGCGTCGGCCTCCCCCGCCACCAAGCCCCCGCCCGCATCGAACAATGCTACGCCGGCATGGCCCGCGCCGCCGCCCCGTACCGCGTCAGCCTCGCCGGCGGCGAGACCACCCGCGCCGCCGAACTCTGGTTCAGCGTCAGCGGCCTCGGGCGCGTGCCGCGCGGCCGCGCCGTCCGCCGCGCCACCGCCACCCCCGGCGACCGCCTCCTCGTCACCGGCACCCTCGGCGGCGCGCCGCGCAACGGCAAACACCTCACCTTCACCCCCCGCCTCCCCGAAGGCCGCTGGCTGGCCGACCACCGTTTCGCCACCGCCATGCTCGACCTCAGCGACGGCCTCGGCAAAGACCTCCCCCGCCTCGCCGCCGCGTCACAACTGGGCTTCACCCTCGACGCCGCCGCCTTGCCCCTCACCCGCGGTTGCGACGCCGCTGCCGCTGTCAATGACGGCGAGGACTACGAACTCCTCTTCACCGTCCGCCCCGGCCGGCTCCCCGCCCTTCTCCGCACCTGGCCCTTCGCCACCAAACTCACCCCCATCGGCCGCCTGACCCGCCCCGGCACCGTCAACACCGACGGCCTCATCTTCCGCGGCTACGACCACTTCGACTGAGTTGGCGCGGCGTTAATCCGCGGACTATGCAGATGAACGCGGATTTTTATTCACCACGAAGACACGAAGGCACGAAGGTTAATAAACAAAAATCCTTCGTGCCTTCGTGTCTTCGTGGTGAATAAAACGTCGGTTTTTTTAACTAACCAAAACCTTCGCGTTCTTTGCCTCTTTGCCCCTTTGCGTTAATGCGGCTAATCCCCTATAAACGAAACCAATGCACAATTTTGTCTTCATCGGCAGCCCCGGCGCGGGGAAGGGCACGCACGCGGCGACGCTCGGTAACCAGCTCGGTCTCCTGCACATTTCCACCGGGGACTTGTACCGCGACGAGATGGCCGCCGGCACGCCGCTGGGCCTGGCGGCGAAGCGGTTGCTCGACCAGGGGCTGCTGGGCACGGACGCGATGACCGAGACGTTGTTGCGGCGGCGCCTGGCACGGCCGGACACCGGGGGCGGGTTTATTCTGGACGGTTTTCCGCGCACGCTGGCGCAAACGGAGGTCTTGCGGAAAATATTGCGGGAACGCGGCCAGCCGCTGACGGCGGCGATTTTTCTGGCGGTGCCGGACCAGTCGGTCATCAAGCGGCTGTCCGGGCGCTTGATTTGCCTGCAGTGCCGGCAGATTTATCATCGCGAGTATAATCCGCCGCGCCGGCCGGGCTGTTGCGATGTCTGCGGCGCCGCGTTGCGCCGGCGGGCGGATGACCGGCCGGCGACTATCAAGGAGCGGTTGCGGGTGTTTCACGCGCAGACCGGGCCGATTTTGGCTTATTATCGCGACCGTCAGCTGCTGGTCACGGTGGATGCCGACGCGCCGGTGGCGACGGTCGCGCAACGTGTCGAGCAGGCGGCGCGCCGGTTAATACAATAGCCGGAGCGCGCCGAGGATGGCGAATCCCAGGACGAGGAGTTCAAACAGCCGTTGCGGCATGCGTTGCACCAGCCAGCGTCCGCCCAGTACTCCGCCGGCAATGACCGGCGCCGTGACCAGGGCCAGTGTCAGGCTGGGCCAGGTGATCAGGCCGAGTTGCGCGCTGAAGGGCGCCTTGAGCAAATTGATGATGCAAAAGAACCACGCCGTGGTGCCGACAAACATCATCTTCGGCAGGCGCATGGCCAGGAAGAACAGGCTCATCACCGGCCCCGCGGCGTTGGCCAGCATGGTGGTCCAGCCGCCCAGTCCGCCGAGCAGCCAGGCGAACGGCGGGGAGTGATAGGTGTGTTCCATCCACGCGCCGAACCGGTGGCGCAGCAATTGCAGCGCGCTGAGAATGAGGATGATGCCGCCGATGACCGGGCGTAATTGCCCGTCGGACAACCACCCCAGGCTGCCCCAGCCGAGCAGCACGCCGATGACCGCCGGCGCGGCCACCCGCCGCAACTGCCGCCAGTCGGCGTGCTGGCGGAACACCGCGATGGCCACCAAGTCGCCGACAATCAGCGGCAGCAGCAACATGCCGGTGGAAGCCTTGACCGGGAAGATTTCGGCGAACACCAGGATGGGAATCATGCTGACTCCGGGTAATCCGCCCTTGGCAATCCCGACACAAAACACGCTGATGATGACCAACAGCCATTGGCTTGGCGCAAGAGACGGCAACGACATAAGGGGAACAGGCTAAGGCGTTCCGGCCGGAAAGACAATTGTTACCGGGAGTGCCTGGCGGGGCGCGCGGTTGGCGCCACCAGGACGCGAAGGCGCGCAGTGTGACGCAACCGTGGCGCGGCGGAGTTTTATTAACCGCACCCGGCGCGCCCTGGGTTCCTGGTGAGGCAAAGTTTAGGCGGCGCGGAATCGCAAATAAGGCATTGAAGCCCGTCGTAAATCCGGCACACTGCCCCACGTGCTTCGCAGCATTTTTATGAAAACCAACACCTCGCCGATCAAGGAAATCAAAGTCGTCTCCAATACCCACTGGGACCGCGAGTTCCGCCGCACGTTTGAGAAAACCCGCCGGCGCTTGCTGACCATGCTCGATGTCACGCTCGACATTCTGCGCGATGACCCGCGGTACGCGTCGTTCACGATGGACGGTCATGCCATCATGATTGACGATTACCTCGAGATGCGCCCGGAGCGGCGCCCGCTGGTGGAGCAACTTATCCGCGAACGACGGCTCATCGTCGGGCCGTATTACACGCTGGCGGAGGAGTTCAGCATCGGGCAGGAGCCGCTCGTGCGTAATTTGCTCTTCGGCCGCCGCACGGTGGAGAAGTACGGCGGGAAGACCGGCACGGTCGCTTACACGCCGTCGTCGTGGGGGCAGACGGGGCAGTTGCCGCAAATCCTCGCCGAGTTCGGGCAGAAATACATGATGTTCTATCGCGGCATCTCGCATCATGAGGCGCCCGCCGAGTGGCTGTGGCAGGCGCCCGATGGCACGCGCGTCACCGCCAGCCGCTTCGCCGTGTACGCGCGTTATAATTGGTATTATCAAGTCCACCGGCCGGTCACGGTCGGCGCGGTGTTTGACAAGACTTACGACTGGGACGCGCACGACGAGGTGCCGGTCCGCATCGCTGACGGTTTCGCGGGCGAGGACTTGACGTTTGATTTGCAGGCGCCGGAGTTGAAGTATGACCCGTCGCGCTTGCGGCAAGCCATCGAGGATATGCTCGCCGCTGAGGGTCAGCATTTCACGACGCCGGTGTTTCTCGCCATGCACGGGCACGACATTTCCGTCGCGCACCCGCTGGAGTCGCAGGTCATCCGCGACGCGCAAAAATTGTTCCAGGGCAAATATAAAATCGAGCACACTGACCTTGAAGGTTTCTGGGCCGCCGCTGAGCGTCACCTCGACCGCGCGAAGATGACCGTGCTCACCGGCGAGCGGCGCTCGTACTTGAAGGAAGGGATGTGGACGTTCCTGTTCCCCGGCACCGTCAGCGCCCGCACGTACTTGAAGCAAAAGGACTGGGCCGCCACCGCGCGGCTGGTGCGTTACGCGGAGCCGCTCGCGGCGCTGACGGCGGCGCTCGGCGCGGCGTACCCGGCGCGGTACCTTGAGCGTGGCTGGGCGCTGTTGCTGTCCAACCACACGCACGACGCCAACGGCGGTTGCGCGCCCGACGCGGTGTGCGAGGAAATCGCCGGCCGTTGCGCGAAGGCGTCGGACATCGCCGACATCGTCACCGAGGACGCGATGAATTTCGTCGCCAAAAATCTCTCGCCCAAAGGCCAGCCGCCCGGCGCGCAGCAGGTCGTGGTCTTCAACCCGCTGCCGCTGGCGCGCGATGTGGTCGCCGCCGTTGACCTGGAAATCCCCGCGGCGCACGGGGCCAAGGCCGTCGCGCTGGTCGCTGACCATGACCGGGAAGTCGCGCGCCAGCCCATCAGTTTTGAAAAATCCAGCTCGTTCGTGGACAGCATCTGGGACGTGCCGCGCATCGTCAGCTCGCACCGCGTCAAGTTCTACGCCAAGTTCACCCAGCTCCCCGCGCTCGGCTACCGCGCCTACGCGGTCGTGCCGGAGCGGCAGGCGTTGCGGACGCGCGGCTCGCTGGTGGTGAACGACCGCGCGCTGGAAAACGAATTCCTCCGCGCCGAGGTCAACGGCAACGGCACCGTCAGCGTCACCTGCAAAACGACGGGCCGCGTGTACGCCGACTTGAATTACCTGACCAGCCAGGGCGAGTGCGGCAACGCGTGGAAGCACGTCGCGCCCGCGTTCGACCGCAAGTATCACAGCCTCGGCGTCAGCGCCAGCGTCAGCGTCAGCGAGAGCGGCCCGCTGGTCGGCGCCATCCGCGCGGCGTTTGATTTCGCCGTGCCCGCTGACTATGGCGACGGCACGGGCCGCAGCGAGACGCTGACGCCGCTGCCGGTGCAAATCGAGTACCGCTTGCGTCAGGGCGTACCGCGACTGGAGGTCACCGTCAGCGTCAACAACACCGCCAAGGACCACTGGCTGCGCGCGAATTTCCCCAGCCACCTGCAAGTCACCCACAGCGTCAGCGACACGCACTTCGACGTCATCGCCCGCCCCGTCGCGCTGCCCGACTCGACCGGCTGGGTCGAGGAGGCGTTCGGCACGCACCCGCTGCAAAGTTTCGTCAGCGTCAGCGACGGCCAGGACTGCCTCGCCGTGCTGCCGCAGGGCCTGTACGAATACGAGGTGCATGAGGACGACGCGGCGACCGTGGCGCTGACGCTGTTGCGCGCGTGCCGCATCAAGCTCGCCGTCAGCGAGGAAAAACTCACCGAGCTGCCCGACCCCGGCATCCAGTGCCCCGGCGCGCAGGTATATAGATACGCCATCGTCGCCGCCGCCGGTGACTGGCGGCGCAACGAGCTGCCGTGGCAGGCCGCCGACGCCGCGCACCCGCCGCGCCTCATCCTCAGCGGTCGCGGCCAGGGCGACCTGCCGGCCGAGGCGGGCCTGTTCACGCTCGACAACACCGCGCTCATCGTCAGCGCCGTCAAGCAAGCCGAGGACGGCCGCGGCCTCATCATCCGCCTGTTCAACCCCACGGCCGCCACGCAGCGCGCCGCGCTGAAATTCCCGCGCCGGCCCAAATCCGCCGCCCGCGTCCGCATGGACGAGAGCGTCATCGCGCCACTGCCGGTCAGCGGCGGCAAGGTGGCGCTGACGGTCGCGAAAAAGAAAATCTTCACGGTAAAAATCAAATTATCATGAATAAGTTTATGGAGTTTTCGGGTTTCCCGCCGTTGGCAACGAACGCGCTGACACTGGCACAACGCCCGTCCCCCGCGCGCGCCAATTCCCCTGCCGTGAAGCAACTGTGTAGTGAAAAAAGATTATGGGGCGGTTTTGGGAGGGGTAAAGGGGTGATGGTGGAGGTCAGCATTGAGGTGAATGAGGAGCTTGCGCATGACGGC
>JAISBF010000128.1 GCA_031266335.1 Verrucomicrobiales bacterium
ACCTCCAACACCACGCTGTTCGCCGGCGCCGACCCCGCGCAGGTGCGCGCGTTTTTCGACGAACTCGTGAACATCGGCGTCGAGGGCATGATGCTCTCGCCCGGCTATTCTTACCAAAAAGCGCCCGACCAGGACCACTTCCTGCACACTGACAAAACCAAACAACTCTTCCGCGCCATCCTGCAAGACCGCAAAAAATCATGGCACTTCAACCTGTCGCCGAATTTTCTGGAATTTTTGCAAGGCAACGTGGATTACGCCTGCACGCCGTGGGGCAGCCCCGCCTACAACATTTTCGGCTGGCAAAAACCGTGCTACCTGCTCGCCGACGGCTATGTGCCGACATTCAAGCGCCTCATCGAGGAGACTGATTGGAGCAAAATCGGCAACAAAAGCGCCGACCCGCGCTGCCGCGATTGCATGGTGCATTGTGGCTTCGAACCAAGCTCGGTGGACGACACCTTCGGCAGCCTCAGCGGCTTCATCCGCACCGTGAAAGCAACCATGAAATACGGAGCATGAACACATTTTTAACGCAAAGACGCAAAGGAGCAAAGAACGCCAAGATTTCTTAAATTAAAAAAACTTTGCGCTCTTCGTTCCTTTGCCCCTTTGCGTTAATGTAGCTAAAAAATTATGAACACCGACCACGCCCAAACCGACCTCGCCCGCCAAAATTCGCTGGAGGGCAAGACCTTCCAGCCCGCTGACCGTCAGGAATTGGCGCGGCACATGCAGGAAGCCTTCGACTATCGCGGCGACGTGACGCTGTTGCTGAACGATGACACCACCGTCAGCGGCTACGTCTTCAACTTCGACGAACCGCGCGCGCAGGTGCAAATCTTCGTCAAAGGCGAGGGCAAGGACTCCTTCCCGCGGACGGTGGATTACCACCAAGTGACCGGCGTCACCTTCAGCGGCGCGGACATGGCGTTCGGCAAAAGCTGGGACACCTGGCAGGCGAAGAGCGAAAAACAACGCGCCGCCGAGGCCGAGCACGCCCGGCAGGAAAGCCTCGCCCGCGGCGAACTTTGAATGAACCGCCAACTCCAGCCGCCCACCAGCCAGCAAATCACCGCCGCCGCGGGCTCCAACCTCGCGCTGTCCTTCGCCTCACTGTCAGCGGCCAAACGCCGCGCCATGACGGTGTTTTACGCCTATTGCCGCGTGGCCGACGACCTGGTGGACGACCGGCAGAAGTCGCGCGCGGAAAAGCTGGCGGACCTCGCGTTCTGGCGCGCGGAGATCGCGCAATGTTGCGCCGCGGACGGCGCGCCCGCCTCGCCGCTGGGCCGGGAATTGCGCGCCATCGTCAGCGCGTACCGCCTCCCGCGGCAGCCGCTGCTCGACCTGCTCGACGGCGTGGCGATGGACGTGAACCAGTCGCGCTACGCGAACTTCGGCGAGCTGGAGCGCTACTGCTACCGCGTCGCCAGCGCCGTCGGGCTGGTGAGCATCGAGATTTTCCAATACACCGACCCGCGCGCCAAGGACTACGCCGTCGCGCTCGGCCTGGCCTTCCAACTCACCAACATCCTGCGCGACGTGCGTTACGACTTTGAGCACTACGGCCGCGTCTATGTGCCGCAGGACGAACTGGCGGCGTTCAACGTCAGCGAGGCGGACTTGTTCGCCGCCGCCCCGCACGCCGGGCGCGAGAGCTTGCTGAAGATGCAGGCGTTCCGCGCGGAGCATTATTTTCAAAAAGCGGCGCGGCTATTCCCGCGCGCCGACCGCGCCAACTTCGTCGCGGCGGAGTTGATGACCGAGGTGTATCACCGCCTGCTGCGAAAAATCCGCGCCCACGGCTGCCGCCTGCCCGCGCGCCCGCTGCGCTTGAACAAATTGCAAAAACTGCTCGCCGTCCGCCACGCCCGCCGGCACGGCGCGACGGTGAACGCCGGTAGCCGGCGCGCGCCGCTGACGGTGGCGGTCATCGGCGGCGGCTACGCGGGACTCAGCGCCGCCTGCCACCTCGCCGCCGGCGGGCATCGCGTCGAATTGTTCGAGGCGAAAAACTTCCTCGGCGGGCGGGCGCACAGCTTCACCGACCACGCCAGCGGCCGCGTGCTCGACAACAGCCCGCACGCCTTCTTCGGCTGCTACCGTTCGTTTTGGGCGCTTTGCGACACGCTCGGCGCGCGCCACAAACTCGCCGGCCAGGACGGCCTGGCCATTCCCTACCTTGACCGCCAGGGCCGCCGCGCCATGCTCCGGGCGGCGCACTGGCCCGCGCCGTGGCATTTGCTGGGCGGCTTGCTCGGCTGCAAGGCGCTGACGATGCGGGACCGCCTCGCCATCATCCAGTTCGGCGCGCGACTCAAGTTCGGCGCCGCGCCGCGGGTCGAGGAAACCGCCGGTCACTGGCTGCGCCGCCGCGGCCAGACCGCCAACGCCATCCGCTGCCTGTGGGAACCGTTCTGCCTCGCCGCGCTCAACGAGCACCCCGACACGGCCAGCGCGCACCTGCTGCGCGCGGTCATCCGGCAATGCCTGCTCGGCGCCAAGGCCGACTCCGCCGTGTACCGCAACCGCGTCGGATTGAGCGAATTGCTCAGCCCCGAACTCGACCGCTTCCTCGCCGCGACGGATTCCCGTATCCACCGCAACCGCGGCGTCCGCGCGATATTGTTCGCCGGCGGCAGCGTCAGCGGCCTGCGCCTCGCCGACGGGACGACCGTCACCGCCGACGCCTACGTCAGCGCCGTCCCCTGCCCCGCGTTGCGCGCCCTGCTGCCGCCGGACGCGCCGCTGACGGCGAACCTGCGCCGCCTCGGCACCGCGCCCATCCTCTCCGTGTATCTGACCACCGACTGTCCAATCCTCAGCCCCGGCGCGTTCACCGCGCTGCTGGACTCGCCGGTGCAATGGATTTTCAACCACGACCGCGCCGCCGCGCCCGGCCCCCACCTGCACAACCTCACCATCAGCGCCGCCGGCCGGCTCATGGACTTGCCGAACGACGAATTACTGGCGCTGCTCTGGGCGGAAATCAACCGTTACTTCCCCGCCACCGCCAGCGGCCGGATTTTGCGTCACCTCATCTACAAATCCCGCGACGCCACCCTGGCCGCCATCCCCGGCGTGGAACAATTCCGCCCCGGCGCGCGCACCGCCTGGGACAATTTCTACCTCGCCGGCGACTGGACCCAAACCGGCCTGCCCGCCACCATCGAAAGCGCCACCCTCAGCGGCCAACTCGCCGCCGCGGCGGTGAATTAGCGCGGTTTAAAAGAAAGATTCACCGCAGAGGCGCGGAGGCGCGGAGGTTTTTTGTTGATAATAAACTCCGCGTCTCCGCGTCTCGGCGGGGAAAGTGCTTTTATCTCCGGCGGCAGCCCTGGGGGCGCCGAGCTCCTGCTCGGCTTTTTTCCTCCCAATGGGAACTCTGCCGAGCAGACGCTCGGCGCTCCCAGGCGCTCGCGCGAGGGCTTTAACTTATCTCGATTTGAAACGCTTTGGAGACGGTTCTACCGACGGTAGAATCAACTCTACCGCTGGTAGAAGCGTTTCTACCCTCGGTAGAACCCTCTCTACCGCTGGTAGAAGCGTTTCTACCGTCGGTAGAAGCCTCTCTACCATCGGTAGAAGCGTCTCTACCGCCGGTAGAAGCCTCTCTACCCTCGGTAGAAACGTCTCTACCGCTGGTAGAAGCGTTTCTACCGCCGGTAGAACGCTCTCTACCGCCGGTAGAAGCGCCTCTACCGACGGTAGAATCCATCATTTTGGCAACAACTCCATCACCACTGACAATATAACCGACTAATAATCAAGCTATTATGTCCACAAAAGAACACAAAGAACGCAACGTCACCCCTTTTTAAAAAACCTTCGCGTCCCATGCGTCCCCTTGCAGCCATCAAACAACCTCCGCGTCTCCGCGCCTCCGCGTTTAATCTTTATTAAAACCCCTTCCATGATTACAAGCCTTTCCCCATTGCCAAACACGCGCCGCTGCCATAAATTTTCCCCCCATGACCACCATGCTTACTAGCAAAGAACGGCTGCGGCGCCAGGCGTTGGGACAGGAAATCGACCGCGTGCCCGCCATCGGCGGCTGGATGCTCAGTGTGCCCAACCTCGCCGCCATCGGCGGCACCTCAACGGACGAGTACTTCAAAAACCCGTTGCAGGGCGTGGTGCGCGCCAACCTCGCACTGGGGGCGGACGGCATGGTGACGATGCCCATTATCCCCAACGCGCTCGACCAGGTGCGCGCCGGCTCGGTGTCGGAGGAAAATTTCCACGACATCGAGCCGGAGGCGCTGCCGGAGGAGGCCGCGCGGCTGCCGGACGACGAGGCGGAAATCCTCAGGGACTTCGACCCGGCCCGCGAGCGTCAGCGGCTGGTGGACATTTTCACCAAGGCCCGCGCTGAGTGGGGCGGCCTGGAGCCGGTGCCGAACTTCTGGGACCTGGGCGGGCCGTTCCCGCTGTACCACCGCTTCGGCTACGTGGCCTTCCTGTCAGCCTGCGCGCTGTATCCGGCGGCGGTCGGTAAAATCTGGCGCGTCCGCTCACTGGTCGCCCGCGAGCGCGCCAAACTGCTCGCGCCGCTGTACGCGGAACTGGACCTGGTGCCGCTGCTGTTCTGCGGCGAGGATTTGTGCAACAACCAGGGGCCGCTGGTCAGCCCCGCGCTGCTGCGCGAACGCTACTTCCCGCTGGTCGCCGAAATCCTCGCGCCGCTGCTGGCGGCCGGGGTGCGGGTGATTCATCATTGCGACGGCGATGTGCGGCCGCTGGTGGACGACTTTTTCGCGCTGGGCTTCAGCGGCTTGCAAGGGTTTCAATACGAGCTGGGCCTCGAGCTGCCGGAGTTGCGTCAAAAGACCACCCGCGCCGGCACGCCGCTGTTCTTCACCGGCCTGAGCGTCACCCGCACGCTGCCGTTCGGCACCGCGGACGAAGTGCGCCGCGAGGTGGATTATTTCTTCGACGCCACCGACGGCGGGCGCGGGATGTTCTTGTTCACCAGCAACGTCACCGGCGTCGAAGTGCCCTGGCAAAACATCGTCGCCGGCTACCGGCACGTCAAAACCCTGCCCCCCGGCCGCCCGCGCGCCGTGCCCATCACGCGCTGGCCGGTGGTGAGCGAGGTTTGAGGTTTTTTTTTCACCACGAAGACACCAAGGCACGAAGGGATGCGGATTTTTTGCGGGAAGCTGCCACCGCGTTAGCTGTGCTTAAATAAAAAACTGTATCCCTTCGTGCCTTAGTGTCTTCGTGGTGAACAATAGCCGGATTCAAGCAAGCTCAATGCCGACGAAGCTCAACCGGTACCAGCGCCAGTTCAACCAGTTGCCGGAGGTCACCACCCACGCCCGGCGACCGTCAGCGGACATGAAGCGCGGGCAGATGGCCGGGCAGTAAAAGCCTTCGGGGTTGAAGGTGTGCGTGCCCACCGCGCGCCACGGCCCCCACGGGGTGTCCCCCGCGTAAAAAGTCCACGCCGTCTCGTTCACCGCGCCGGGCAGCTTGCCGCCGCCCGCCGGGAAGTGCCAGCCGATGAGCACGTAACATTGCCACTGCGGCAGATACACCGCGCCGCCGGAGCCGAGTTGAGTTTTCTCCGCCAACACCGGCCGCGCCGCTTCCAGATAAGGCGACCACGCTGACGGTGCGCGCCCGTCGCCGCCGGTGAAAAACTGCCAGTCGGCGACGTTGAGTGCGCCGATTTTTTTGCGCAGTACCCGGCCCAGCACCAGGTCGTCGCTGTTGTCCCAGTATCCGCCGTTGGCGTGGGCATAGACAAACTCATCGCCACCGTCAGCGAAGGTCTCGTGGCCGTCGCGCCCGTAGTTGACAAAATACGGCGTGGCAAAGCGCGCGCCGGGAAACATCGGCCGCCGATAATTTTCATCATGCGCGCGCGTCCAAGTACGCCCACCGTCAGCGGACTTGATGATGCTGGCGTCGCGCGCGGACTGGCGGCGCAGCGAGTCGCCCGGATTTTCCTCGCCGTACCGGTGCCGCGCGATGACCAGATACAACGCCCCGTCCACCGCGATGCAACCACTGGATTTCCACGTGCAACCGTCCGGCCCGCGCGCGGCCAGGATGTTGTCGCGCGGCGGCGGCGTGTAATCCGGCAGGTCGTTCACCAGTTCGCCGTACAGCAACGGCGCGCCGCCGAGGCCGAAGCCCAGCCTGGCGATGGCGACATGCCGCTCCGGCGGATTGTTGCCGGTCGCCAGGTCGGTGAAGGCGTAGCCGTCGTTGACCGGCGAGAACAACTCGTCCTCGCGGGTCCACGCCACCGACCAGGTGTCGCCGCGCGAGTAAGGTATCGTGGTGGTGGCGCCGGGGGTGACTTTGATGGATTGAATCTTCATAAATTCAGAAAGGTAAAAATTCGCGGCACCCGGTCACTTGACCTCCGGCATCTCCGTCAGCCCGCCGTCGCCCTGGTTGAAATACACCGCCAGCCCGTCCTTGCCGGGCGCCACCACGTCCAGCCGCCCGCTGCCGGTGAGGTCGGCGACGGCGAACGAGATGCCCAGCCCCTTCCCCGCGCCCAGCGGCCCGAAGTCCGCGACGTGTTTGGCGAAGCACTCGCCGGTCCATTTGAACACGTACCAGCCGTAAGCGTCGCACAACCCCGGCTCGCCGTGCGGGTGCGCGAGCAGGCGTTTGCCGGTGACCAACTCGCCCTGGCCGTCGCCGTCAAGGTCAACCCACTGCAAGTCGTGATACTGGCCGTTCAGCGGGTCAATCGGATGCTCGCGCCAGACGCGGACACCGTCAGCGGCGCGCTGTTGGCTCCACCACGACAAGCCGTAACCGTGCCCGTTGCCGACGATGAGTTCGCTCACACCGTCAGCGTTGAGGTCGGCGACGAGTATCGGCACGCTGGCGAGCGGCGGCAGTTCAAACTCAGGATGCCAAAGCCATTCGCCGTCCCACGGATGTTCTGGCGCCTCGAGCCAGCCGTTTTGCAACACGAAATCGGCGCGCCCGTGGCCGGCGATGTCGCCGCAGCCGAGGCCGTGGCCCTGCCGGTCGTTGGCGCGGCCCTTGAATTTCAGTTGATGCGCGGCGAATCGGCCCGTGCCGCGACCGTCAGCGTCGCGGATTAACTGGTACACCACCAGCGAGTGATTGGGCGTGTTCGGCACATACTCCAGCTCGCCGTCGCCGTCCACGTCCCACGCGCGGGTGGTCTCGATGTTGCCGGTCCTGGCGATGACGTGCTCCGGCCACAATTTGCCCGGCGCGCCGGGGTTCTCGCGCCAGCGCAACGTCTCGCCCCACCAGCCGCCGGTGATGAAATCCAGGCGCCCGTCGCCGTTGACATCCACCGGCAGCGTCGAGAAATCGTCGAAATAATCGCCGTGCGGTTGCAGGTGTGCCAGCCGGTACTGCTTTTTGAAATCCGGCCCCGCGTACCAAAACTCGCCGCTGACGATGTCGGGAATCCCGTCGCCGTTGACATCAAACACGCCGGCGGACTCGAAGCGCTCCGGGGCGATCACTTGTTTTTTGAATTGCAGTGGCATAGGTGTTTCCTTTTAGGTCACAGAGAGCCACGGAGAAAAATACCAAAACAAATTCAAAACAATCTCCGTGGCTCTCTGTGGCCTGTGCTTGGTATTTTTATTTTCCTGTTAGCAGCCGCTGATACTCGCGCGCGATTTTCAAATCCTCCAGCGCTTCCGGCGCCAGGCACGGCGCGGGTTGCTCGCCGCGCACGGCCTTGATGAAGTTCAGCGCCTGGTTTTTCATCGCGTGTACCCACGGCAACGACGGCACCGTCAGCGTCGGCGGCTCGCCGTCAGCGGGCTGGCCGCGGTACAGCTCCACCGCGCCCGGCCGATTGTACGCCAGCGGCGCGGGCAGCCGGAGCTTGAGATAGCCGCGCTCGAACGCCACCAGCGCCGTCTCGTGCCAGTCGATTTGCGTGGCGTAGGGTTCCATTTCAATCGCCCCGGTCACGCCGCTGTCGCTGTGCGCCACGAGCAACACCCCCGCCGGATCGGCGTAACTGAGCGTGTAGTTTTCGCCTAGCAAAAAGCGCAGCAGGTTGACCTGGTGGATGTAGTAATTGACGAACCACAGGTAAAATTTCACCCCGTCAGCGTCGAGGTCGGGCGCGGGCGGGTCGTCGTTCAGCTTCAGCGGCGGGTCGTCGGCGCGCAGCAAATCCGCCCAGCCGGCCGCCTGCCAGTCGCCCGGCGGAATGGTGACGCGGACGTAACGCAACTTGCCCATCGCGCCCGACTGCCGCCATTCGCTGACGGTGCGTTTGACCAATTCAGTGGCGGGGTCGCTGCGCTTGTGGTAGCCGACCATCAGCCACGTCTGGTGCTCCGCGAAGGCGCTGACGATGCGCTCGCCGACCGCGACGGAACTGGCCAGCGGTTTCTCGCTGAACACCGGCACCCCGGCCCTGGCCAGTGCCGGCAGCAACTGCCCGTGGCGCGCAAACGGTTGCGCGGCGACGATGGCGTCGAGTTGTTCACGCGCCAGCATTTCCTCATGGCCGGCGTACACCCGCGGCACGCCGTACCGCGCCGCCACTGTTTGCGCGAGCTGAGGCCGGAGTTCCGCCAGCGCGACCACCTCGCATTCCGCTGCCAGTGACGGGCTGGTGTAATTCCGCAGGTGCGCCATCTGCCCCATGCCCCCGACGCCGACAAAACCGATTTTGATTTGCTTGTTCATCGTCAGCGGACGTTATCACCGCCGGCGCTTGCCGTGAATGGCGGGGAGTGCTATTACTTGTCAAAAATTGTCATGCCCGCCCACCACGACTACCGGCTCCGGTACTGCGGCGAGATCGCCAAGGACCCGCGCTGGCGGATGGCGCCGCACCGCCACGCGCAACATCACGAGCTGATTGTGGTGCTGGACGGCGAGCTGTTGTTGCGCACCGTCAGCGGCGAACTGGTCGCCCGCGCGGGCGACGTGCTGTTTTATCCCGCCGGGCTGACGCACGAGGAAATCTCGCAACCGCGCGACCCGGCGCGCACGTTGTTCATCGCCTTTACCGGCCGCGCCGCCGCCACGCCGCCGCTGCCGTTGCGCGCCGCGGACGCTGACGGTCGCGTCAAGCAACTGGCGTGGTGGCTGGTGCAGGACCGGCATCGCCACCGCCCCGCCGCCGACGGCGAGGCGCTGCTCGCCGCGCTGCTGGCCGAGCTGACCTGGCGGCAGACCAATCCGCGCGACCCCTGGCTGGAGGAACTCACCGACTGGCTGCGCGTCAACTGCGCGAGAAAACTCACCTTGGCCGAGCTGGCCCGCCGCGCGCGCATGAGCCGGTTCGCCTTCATCCGCAAATTCAAGCGGCTGGCCGGGCGGACGCCGATGGCGGAACTGCGCCGCCTGCGCTTGCTGGCCGCCCGCGACTTGTTATTAAGCAGCAACCTGCCGTTGAAAGCCATCGCCCCGCGCGCCGGTCTCGGCGACGAATACCAGTGCTCGAAACTGTTCCGCCGGCACTTCGGCCTGTCGCCGCGGCAATTGCGCGGCCGCTGACGGTGGCGGGAAAGTTTGCGCGGGGTTGGGGCAGTTTGTTGAGTTCATTCCGGCTCGGCGGCACCTTCGAGAATCCTGCCCTTGGTGGCGGGGAATTTGGCATACCACAGCGCCAGCGTGTCGCGGAGATGCTCGGCGTATTTGTAGTGCGCGCCGAGGCCGGTGCGGAGTTCGGCTTCGTAGATGAATTTGTCGGCGGTGGTGGTGTGCTCGAACGGGTATTGCGTGC
>JAISBF010000159.1 GCA_031266335.1 Verrucomicrobiales bacterium
CCACCGATGGCGTGGAAACCTTCACCAGTTCCCTCACCAACGGCACACTGAGCATCTGGGAAACCCAACCCATCCCCGAACCCTCCACCTGGTTCCTGCTCGGCGCGGGCCTGGGCGGCTTGGCGCTGCTGGTCATCCACCGCCACCGCGAGAGCAACCTGAAAATATGAGTTAACCCGACATGCGCGTCCTCCTTCATCGTCAGCCACCGTCTGCCCCTCTCGCCGAGGGGCGGCGGCGCTGCCGACGGAACAGTGCAGCGTATGGAACGCGGACATCCTGTCCGCAGCGGACGAGACGTCCGCGCTCCATACTACAAACGCTGATTCTCAACCAAGATACCCGTCAAAAACTTCGCGCATCCTTGTCCCTGCGCGCCTTCGCGTCAAAACCCGCGCCGAAAACAATTGCGCCAGCCCGGTTCGGTCTCGCAAAGAACCATCGTCGTAGCAGCAACTATGGCGGTGCGATTCCAACGCCGGGCTGGCGCTTCATTTTTATGATCACTCAAAGCGCAAAACACATAACTCAAAACCATAACGGTAAAATTCAAAACTGCCGTGAAATCCGCACGTTTTGGATTTTGCGTTATGGTTTTGCGCTATGAGATTTGAATTTTGAGATATAACCCTATGCAATCCAAATTTCTAACCGCCCTCCTCACCGCCGCCCTCGGCCTCGCCGCCGTTGACCTCCGGGCGTATATATCAGAAACCCAGACCTACAACGACTTCATCATCAGCGCGACCTACGAACTGCCCTACGCCACGCAGGGCGGCTTCACCGTGTATGACGGGAACCTCTACAGTTGGAACTTCGCTGAAAGTTGGGGAGCCAATTCCTCTTACGCCATTTACAACTTTGCCACTTCAAGCACCACCTACTTCAACAACAACAACCCCCTGGACGGCAACAGCTACGGCGACCCCTTCGGCCTCTACGACCCGGTCAGCGGCAAATTCTACGCCGGCACTTACACTGACAAAGGCACCACCGGTGTGTGGCGCTATGAAGGCGACGGTAACTGGACTAAACTGGGCGTCTTCGCCTCCCTCTACGGCGCCGACTTCTATCAAGGCCGCCTGTACGCCTCCGGCCTGAACGCTATCTGGAACGGCGCCTTCGGCCAGAACAACCAAATTGCCCTCTACGACCTCACCGGCAACAGCCAACATGACGTCATCATCCAGACCGCCGGCAACTCCGCCACCGTCGCCGTGGACAACCAGGGTAATGTCTATTACGCCAACTTCAACGGCATCATCAACGGCGAATCCGTCACCGCCCTCTACATGTGGACGGCGGACCAGGTTGACAGCGTCCGCGCCGACCTCGAAGGCGGCGGCACCGCCGGCGGTGGCGAGGGTGACCTCTTCCTCACCTATGAGGATGGCCTCTTCCTCACCACCGTGCCCGGCGGTGCCAACGGCATCACCGTGGACGCCGCCGGCAACGTCTTCGTCAGCTACAAAATCGACAGCAGATACAACGGTATCCTCATGTGGAACGAGAGCCTCGGCCTCGCCGCCGAAGATGACGCGGCCCACTACCTCACCGTCGCCCAATTCGGCGGCTCTGGCGTCGGCGCCGCGCCCAGCTTCCTCGACACCGAGGGCGATGTCCTCAACGGAGGCATTCTCTACGCCGGCCCGGATTTTGAGGGTGACCAATTTTTCTTCCTCACCTACAACATCATCCCCGAACCCTCGATCTGGGCCAGCCTGCTCCTCGGCGGCGCCATGCTGCTGCTGGCCCTGCGCCTCCACTTCCGCGAGCCGAAACCCGCCAAGCCGCGGACCTGGACTTTTGCTGATTTTCTCGTGTTAAAACTAAACCCCGTCCCGCACGACCAACCCAAATCGAAAGACTAACATCCATGAACCTGTTCGGCACAAACTCCAGCCGCCAAGACGCAAAGGCGCAAAGATTAATTTTGTTAAAACTTCGTGCCTTGGCGTCTTCGTGGCCTGAGTTCTTCCAAGTCCTGACCCTGGCCGCCCTGCTCTCGCTCACTCCCGCCGCCAGCGCCCTTGAACTCGGCCCCTTCTCCGGCGGCCAGGAATCCCCCGGCACCCTCGACTCCGGCATTCCCGGCAACAGCTCCCTCTTCGTCGGTTGGGCCACCGGCTACCTCGACTACGTGCCCAGTCCGACCAGATTTGACGGCAGATTTTGGACGCCAGAAAAAACCCTCGGCCCGGCCACCGGCAATGTCATGCATATCGCCTCGCTCGGCGACATGTCCGCGGAAGACCTCGTCGCCTATCTGGCAGACCCCGTGAACGCCGCCGTCAAACCCGGCACCATCACCCTGACCTTCGACTACGCCATCACCAACGGCACCGGCGCGGACTTCGCCGTGTTTGAAAATGCTTTCATCTCCAACTACACCATCCCTGAAACCGGCGGCGCCGCCGGCCAGGGCTTTTGCGAACTGGGCTACGTTGAAGTCTCCACCGACGGTTTCACCTTCGCCCGCTTCCCCTCCATCTACCTCAACACTTTCGAGGGCATGCAATTCGACGACGATGGCAATCCCAAAAACTTCAACTACGCCACCATGGAAGTCACCACCATCTACAACATCGCCGGCAAACACTGCAACGGCTACGGCCCCAGCTACGGCACCCCGTTCGACCTGGACACCCTGGTTGATTTTGACGCTGTGCTGGCCTGTTTGGACGAGATTGGTTTTGAGTTGACCGAAGCGCAACTGACCAGCTTGCTGGCGCAACTCGCATACAATCAGTCACTGGTGGAGAGCGGAGATCTGAATTTGAACGAAATCAACTTCGTCCGCGTCGTGGACATCCCCGGTACTGGCGCCTTCAAAGACAGTCTCGACAATCCTATCTACGACGCCTGGCAAACCTATGGCAGCGGCGGCTTTGACCTTGATGCCGTCGGCGTCCTCCACCAAATCCCCGAACCCTCCACCTGGGCGCTGCTAGTCGCCGGCGGCGGCCTGCTGTTCATCCTTGCCAATGCCCCTTCCTCGCGGAAGGAAAACAATTCCCCTCTCGTAGAGGGGTGGCGCGTAGCGACGGGGTGTTTTAGCGTTCTGCGCTCTTCCCCTCGGAACGCTAAAACACCCCGTCCGCTGCGCGTCCACCCCTCTACGAGAGGGGAATTGCCGCTTCTGTATTCCTTCCGCGAGGAAGGGGCATTGCCGCAACTACACGCGGACTCCGGCTTTCCCTCCCCCTTTTGCAGCGGGTGCTGCAAAAAACCAACAACCAATAATCAATAACCAATAGAAAATGAACATATGAACCCCAGTATAATCAAATCCCTCCTTGCCGCAGCCGCCGTTGGCGCGCTGACCCTCGGCGGGGCCAGTAACAACGCTCGCGCGAGCTATGAACCAGTTTCTAGCAGCTACACCGTTTCCACCAGTACCCTCAACATCAACTTCGAGGGCGGCTTCTCCGTTAACAGCGGTACCGCCTACCTCTGGTCGCCATTCCCCGGCACCACCTCGCCGACCGGCACCGCCGGCTATAACACCGCTAATGTCAGCACCGGCGACACCGTCATCGTCAGTTCCGCCACGCTGAACGGCGACGGCGGCGACCCGTTCGGCCTCTACGCCTCCGGCACCTTCTACGCCGGCACCTACACCGGCACTGATGACCCGGCTGGCGGCTTGTATTACTATAACACCACCAGCGGCACCTTCACCCCTCTTGCCGACTTTGAGGGCTTGTACAGCGCCGCCAGCAACCCCAGCGGTACCGTGTTTGTCGCCGGTCTCAACGAGGCCTGGACGGGTACCTACGGGCAGAACACCGTCATTGCCGTCTATAACAGCGGTTCCTTCAAGCCAATCATCCAGGCGGTGGGTAACTCCGCCGGCGTCGCCTTTGACAATAGCGGGAATTTATATTACGCCAGTTATGCCGACACTACCGGTACCACGCCCTGTTACCTCTACAAATGGTCGGCTGATGACGTGTCCACTGCCACCGGCACTAGTGGCACCATACTACCGCTGAGCAGTGGCACCGTCCTTGGTGTCCTGCCGGTCGACAGCTATGGCGCCAACGGTGTCGCGGTGGACGCCGGCGGCAATGTCTTCGTCGCCTCTAACGGTAGTGATGATGATAGCAACGGGATATTCGTTTGGGCTGCCACTTCCACCGTCGGTGCTCCACTTACGCAATTTGCCTACCTCACCCCCACCACCGGCGCCCCTTATGACTGGGCGGGCTTTCTGGTCGCGTCCGGCACGGTCTTGGAAGGCAGTGGCACTCTCTACCTCGGCAGTTCGGGCGGGTTGAGGGACCTGACGGCCATCACCTACAGCGGCGGCGGCAAGGCGCTGAAGGCGACCGTCGCCAAGAACGCGGTCAAGACCAAGACCTTGTCCGTGAAACAGCCCAAGGCCACCTCCAACCGTGATGCCCATCACCAAATCATCAAGGCGCATAACAGCAAGGTGCGTAAATAACCAGCCGATAACAAAATTAACCTGAAACATGAATCCCATCCCACACCGTCATTCCGAGCGTAGCGCCCTAGGCGCGCAGTCGAGGAACCGGTTCGCCGCATTGAGCACATTGGTATCATCACCAGCGTTCGCTACGGCCACCCGGTCCCTCGGCTCCGCTCGGGATGACGGAAGGGAGTGGCAATACACAAAAGGATACATGAACAACAATTATCTGGGCAAATACTTAGTCATTGCCCTCGCGTTAGCTGTCCTCACGGTCAGCGCTGGTGCCGCGACTGTTACTTGGAACACCACAGAAGGCGATTGGTGGGAGACCGCCAACTGGGATCCCAGCAACACCCCGGTAGCCAGTGACACCGTCATTGTTGATAATGGCGGCACAGTACTGCTTGATTCCGGCTCCACCCCCCTGATCAAATATTTGTACCTTGGCAACAGCGACGGCGGCAGCGGCACGGTCATCGTCGGCGGCAACGCCGAGCTAACTGACAACGGCTCAGCCGCCAGAAATATCACGATTGGCAAAGCGGCAGGCAGTCTCGGCATACTCACCGTCAAGGACAACGCCACCGTCACGGCGAAAGGTCTTGAAATAGCGACTTTTGGCACCGGCATCATGAACGTCACCGATAACGCGGTTATAACTGTTACGAATGACCAGGTTGTTATAGCCAACAACAGTGATGGTGTTAACGGAACTCTTAATCTTTCCGGTCATGCCAGCATGGTGCCACTAGCCACCGGTGCAAATGCTCTTAAGGTAATTACCATGAATGGTGTCAGTGCTTTGAATATCAGCGATTTCGCCAACTTGACGGTCAGAAGCTCAATTAATATGTACAGCAGCAATGCCACACTCACACTCAGTGATCATGCCACGGTAAATGTCGACAGCATTAATCTTGGTGAAGGGAGCACGATCAACATCAATAGCGACCAAGTGAAAATCAACACATTTGACGGCAATGGCCCGGCTAATATTGGCCAATATGGCGGCACCATCAATCTCGACCACTACGGCGAGTTCACCTTTGCCAACCAGCTTGGCGGTGCCTCGCTCGCCGTCAACGCCCTCAGCGGCATCACCACCCTGACCGCGGCCAACACTTACGGGGGCGCCACCACCATCAGCGCCGGTGCGACCCTCATCGCCGCCAGTGAAACCGCGCTGGGCGTCGGCAACATCACCGTCAAAAGCAACGGCACCCTCGCCCTCGCCATAGAAGCCCCCACCTTCCAAGCCTTCAGCAGCCTCAGTGAGGACGGCACCACCTTCATCATCGGCGGCGACTTGACCGTCGAGACCGGCGGCATCCTGCAACTGGCCGCCACTGACAAGTTGTCCGTGGACGGTGATTTGGCTTTCGACGGCGGATTAGTCCTCACCTATAGCGACAGTTGGGAACCTACGGAGCTCGATCTTAGCGATTTAATCCTCACCAACAGCGAAAAGAACATTGCCTTGAACATCCAGACCGTCACCGCCACCAACGGCGAGGAAACCTACATTGGCACCCTCAGCGAGGGTGGCGTGCTGGGCAACTGGGAAGTCCAACCCATCCCCGAACCCTCGACCTGGTTCCTGCTCGGCGCGGGACTGGGCGGCTTGGCGCTGCTGGTCATCCGCCGCCGGCGCGAGGACAACCTAAAGATATGAGTTAACCCGACATGCGCATCACTCCACATCGTCAGCCACCGCCCGCCCCTCTCGCCGAGGGGTGGCGGTGCTGCCGGTGGGACAGTGCAACGTATGGAACGCGGACATCCTGTCCGCAGCGGACGAGACGTCCGCGCTCCATACTACGAACGCTGAACTACCCCGTCGCTCCGCGCCACCCTTTCACGGCAGGGGAATTATTAAGCGGCAACCACACGCCGCTTCTGTTTTCCTTCCGCGAGGAAGAAACATGGGAAACGAAAAAATCCTTTGCCTCTTTGTTCCTTTGCGTTAATGAAGCCCTCTTTAATTCCCCTGCCGTGCAGGAGTGGCCGCGCAGCGGACGGGGTGTCTCCGCGTTGACTTGGAGTTTTGATTTTGGGTATTGGAATTTAATTGGCGTTTGGAATTTGGCGTTTGAAATTTCCCCGCCTGACATTTCACCGGTAAATCTCTTTCCGATCGCCGATATCGAGCACGAGGATCAGTACCTCCGCGCCATGCACTTCGTAAATGATGCGATAATTTCCCACCCGCACCCGATAGCCCGGACGTCCGCACAATTTCTTGCTGCCGGGCGGATGCGGATTGACGCACAGGGCACGGATGGTGTTCCACAATCGCGCCGCCAGCCCGGGGTCAGACAATTTTTTCATAAACCGCTCGGCCAGCGGTTCCAGGCGGTAAGCGTACCGCCTCATACCAGGGAGCGCGCGAATGCAGGACCGAATTTCTTGACGAGCCACGCCTCGACTTCCTCGCCGGGCACCGTTTTACCGCCGCTCTCGGCCAGCCGCCGGCGCGCGCGGTCATACGCCTGCGCGTCGCGTAAATCCTCAATCAATTCCTCCACTTGCGCCAAGTCACGGTCATTCATCCCGGCGGTGAAGCGCTTGGTTTTCGACACTAATTCAGTGGTGGTCATGCGTTGCACCCTATCACGCCCCGGCGTAAAAATCAACCGGCTGGTGAATAATAATTCACCTTTCGTGAAAAGATCCCGCAGCGGCAACCACACGCCGCTTCCGTGTTCCTTCCGCGAGGAAGAAACATGGGAAACAAAAAAATCCTTTGCCTCTTTGTTCCTTTGCGTTAATGAAGCTCTCTTTATTTCCCCTGCCGTGCAGGAGTGGCCGCGTAGCGGACGGGGTAGTTTTGATTCGCTTCGCTCAGGTCAAAAGTAAAACTGCCGCACTACCTAAAAAATTATGAAAACCACCCTGACCCTAACCCTGGCCGCCCTCCTCACCCTGGCCGCCACCCTCAGCGCCCAGCCCATCGCCATCCCAGATCCCCCCAACCCCGCCACCGGCCCCTACGGCGGCGGCGTCGGCAGCGACGGCCTGCCGAACGCGTTCAACGAACCCGTCCCCGGCTTCGTCGGCCCCGCCGGCGACGGCAAAGCCGCCTACCGATACGAAGGCAACTACCTCAACCCCATCTTCGTCGGCTGGGCCACCGGCGTCGTCGAATATAAGCCCGCCAACGGTGTCGCCCAAAACTGGCAAACTCCCGAGAAAGCCCTCGGCCCTGTCACCGGCGACATCATGGACATCGTTACCCTCGGCGAACTCTGGCTGCCCTACGACGTTACCGTTGACGGCATCACCGTGTATGCTCCCCGGCAGGGTGAGCCTCCCCCTAACGTCAATCGCGGCGACCCCCAGCGCCTCCCCTACAGCGGCGACCCCGCCGACCCAACCGACGGCTGGAACTTCGTCGGCTACGACCAGCCCGGCACCATCACCCTCAGCTTCGCCTCCCCCATCGTCAACGGTAGCGGCGCCGACTTCGTCGTCTTTGAAAACGCCTTCGTCGCCAACGAGGCCCAACCCGACGTCGGCATCGTCGCCGGCGGCGTCTTCGCCGAACTTGCCTATGTCGAAGTCTCCACCGACAACATCCACTTCGCCCGCTTCCCCTCCGTCTCCCTCACCGCCGGCCCCGTCAACACCTACGGCAACATCGACCCGAGCAACGTCTATAACCTCGCCGGCGCCAGTTGCAACGGCTACGGCGAAAGCTGGGGCACCTCCTTCAACCTCGACGACCTGCTCGCCGACCCCGACGCGCTGGCGCTCATCGCCGACGGCTACCTGGACCTCGACAACATCATCTACATCAAACTCATCGACATCCCCGGCTGCGGCTACTACACCGACAGCCTCGGCAACCCGATTTACGACGCCTGGACCACCAACGGCAGCGGCGGCTTCGACCTCGACGCCATCGGCGTCCTGCACAACCGCGAGAGCGAATACGGCGAACTCGTCGCCACCACCACCGCGCTATCGCTGTCGCAATCGCTGACCATGAGCGTCCAGCCCATCCCCGAACCATCGACTTGGGCGTTGCTGCTCATGTCGGTAATTGCCCTGCTGGTGGCAGGACAATTACCAATTAAAAAATTCAAATTACAAATTACAAATTGCAATGACCAAATCCTAAAGAACCACCGCTAACGCCTGCTGCGACACGAATGAAAATTTGTAATTTAAAATTGAATTTTGAAATTTGTAATTTGAAATTTGTAATTTCGCATCCCATGCATCGTGCTTTCACCCTGATCGAACTGCTCGTCACCACCACCGTCATCGCCGTCCTGATCACGCTGGGTTGCGCCGGCTACCAGCGCGTCATGATCAGCGCCTACGCCACCGTCAGCGTCAATAACCTGCGCCAGCTCACCATCGCCAACAACGACTACGCCGCCGACCATGAACACTACGTCCCCGCCTCCAACGCCGGCGATAATTGGTATTGGTGCGGCAAGCAGGTCGGCGCCGAATACGACCCCGCCAAGGGCTTCCTCGCCGACTACCTCGGCAAAGACCGCCGCGTCACCGCCGACCCGCTGTTCATGCGCCAGCTTCAGCGCCAGGGCAAGATCAGCAGCTTCTCGCTCGGCTGCGGCGGCTACGGCTACAACACCTATCTCGGCGGCATGGGCAACTGGATCTGGAGCGCCGAGTACAACGACTGGATTGCCGCGCCCATGGGCGTCGGCGAGGTGCAAAAGCTGGCCAGCACCGTCATGTTCGGCACCACCGCGCTGGCCAAGGCCAACGGCGTGCAGGAATACCCCTTCCTCGTCCCCCCCTACTGGACGGACGACGAGGGCAACCCCAGCCGCTTCCTCGGCCGCCCCACGCCTAGCCTGCACTTCCGCTTCAACGGCAAGGCGCTGGTCAGTTGGTGCGACGGCCATGTCAGTTACGAAAAAATGGAAGACCGTCCCGCCGGTTACAACCCCTACGGCGGCAGCGCCGATAAAAACAACCTGGGCTGGTTCGGCCCCGACGAAAACAACGGCTACTGGAATCCGCGCAATTGATAGTTAACCGCGGAGACGCAGAGACGCGGAGATTCTTTTTGTAAACCACGAAGACACCAAGGCACGAAGTTTGATTTAAAAAAAGCCTCCCTTCGTGCCTTCGTGTCTTCGTGGTAAACAGGCAACTCTCCGCGCCTCCGCGCCTCCGCGGTGAACACTTTTGTCCGCCAAAGTTTACGCGACCAAGGCTGCGCCAACCGGCGCGCCGGCGTAGGCTCGCCCGATGCGATTTTTTCCGCGTGCCTGGCTGTTGTGCGGCTGGCTGGCGCTGACGGTGTGTCACGCCTGGGCGCTGCTGCCGCCCAGAATCGTCGTCCCGCCAAACGAAACCGGCCCCGCCGCTGCCGCTGACCGTGACCGACCGGTAATCATCGGCTGCTGGAACCTGGAGTGGTTCCCCGGACGCGACCCGCGCGGCACTGACCCTCGGCGGGCGCGGGAACAGGTCGCCGGGGTCCGGCAAGTCCTCGCCGCGCAACGGCCCGCCGTGCTGTTCGCCTGCGAGGTGCGCGGTCTGGCCGAGTTGCGCCACTTCAAACGCGATTACCCGTTCCGCGCCTGCACTGAGTTTCCGCGACCCGCTGGCGATGAGCAATCGCTGCCCAACCAGGGACTCGCCATCCTCAGCCGCCGCCCGTGGACGGAAATCTGGGCGCTGGATTTCAGCGGCCTGCCCGCCGCGCCCAACCGCCCGGCGCGCGGCCTGCTCGGCGTCAAGTTCGCCCCGCGCGGCCGGCCGCCGCTGACGCTGTACGGCGTCCATCTCAAAAGCAATTTCGGCGATCCCGCCGCCAACCGCGCCAAGCGCGCGGCGGCCATTGACTACCTCGAATGGGACTGGCAGCGGCGCGGCCTCGACCCCGCCCGCGACCGCATCGTCATCCTCGGCGACTTCAACAGCAGCGTCCACGACCCGGTGTTTGCCCGCGACCAGACCCTGCGCCGCCTGTTCGCGCTCGGTTTCACCGACGCCGCCGACGGCCTGCCCGCGGACCGGCGCGTCACCATTCCCGCCAGCGGCGAGGGATACCCTGACAATGATTTCGACCACATCCTGGTGTCCCCGGCCCTGCGGGCGCTGACCGTCACCCCGCCGCCGTGGGTGACCATCGTCCCCGTCCCGTTCACCGTCAGCGACCACTATCCGCTGTTCCTCGATGCCGACGTGTGGTTTTGAGAAAGTGGCTTTGTTTTGCACCACGAAGACACCAAGGCACGAAGTTTCGTTTAAAAAAATCCTTGGTGTCTTCGTGCCTTCGTGGTGCAAAATAAAACCGCCACTTCACGCCAGCGGATCATGCAGGGTCTTGAGGAACCGCTTCATGGCCGGCGACAGCACCCGGCCCTGTTTGTAGATGATGCCGAGCGGGCGGAAGTACGGCTGGTGCTTGAATTCAATGGCGGCCAGGCTTTTGGCCTTGATTTCCTGCTCGATGGTGACGCGCGGCACGATGGAGATGCCGGCGTCGATTTCCACGGCGCGCTTGACGGTTTCGATGTTGTCAAATTCCATCACCGGTTTCGGCACATAGCCGGCTTCATGGAACATTTTGTCCACCGCGCGGCGGGTCGGGATGTCCGGTTCGAAGCCGATCAGCTTGTGCGGCGTCAGCTCGGCGAGGTCGATTTCAGCCTGGCCGGCCAACGGATGACCGGGGGCGGCGATGACCACCAGCCGGTCTTTCTTGAAGACCTCGGTCTTGAGGTTTTTCTTTTGCGCGGGGAAGGCGACCAGTCCCAAATCGGAAGTGCCGGTCTGCACATCCTCGTAAACCTGGTTGGAACGGCGGTATTCCACATGCACGTTGACGTTCGGGAATTCCCGGAAAAATTTCTTGAGGTACGGCGGCAGCTCGTGCAAGCCGATGCTGTAAACCGTGGCGAGGCGGATGTTGCCGCTGACGATGTGGCGCATTTCGTCGAACTGGTGTTGCAGGGAATCAAATTGCGCGATGATTTCCTTGCTGGCCTGATACATGATGCCGCCTTCGCGGGACAGGGCGAAGCGCTTACTGCTGCGCTCGATCAGCGGCACGCGGAAGCGTTCCTCAATGGTGCAAATCTGCTGGCTCACCGCCGACTGGGTGATACCATTGAGTTGGGCGGCTTTGCTGAAATTTTGCGATTCCACCAAGTCGCGAAACACTCTAAAAGATTCTATTTGCATGGAGTCAAGAAAAGTAAGCAACACTCATCATTAGTCAACGATTTTTGAATTGTCGCCAAACTGTTTTACAAATTATGAACGCCACGGAGTTGGAACAAAACCTGGCCTGCGTGCGCGCGGTCATGCGGGACGCCGCCGCCAGGGCGGGCCGCGACCCGGCCGCCGTGCGGCTGGTGCCCGCCGTCAAGAAGGTGCCGCCGGAGACTTTACGGCTGGCGTATGACGCCGGATTGCGGGCGTTCGGCGAGAACCGGGTGCAGGAGGCGCGGGCCAAGCAACCGCTGCTGCCGGCCAATATCGAGTGGCATTTCATCGGCGGCCTGCAACGCAACAAGGTCCGGGACGCGGTGCGGCTGTTCGCGCTGATTCATTCCGTGGACTCGGCCGAGCTGGCGCGGGAAATCGACCGCCGCGCGCGCGAGGCGGGCAAGATCCAGCAAGTGCTGCTGGAAGTCAACGTCAGCGGCGAAAGCGCCAAGCACGGCGTCGCGCCCGCTGACGTTGCCGCGCTGGCGGAGACGATTTTTGCCTGCGACCAGCTGGAGCTAACCGGCTTGATGACCGTCGCGCCGTTTTGCGCGGAGGCGGAGAAGACGCGCCCGTTTTTCCGTCAATTGCGGGAGCTGCGCGACGATCTGGAACAGCGCGCCGGCGCGACCTTCCCCGTATTGTCCATGGGCATGAGCCACGATTACGCCGTCGCCATCGAGGAGGGCGCCACCATCGTCCGCGTGGGCACGGCGTTGTTCGGCGCGCGACATTATGACGAGCCAGCATAAGCACACGCGCCCGCACCGTCAGCGTCAGCATCACGTATTGCCACGGGAGTTTTACCTGCGCGACGACGTGACGCTGATCGCGCGGGAATTGTTGGGCAAAGTCCTGGTCACGCGCTGCCGGGGCGCGCTGACCGCGGGCCAAATCGTCGAGACCGAGGCGTATCGCGGCATCGACGACCGCGCCTGCCACGCCAACAACGGCCGCCGCACCAAACGCAACGAGGCCATGTACGGCGCCGGCGGCCACGCCTATGTTTACCTGTGTTACGGCCTGCACCATTTGTTCAACGTCGTCACCAACGTCAGCGGCCGCGCCGATGCCGTGCTCATCCGCGCCATCGAGCCGCTCGACGGCCTTGATGTCATGCTGCGCCGCCGCGGCATGGCACAACTCGCGCCGCGCCTCACCGCCGGCCCCGCCACGCTGACGATGGCGCTGGGCATCACGGTCAGGCACAACGGCAGCGGCTTGTGCTCGCCGCCGCTGTGGATCGAGGACCGCGGTTTCGTGTTCGCTGACCGTGACATCCTGGCCAGCCCGCGGGTTGGCGTCGCTTACGCCGGCCCTGACGCCCTGCGCCCGTGGCGCTTCCGCGTCAACGGCAGCGCCTGGACCAGCGCGGCAAAATGACGCCGCTGTCGGCCGCCGCAGGAGAAAAAATGGCGTGGAATCCAAAAATAAAGATTGCTTTTGATCAGCGGAAAAGTTATTTTAACCATCGTTACTGCGAAACGGCTCATTCCAGACAGTCCTTAAAATAGGGGTGCCAAGTGAGAGTCAGGAATCGGTAACGCACTGAAAATGAGAAAGATAGGCCATAAATTGAGTGCATCGCGCTCACGCGCTCACGCGCTCACGCGCTCACGCGCTCACGCGCTCACGCGCTCACGCGCTCACGCGCTCCAAGCCTGAATTTTGTCCCGCCGTTTCCCGTAAATTTTCCCAGCGGGTTTGTTTTTTGTTTATTCCCAATGCGGCACATAACTCCGCGTTGCGTAAGCATTGCCAAACAAACCTTCAAATCCAATCAACCCCAAACCAACCAACAGAAAAAAACCAATGAACCCCAATGTTATAGTCAAGGAATGTAAAATAAAAAAGCAAATGATTATGAGCCTCAGTCTGGGCGGACTGCTGACCATCTTCACCGGTTGCGCGAATACGCAACAGACGTATTTGAACATCCAGCGCCCGGCGGAAATCAACATGGCGGGATATGAGAAAATCCGGCTGGACGGCATCAGCGGCCAGGGCGGGCAGCTCATCAACGCCAAGCTCAGGACGGCATTGGCGAACACCGGTAAGTTCACCCTGGTTGACCGCGGCAGCATGACGGCGGCGGCGCAGGAGCGGGCGTTGTCCGACTTAAACGCGCAACAGGATGTCACGACGGCGAATGTGAGCATCAAAGGCGATGTGTTGCTGGTCACGCCGCGGCAGGAGCGTTTGCAGCAAGTCATGCGGGATTATAAAACCGGCCGGGAGTACTATGTATATGCCAACCAGGGCAGTAACACGGCGCAGGTGAGTTTTACGGTGACGGACTTGGCCACCAGTGAACTCATCACCACCAAGACCTTCACCGGCGAGGCCAGCACCCAAACCGACTGGTATAACGACAACCCGCCGAACATCGACATGAACGGCCTCTTTGATAATGCGGCGGAGCGGGTGGTTCAACAGTTCATGAAGACCATCGCCCCGTATTATGAAAGCATTGCGGTGAACATCTACAAATTCCCCAAGAACACGGCCAATACCACTGGCCAGGGGTTGTTTGCCGGGAGACAGTACCTCCAGGCGGCCAAGGCGTTTGAGGAGGCGCTGGCGGCCAGCCAGGCCCAGTCTGAGCCGAAACTTAAGGAACAGGCGCAAATCACCCACAACATCGGATTGGCCTATGAGTGCGCCGGTGATTATAACCGGGCGGCGGCGACGTACCAGAACGTGCTGGCGCTTGACCCGGAAGGCAAGACCGCCCCGGGAAGGTCTTCGTTGAATCGGGTGAGTGTGCGGCAAGCCGATGTTGGCCGGCTCAAGAAACAAGGTGTGTTGCCCGCCAACTAAAACCTTGTGCAGACGGCGCGGCCCGGCGAGGGCGCGCCGTCTTCGCGTTTACCGGAAAGAACAGGAAAGCATGCGCATCAGGATATTCGCGGCACTGCTGGTGGTCGCGGGATTCATTTCCCCTTCATTGCACGGACAGCAAGTCATCGAGGCGTTGGGCGTCGCCCGCATGACGGGCGAGCCTTCCCCCAAGGACCAGGAAGACGCCGAAACGGATGCCCTGCGGCAGATTCTCGCCAAGAGCCTGGCGGCCAACCTGCCCGATGGCGCGTCGCCGCGCCTCGCGGCGGACGCGGTGAAAAAACTTGGGCCGGCGCAGGCGCGGGAGTTTTTCACCAGCTGGCAAATCCTTCGCGCCCGCGAGCGGCGGGGCTATTGCGACGCGACGATCCAGGGCGAGGTGAACCAAGCGGCCTTCGCCCAATGGCTGGGCAGTTTCAAGGAGGATGACAAAATCAAGAAACTGCGCCTGCTCATCGCCATCCCGGAAACCCATGTGGCCTCGCCGCTGCCCGACCCGGCCGGCGAGACCACCATGATTGACGTGTTCACCCAGGCGGGTTTTCGACTCAATCAAGGGGAAGTGGCGCGGGTCAAGGCCCACCCGGAAATTATCCGGCGCGCGCTCAAAGGCGACATGGTTGACCTGCTTAAGCTGGCCCCGGAACTGCATGTTGACCTGGTGATGATTGGCGAAGCCCTCAGCGACCGCACCACCGCCGGCAATCTCGCCCCCGGCATGTTCTACTGCGAAGGACAGATAGAGGCGCGCCTCATCATGGTTGACACCGGGGACATCCTGGCCTCCGGCCGCGCCAAGGGCAACGCGACGCACCTGGCGCTCGCCACCGCGCACAAGGCGGCCATCGAGGCAGCGGCCAAGACCCTTGGCAACGACTTGCTGAGAAAATTACTGGCGGCCAACCACGGGGCGCAGGCGCGCGGCAGCGTGGCGCTGGTGGTCAACAACGTCAGCTTCAAGCAAAAGGTGCAACTCAAAAAACTGCTCAAGGAGTTGCCAGGGGTGAATGAAGTTGCCGAGCGCTCGTCCACGAAGACTGGCATTGAAATCGACGTAACCACCGACGCGGCGCTGGAGGACGTGGTGGTGGCGCTGGTGGACAGCGCCGAGCAAGCCGGCCTGAAATTGGAGCCGGGCAACACGACCAACCGGCGCTGCGAAATTGAGGTGGTACCAACGGCCCCTTGACCGCCGCTGACGGTGAGGATTTTTTATGAGCACGCAAACACCGCAACCGCAACCCCAGTCCAACCCTCCGGCGCCGCCGACCGTCACCGTCAGCGGCGGGCATGCCGGCGCGCCGCCGGTCATCGTGCAAATCGTGTCACCGTCAGCGTCCGCGCCGGCCTCGGCGCCGGTGCCGAAATCGCGCGCCGCCTATGTGCTGCTCGCGATTTTTTTCGGCGGGCTGGGCATTCACAATTTTTACGCCGGGCGCATGAACCAGGCGACGGCGCAATTGCTCATGGGCCTGTTCTGCCTCGGCGTGCCGAGCTGGGTGTGGGCGCTGGTCGAGTGCTTCACCGTCAGCGCCGACGGCGCGGGCGTGAAATTTGAGTGAGGAGTTTTATGAACGCGAAAATCAAACCGCGCAGTTTTCTGACGCTGCTGCTGCTCACGCTGCTGACGCTGGGCATTTACTTTTTCATTTGGGTGAACGGCGTGGCGCGCGACGTGAACGCGATGTGCCGCGAGGACGGCAAACGCGCCGGCGGCGGGTGGAAGTTTTTCTTCCTGACGCCGCTGACGCTGGGTATCTACGCGCTGTTGTTTTGGTGCGGTCTGTTCGACCGGGTGCGCGCGGGCGCGCGGCGGCGCGGCGTCAGCGTCAGCGAGGGCGCGGGGACCTTTCTGGCGTGGGCAATTTTCGGGCACCTGCTGTGCGGCATCGGCTCAACGATTGCGCTGTTCATTTTTATCAAAAATTTCAACGCCTTGGCGCGCGCTGGCGATGGTAACGGCGGCAGCCTGCCGCCGGCGGATGACACGCGCCGGGCTGGTCATGACGGGCGGCGGCTGGAAGCCGCCGTCACCTTGCCAACACCGTCAGCGCCGGCATTGTCGGTGAAGCTGCCGTCGCCTTGGACAGAGACGCCGAAGCAAAACTCACTGTCAGCGGCGAACAATCCGCTGTTATGGAAAATGGTCATCGTGGCGCTGGCGGCGGCGGTGTTGTTGCTGCTCGCGGGTGGCGGCGCGGCGGCGTGGTGGTTTTATTATCAACCGTTTGCGCCACTGTCAGCGCGGGCGCTGGACGAGCCGGTGCCGGGCGCGCCCGCCTCGCTGGAGCGGACGCTGCTGGTGCTGCGCGGCACGCGCGAGGTGGCGCGGGTACCGGTGAGCGGCTCGTTCCTCGGCGCGTTCGCGTCGCCGGACAACAAGTATCTCGCCGTCAACCAGCGCCCCGCCAACGCTGGCAATTACGTCCGCGTGTTCCGGCGCGACGGCGTTGAATTGAAAGCCGCCGACGGTGACAACATCAATTTTGCCCCGGCAGTCGAGTGCGCGAGGAAAAAAACGCCGCGCGCCGAAATGGACGACCTGCATTGGACGCGCGCGGCGGAGGGCTGGGCGGACCACGACACGCTGACGGTGCTCGACCGCGCGCCGTTTGCCAACTTGCGCCCGGAGCACTGGCCCAAGCTGCGCGTCTCGCTGCGCGCCGTCGGCGACACGCTGACGGTGAGCCAGACCGAGGTGCTCGACCCCTCGCCCGGCTATGACGCCGAGCGGGAGGAGGCGGAGCGCGCGGCGGCGCGGGAGGCGCGGAATCGCGTGGTGACGCACAACCAACTCGGCGTGCGCGAGGGCGTCTATGTCAGCGGCGGCGAGCGGCTGGTCATCAAGGGTTCCTCGTTGCGGTGGTTCTGGCGGCGCGGCGGCGCGGAGTTCAGCGTCAGCGGCGCGCTGCAATTTGGTCGCGACGGCTTGCAGCGCGGCAATCCCTACCACGCGGGCAGTTATCGCACCGGCGGGCCGTTTTTGTTGGTCGCGGTGAACCTTGGCACACTGGCCAAAACGGGCGGTCGCCTGACGAGCGACGAAACCAAGCGCGAAAAAGACGCGGCGTGGAATCGGTTTTATAAGAACCACTTTTTTTACGACAACAACCGGCTGGTGGAAAAACGAGCGGACTGGTACCACCAGGCTTACTACGACGAATACCGCGAGGTCGCCCGCTGGGAGTGGCGCGCCAACAGCCTCGGCGATTTGTAGCCGCTGACGGTGACGCGACGGGGTGAAAAATTATGACTAACCAAAATCCAAGCCCGGCACCGGCGGCGGCGGGCAATTTGCTGTATTTGAAACTCATCGCGGGCGCGCTACTGGCGCTGGGCGCGCTGTTGCTGCTCGCGGGCGGCGGCGCGGCGTGGTGGTGGTGGCACCACCAGCGGGACAACACACCGCTGACCGTGACGGCGCCGGCGCAAAGCGGGCCGCCGCTGACGGTGTCAATTTCCGAGGGCGACAATCCCAGGCTGACGCTGCAGCGCGGCGGGGAGCGCGTCGCCACTTACGCGGCAGGCGGCTGGCTGCTCAATCAACAGCCGTCGCCCGGCCAGCGCTTCGTCGCCGCCAGCGAGCGGCGCGGCAACGCGGGCGATTATTTGTGGATTTTGTCCGCCGACGGCGCGGTGTTGAAAAGAGCCGGCGACGCGCTCGGCGAGCAAATCATGCGCGAGGCCGCGCCGCTGGCCGACGCGGCGGCGCGGAAATTTTCCGCCGACTACCAGGAACGCCGCTCCTACCTCAGCCTCGGCGCGTGGCGTGACGCGGACACGCTGACGGTGAACTTCGAGCGCGCCTACCATTCACCGTCGGCGGCGGGCATTTTGCTGAAAGTCGAGGCGCTGGCGCGCGTCACCGACAGCGGCGTGACGATTGAGGGATACGTGCCGTGCGCGGCGCCGCAGGCTGAGTTGAGTTTCAGCGCGGCTGACCGCGCGGCGTCAGCGGACACTTCACCGTCAGCGGCGGGGTCCGCGCCGGGAGCGACCTATACCAGCACGGTGATTTACGAGACCGCGCCGGTGGTGGTGACCAGCTGGTGGGTGCGCCTCAATCCGTTCCGGCGCCATCACGCGCCGCCGCGCCCGCCGCATCACGCGCCAATTCATCACGCGCCGCCGCCATCGCATCATGCCGCGCCGGCACCGCGCCGCGCGGCGCCGTCAGCGGCGTCGCGTCCAGCGCCGAGACAAGAATTTTCACGACCGGCACCGTCAGCGAGCCAAAAGCGGCCGCAACAAGCCTCGCGACCGGCACCGTCAGCGCCATCGCGACGCCAGGAACGGCCGCAACAGACCTCGCGACCGGCACCCGCGCCGCGTCCGGCCCCGCAGCAATTTTCCCGTCCCGCGCCGTCCGCGCCGCCACAACGCCAGGAACGGCCGCAACCATTCTCCCGCCCCGCGCCCGCGTCGCGCCCGGCACCGTCAGCGGCGCCATCGCGTCCCGCGCCACGACAATCTTCCCGTCCCGCGCCGGCAAAAAGCAAAAAAGACGACCGCCAGCCGAAACGCTGACGGTGAAAAACGAACTCTGAAAACTGAACCTTTATGCAACTCTACCTGCAAAACAACGGCCAGGCGGCGGGGCCATATCCCCCTTGCGTAAGCCAATTCCTTGCGACAAGTAAGACCTTATCCACGACAAGTAAGACCCTATCCACGACAAGTAAGACCTTACCCACGACAGGTAAGACCCTATCCACGACAGGTAAGACCTTATCCACGACAGATAAAACCTTATCCACGTCGGATATAGTAGTTCCTTATCACATAGGCAGGCTATTCCATCATCCATGAGTAGGCTCTCCTTGGGGACGGGGGCATCAGCGATAATCCCGCAGGGATGAAATATTTATAGCCGCCGGGGTGAACCGGCGGTAGCTGTTGTTACGTCGAACCAACTCCGTCGGAGTGCCAGAAAAACGTCGCGCAAAGTCGCTATTTCACCCCGGCGGGGTTGATTGGGTTGATGCTACTTACCGCCGGTTGACACCGGCGGCTATAAATATTTCATCCCTGCGGGATTATCGCTGCTGGCGCGGCACGGCCAGCAATTTTACCCAGTTCTCGTGCTGGTCAGCAGGTTCGGCATGATGCAATAACCTGCCAAGGTTATGCGGAACCACTATATCCGCTGGAACAAATCAAGCCACTCATCGCCGACGGCGCGCTGACGCTGGAATTCCCGGCCGCTGACAGTGTCGCCGGCCGGCAAATCCGGCTTGCCTGGCGGCGGTGGCGCGGCTTATCATCAGCGGTCATGAATAAACTTTTTGCGTTTCCGTGCCTGCTGGCGCTCACGGTCAGCGGCTTCGCCCAATCCCAGCCGCTGACCGTCGGCGCCGCCGCGCCGGTGCTGGACGTGGTCACGGACGAGGGGAAAACCGTCAACCTCGGCGAAATCTACCGGCAGCGCCCCTATACGCTGGTGTATTTTTATCCGAAGGCCAAGACCGGCGGCTGCACCGCGCAGGGATGCGCGTTGCGCGACGCTGACAGTGAACTGGCGAAACTCGGCGTCACCATCGTCGGCGTCAGCACTGACACGGTGCAGGAGCAGGCCGAGTTCAAGGCCGAGCAGAAATTCCCGTTCATCCTCATCGCTGACACTGACCGCAAGGTCACCAACGCCTTCCAACTCGGCGCCGCTGACGCTGCCGGCCAGGGTTTGTCCGCCCGCCAGGCGTATCTCATTCACGACGGCAAAATCATCTACGCCGACCACCGGGGCCACACCAAGGACCAGGCGCAGGTGATCCTGGAGTTTCTCGCCGCGCAAAAGTAACGCCGCCGGCGGTGACGGCCACGGTCAGCGCCGCTTTTCCTCGACGCGGGGGGAATCCCGCCTAACTTGGTTCCCATGCCCGCGCTGAAGCTCAAACCCGGCGACCGTCCGCGCGTCCTCAAGGGACACCCGTGGGTGTTTGCCAATGAAGTCCAGCGGCTGTTGCCCGCTGACGCTGACGGCCAGGCGGTCGAGTGTCGCGACGCGCGGGGGCGGCTGCTCGGCACGGGGATTTACAACGGCAAATCACAAATCGTCTGGCGCCGGTTTGCCGCCGGCCGGGTGGATTTTGACAAGGATTATTTGCGCGGCGCCATCGTCAGCGCGGCGCGGCGGCGCGGGGACGCTGAGGTTGCGCGGCTGGTGTGGTCGGAGTCGGACCATGTGCCCGGCCTGATTGCCGACCGTTACGGCGACATCATCGTGTTGCAGGCGCTGACGCTGGCGGTGGACCGGCGCCTGGCTGACATCGCGGATATTTTCGACGAGTTGTTCCACCCGAAATCCATCCTGTTGAAAAACGACGCGCCGGTTCGCGTGAAGGAAGGACTCGACCTCACCGTCAGCGTCGCGGGCGCGGAGGTGACGCCGCACTGGCGCAAAATCGGCGACGTGGAATTCTGGCTCGACCTCGCGGGCGGGCAAAAGACCGGTTTTTACCTCGACCAGCGCGAGGAGTACCGCCGGGTGGCGGCGCGGTGCCGGGGCCAGCGCGTGCTCGACGCCTGTTGCAACCAGGGCGGTTTCGCGCTGCACGCCGCCGCCGGTGGCGCGACGGAGGTGCTGGGCATTGATATTTCCAAGGAGGCCGTCGCGTTGGCGCGGCGCAACGCGGAGCATAACCGCTGGCCGAACGTCACGGTCAGCGCCGGGAATGTGTTCGATTATTTCTCGCGCGAGCGGCGGCGCGAGTGGGACGTCATCATCCTCGACCCGCCGTCGTTCACGAAAACGAAAGACCGCCTCGGCGCGGCGTTGCGCGGTTACAAGGAACTGAACTTGCGGGCGTTGCAACGCCTGGCGCCGGGCGGGGTGCTGGCGACTTATGCCTGCTCGCATCACGTCACGCACGATGTTTATTGGAACTTGTTGCTGGACGCTGCCGGTGACGCGGGCCGCGCGGTGCGGTTGGTGGAGATCCGCCGGCAGCCGGCGGATCATCCGATTTTGCTGAATGTGCCGGAGAGTGAGTATTTGCGGGGCTTCATTTTGGAGGTGGTGGAATGAAAATCAACCTCGCGCAGAGCCGCAGAGACGCGGAGTTTTTGACAGGAAATCATTTATTCTTTTCAAAAAAAACCTCTGCGTCTCTGCGTCTCTGCGCGAGTATCTTCTTACTGTGCGCCACCGTCAGCGGGGCGGAAATCAAGGCCACTGACGTTGACGGGCGGGAGCGGGTGTTGAACGAGGCGAACACAGTCCACGTGGTCATCTACAGCAACGAGGAGGTGCAAGACCGGACGCGCGCGGTGAACCTGGCGCTGGATGAGTTTCAGGGGCTGCCGGGCTTTCGTCCCGTGGTGGTGGTGGATTTGCGCGGCTCGCTGGCGCAGTTGGCGAAAGGGTACACGCGGCGGCGCGTGGCGCGCGCGCTCGATGCCGAGGCGCTGCGGGTGACGCCGCGTTATCGTCAGAACGGCAATGCCGGCGACCCGCGCGCGGACCTCTGCGCGGTGGCGGATTTTACCGGCGAGCTGTCGGTCAAGCTGGGCTGGCGGAAGCCGGCGGCGACGCTGCGGGTGATTATTTTCGACCGACCGGGGGCGGAATTGTTGCGGTGGGAAGATTTGTCCGAGCAGGAGTTTCCCGCGTTGCGCGCGGTGGTGAAAAAATTGTTGAGCCATGCACCACAAGACTAAAATCAATATCGGCACGCGCGGCAGCCGGCTGGCGCTGGCGCAGGCGGAGCTGTTCCAGCGGGCGCTGACGGCGGCGGACGCTGACGTTGTGCCGGAGACGGTGGTGATTGCCACGACCGGCGACCGCCTGCAAGCCGCCGACGCGAAGCCTGACACGCTGACGAAGGCGGTGTTTACCAAGGAGTTGGAGGAGGCACTGCTGGCGGGCGCCATTGACGTGGCGGTACATAGCGCGAAGGATTTGCCGGCCGAGTTACCGGACGGTTTGGTCATCGGCGGCGTGCTGTGTCGCGCGGCGGTGAACGACGTGCTGGTGTCGCGCGCGCCGCTGACAGAGATAGTCGCCAAGCCCGGCGCGGTCATCGCCACCGGCAGCGTCCGCCGCCGCCGGCAATGGCTGGAACGATACCCTGACACGGAGTTCCTGGCCATCCGCGGCAATCTCGACACCCGGTTGCGCAAGCTGCGCGAGCAGCCCGCGTGGGACGGCATCATCCTCGCGCAAGCCGGGCTGGAACGCCTGCGTCCCGACACCGACGGCCTCACGGTCAGCGTGCTGCCCGTTGACTTCGTCAAGCCCGCCGCCGGCCAGGGCGCCATCGCCATCCAATGCGCCGCTGACAGCGCGTGGTTGCCCGTCCTGCGCCTGGTGACGCATCGCCCCAGCCTGGTGCGGTTGCGCGCCGAGCGGGCCTTTTTGCGCGCCATCGGCGGCGGCTGCCAGGCCCCGCTCGGCGTCCTCGCCCGCGTTTACGACGGGGTGTGCCTGCATTTGGCCGCTGTTTATTATGCTGACGGCGCGGCGGCCGGCCGCCACGCATATCTCACTGGCAGCGCGTTGCACCCTGAGGAATTGGGGCAACGGCTGGCGGAGCGGGTGTTGGCGTGGGGGTGATTTACATCCTTTCACCACTAAGACACGAAGGCACGAAGGTTTATTAAAAAAAGGCCCTCTCTCCGCGCCTCCGCGTCTCTGCGGTTATAAAAAGTCTCCCTTTGTGCCTTCGTGTCTTGGTGGTGCAATTGCTTTGGCCACCTCGTTGCCGGTAAAGGTCAACAATGCAATTGCTTTTGCCACCCCGCCGCCGGTAAGACCCGGCAATGCAGACGTTTTTGCCACCTCGCCACCGGTAAAGGTCAACAATGCAATTGCTTTTGCCACCTCGCCGCCGGTAAAGGTCAACAATGCAATTGCTTTTGCCACCTTGCCGCCGGTAAAGGTCATGGTTGCAGCCGTTTTTGCCACTTTGCCAGGATTGGGAGGCGTTTTGCGGTTGGCGGGGGATTGGCCGGCGGGGCGGGGCGGGGATAAAAAGTTATTGGCTTAATGGTCGGTCTTTGCCTAGCCTAGGCCGTTCAGTTAATCAGGAGGTTGCGATGTCGAAGACAGGGGTGATTTTTTCCGGCCAGGGCGCGCAGTTCGCGGGCATGGGCAAGGATTTGGCGGCGGCTCAGGCCGAGGCGGCGGCGTTGTTCCGGCAGGCGGACGAGTTGCTGCAAAACGGGTTTCAGGAGGTCTGTTTCAACGGCCCGGCGGAGACGCTGACGGATACCAGTTATTGTCAGCCCGCGCTGTTCGTACACGGGCTTAGTTTGCTGGCGGTGTTGCAAAAACTCCGCCCGGACTGGCGGTTCCAGGCCACGGCTGGGTTGTCGCTGGGCGAGTTTACCGCGCATACGGCGGCGGGGCATTTCCGGTTTGCCGACGGGTTGCAATTGGTGGCGACGCGCGGGCGGCTGATGCAGGAGGCTTGCCGGCAGACCAAGGGCGGGATGTTGTCGCTGATTGGCGCGACGGCGGAGCAGGCCCTGGCGCTGGCGGCGGCGACGGACTTGGAGGTGGCCAATTACAATTGTCCCGGTCAAATCGTGCTGTCCGGCGCGGCGGACCGCATCGCGGCGGCGGCGGAGCAGGGCAAGGCGCTGGGGTTGAAGCGCGCGCTGCCGCTGAAGGTGGCGGGGGCTTACCATTCGCGCCTGATGCTGTCGGCGCAGGAGGGGTTGCGGCCGGCGCTGGACGGCGTCACGGTCAGCGCCTCGACCGTCGCGGTGTACAGTAACGTCACCGGCAAGCGGGTCATCGGCAACGCCGAAATCAAGGACACCCTGCTGCGCCAGGTCACCGGCAGCGTGCGCTGGCAGGACTGCGTCGAGGAAATGATTCGCGACGGCGTCACCCAGTTTATCGAGCTTGGCCCCGGCAAGGTGCTGGCCGGCATGTGCAAGCGCATCAACCCCAACATCCCGGTGGTCAGCATCGGCTCGCTGGACGAATTAACCGCGGCGGCGCCGACCATCCCGTAAGTTCCCCTTTGCCCCCCATGAAACTCAGCAACCAAACCGCCATCGTCACCGGAGCCAGCCGCGGCATCGGCAAAGCCATCGCCCTGGCCCTCGCCGGCGAGGGTTGTAACATCGCCGGCGTGGCGCGCAGTGAGGCTTCCGCCAACGCCATCGCCGGGGAAGTGACCGCGCTGGGCGTGCGGTACACCGGTTACGGCGTGGACATTGCGTCAGCGTCAGCGGTCAACGCGTGCGTGGACGAGGTGCAACGGCAGTTTGGCGGCATCCACATTCTGGTCAACAACGCCGGCATCACCCGCGACACGCTGCTGCTGCGCATGAGTGACGAGGACTGGGACGCCGTGCTGCAAACCAACTTGAAGGGCGCCTTCAACTGGACCCGGGCCGTGGCCAGAATCATGATGAAGGCCCGCCAGGGCCGGATTATCAACATCAGCTCGGTCATCGGCCTCCACGGTAACGCCGGCCAGGCCAACTATGCCGCCGCCAAGGCGGGTCTCATCGGTCTGACCAAGTCGGTCGCCAAGGAGTTGGCCAGCCGCAACATCAATTGCAACGCCATTTGCCCCGGTTTTATCCAGACGGACATGACCGGCGCGCTGGCCGATGAATTGAAACAAAGATTGCAGGAACAAATCCCGCTCAAACGGCTGGGCGAACCCGGCGATGTGGCGGCCCTGGCGCTGTTTTTGAGCAGCGCGGAGGCCGGCTACCTAACGGGGCAGGTGTTAACCGTTGACGGAGGTTTGTTTATCTGAAAACAAAACTTTGGTTCGATGGAATTTTAGGTTGCCAAAGCCAAACGGCTTCGCAGAATTCGCTTGAACCTTAAACCAAATAAGATAGGAGTAACAAGATGTCCGATAAATCAATCGAAGATAAAGTTAAGGAAATTATTGTGGAACAACTGAGCGTCAATCCGGAGCAGGTGACGCCTGAGGCCAAGTTCATCGAGGACCTCGGCGCCGATTCTTTGGATGTCGTCGAACTCGTCATGGCCTTTGAGGAGCACTTCTCCATCGAGGTGCCGGACGAGGACGCCGAGAAACTCACCAGCGTCGGTGACGTGCTCAAGTACATCGAGGAAAAACAGGAAGGCAAATAAGCCCTATCGCCGGGGCGCGCAACCCAGGCCCTGGCGCGTTTGATAAAAACTCAAAACACGAACTCCGTGGCGTAAAAATAATCTGCCGGGCACATCAGGTTCCCCGTCCCGCGACCAGCGGGCGGCAAATTCCAGGAAACCGGTTCCCCTGTGGCAGGCGCGGACCTCACTTTGGGTTAAAACAACAACCCGGACCAGCCAGCACCGGTCGCGGCCGCCGAAACTACGAGGCCGCCCGTGGCGCCGCTGGGCGGATTTTTGATTTGAGTTTTTATGAGCAATCGCAGAATCGTAGTCACCGGCATCGGCGTCCTGACCCCGTTGGGCAACGACTTAACCACCACTTGGGACGGCTTGATCAACGGCCGGAGCGGCATCAGCCCCATCACCTCGTTTGATGTCTCGCAATATTCCACCAAATTCGGCGGCCAGGTCAAAGACTTCAACCCCGCACCCTTCTTCAAAAATCCCAAGGACGCGCGCCGGTGCGACCGTTACACCCAGTTCGCCTTCGCCGCCACCCGGCAGGCTTACGCTGACAGTGGCCTGGAGCCGGACAAACTGAACCCCGAACGCTGCGCCATGATCGTCGGCAGCGGCATCGGCGGCCTACAAACCTTGGAAGACCAGCACACCGCCCTGGTCAACCGCGGCCCCAACCGGGTTTCGCCGTTCATGATTCCCATGATGATCAGCAACATGGCTGCCGGCCTGCTGGCGATTGATTACAACTTCCAGGGGCCGAGCTTCTCCGTCGTCACCGCCTGCGCCACCTCCAACCAGGCCATCGGCGAAGGCTGGCGGCACATTCTCACTGACGAAGCCGACGTGGTCATCGCCGGCGGCAGCGAAGCCGCCGTGATTCCGCTCGGCCTCAGCGGGTTCGGCGCGATGAAGGCGCTCAGCACCCGCAACGACGCGCCGGAAAAAGCCTCCCGCCCCTTTGACCGCGACCGTGACGGCTTCGTCCTCAGCGAGGGCGCCGGTATTGTCATCCTGGAGGAATTGGAACATGCCAGAAAACGCGGCGCCCGCATTTACGCGGAAATCACCGGCTACGGCGCCACCACCGACGCCTACCACATGACCGCCACCGCGCCGGAAGGCAAGGGCGGCGCCCGCGCGGTCCGTCGCGCGCTGGAAATCGCCAAACTTAATCCCGCTGACGTTGACTACATCAACGCGCACGGCACCTCCACCCCGCTCGGCGACGTGGCCGAATCGCAGGGCATCCTGTCCGTCTTCGGCGAGCACGCCCAAAAGGTCTGGGTCAGCTCGACCAAATCCATGACCGGTCACCTGCTGGGCGCCGCCGGCGCGGTGGAACTGGCCGCGTGCCTGAAGTCCATCGAGACCGGCATCGTCCCGCCAACCATCAATTTGGAAAACCCCGATCCCAATTGCCCCCTGGATTACGTGCCGAACACCGCCCGCCAGGGGAAAATCAACGCCATCATCAACAATTCCTTCGGCTTCGGCGGACACAATGCTTGCATTGTCGCCAAAAGACTGGTTTAATGCCCGGCCCCATTGGGAAAATTTTATGAAAATCGACACACATCCAGAATATCTTGAGACCACGATTACCTGCGCCTGCGGCGCCGTGTACACCACCCGCTCCACCCGCCAGGACATCCGCATCGGCATTTGCGCCGCCTGCCATCCCTTCTACACCGGCCAGCAAAAGTTTGTGGACACCGCCGGTCGCGTGGACAAATTCAAACGGCGCTTCGGCACCGTCAAGGCGTCCGAAGCCGTGGCCGCCGCCAAAAAGAAAAAATAGCGCCCCCGCACCGACTAGGACCAATGGCCGGGATGCCTGCTCATCGCGGCCATTTTTGTTGTCACTGGCAGCGTATTGGCCCCGCGCCCCGGCGTTGGATTGAACTTGATGAACCTGCAACCGCACCTTGACCGCCTGCGCCAACGGTTTGCCGCACTTGCGACGCAAATCGCCGACCCCGCCCTGTTCAACGACAAGGCCCGGGCGCAGGCGGTGCTCCGGGAACACGCGCAAGTCAGCAACACCCTCGCCCTCAGCGCCCAAATCGCCGCGCTGGAACATGACATCGCCGCCGACCGCGAACTCAGCGCCGCTGACCATGACCCCGAGCTGGCCGCGCTGGCCCGCGAGGAATTGCCCGCGCTCGAGGCGCAACTCCCCGCCCTGCGGCAAAACCTGCTCGCCAACCTCCTGCCGCCCGACCCCAACGACTCCCGCAACACCATCGTCGAAATCCGCGCCGGCACCGGCGGCGACGAGGCGGGCATCTTCAGCGCCGACCTGTTCCGCATGTACAGCCGCTACGCCGAGACCGCCGGCTGGAACATCGAGGTCATGGACAGCAGCCCGTCCACCATGGGCGGCCTCAAGGAAATCGTCTTCACCGTCAGCGGCGAGGCCGTGTTCAGAAAAATGCGCTTTGAAAGCGGTGTGCATCGCGTGCAGCGCGTGCCCGCCACCGAGAGCCAGGGCCGCATTCACACCTCGACCGCCACCGTCGCCGTGCTGCCGGAGGCCAGGGAAGTGGACCTGGTCATCCGCCCCGACGAAATCCGCGTGGAAGTCTGCCGCGCCGGCGGGCCGGGCGGCCAGGGCGTCAACACCACCGACAGCGCCGTGCAAATCCTGCACATCCCGACCGGCCTCATCGTCCGCTGCCAGGACGGCCGTTCCCAGCTGAAAAACCGCGACAAAGCGATGAACATCCTGCGCGCCCGCCTGCTGGAGCAAAAACAAGCGGCAGAAAACGCCAAATACGCCGCCCACCGCCGGCAACAAATCGGCAGCGGCGACCGCACCGAAAAAATCCGCACCTACAACTACCCGCAAAACCGCATCACCGACCACCGCGTCAACTACACCATGTACAACCTGGAAGCCTTCATGGAAGGCGACCTTGAAGAACTCCTCCGCGCCCTGCAAGCCGCCGACGTGGAAATGCGCCTGGCGGAACTGGCGTAATCAAGCCCCGCCTTCAAAACCCTTCCGCAAGGCAGCCAGACTCCATATCGCCACCTCCCCAAATCGTCATACCGCGTCATCAAAACCCGCTGAAGATGAACGAGATAAGCCATAAACCAAGCACCCCCGCGCTCACACGCTGAGCATGATCCCCGCCTGTTGCCATTCCATTCATTATTGAACCATTTCTATCATCGATAGAAGCGTATCTATCGTCGATAGAGGCATGTCTATCGTCGATAGAAGCGTGTCTATCGTCAATAGAGGCGTGTCTATCGTCAATAGAGGCGTATCTATCGTCAATAGAGGCGCGTCTATCGTCGATAGAGGAATATCTATCGTCAATAGAGACGTGTCTATCGTTAATAGAGGCGTATCTATCGTCGATAGAATTGTCTCAATCATCTTCATCACAGAGACACAGAGACGCGAAGCCCCAACTAAAAATCTCCGCGCCTCCGCGTCTCCGCGGTTAAATCCTACTTAAAAAACCCTTCGCGCCCTCGCGTTTCTGGGTTTTCAACACTCACCCAAAAAAACTTCCCACATTCCGCTGATAGTGGCAAAATGCCACCCTTATGGCGGTATTCACGCTACAACCGATTTTTCAAGAACGCATCTGGGGCGGACGCAATTTGCAAACATTGTTCGGGCGCGCCTTGCCCGCCGGCCAACTCATCGGCGAGTCGTGGGAATTGTCCGACCGCCCCGAGGCGCAAACGGTGTTGGCCGAGAGCGGCGGCACGCTGCACGAGTGGTGGGCGTCCGCCGACCGTCAGCGCCTCTTCGGCACCGCGGCCGCTGACGGCGAGCGGTTCCCCATCCTCATCAAGCTGCTCGACGCGCGGGACAAGCTCTCCCTGCAAGTCCACCCGCCCGCCGCGCTTGCGCCGCAATTCCACGGCGAGCCGAAGACCGAAATGTGGTATTTCCTCGAGACATCACCGTCAGCGGAAATTTACGCCGGGTTGCGGCGGGGGGTTAACCGTGAACAATTTACCCGGGCGATTGCCGCCAACACCGTCGCCGATTGCTTCCACGTCCTGCAAACCGCGCCCGGCGAGGTGATGTTCCTGCCGAGCGGCCGCGTCCACGCCATCGGCGCGGGCAACGTGATTCTGGAAGTCCAGCAGAACTCCGACACCACCTTCCGCGTGTACGACTGGGACCGCGTCGGCGCTGACGGTCAACCCCGCGCGCTGCACGTCGCCGAGTCGCTGGCGTGCATCAACTTCGACGACTGCGAGCCGGCGTTCGCCCAGCCGCACGCCGACCGCCTGGTCGAGTGCCCGTATTTTGTCACCCGCCGCCATTGCTTTGACGAACCCGGCCAGCGCGACGACCTCAACGTCAGCGGGCGGAGTTTCCGCTATGTGTTTGTCGCGCGCGGCCGCTTCACCATCGGCGACCGGGAATATCCGCGCGGCGCCAGCCTGTTCGTCACCGCCGGCCACGGCCCGCTGCCGGTGACCTCGCAAGACCCCCTCGGCGAGCTGGTCACCGTCGCCTGGCCCTAGGAGCAACCCGTGTTCAAGCGCCTCAACCTGTGGCTGAAAATTTCCGTCCGCGCCGCCGCGCGGCTCATCGGCAAGGAATGGTTGTACAAAAGCGGCTGGCTCGACGCGCACGCCACCTCGCTGGCCTTTTATCTGCTGCTGGCGGTGGCGCCGATGCTGATGCTGTTGATGCTGCTGGCCACGCGGTTCCACGCCACCGGCGCGCGCGAGGCGATGGAATTCATCGTCGCCAACGTCATCCCCAGCGGCACCGAACTCAAGCCGCGCGACCTGTTGCACGACGCGACCCTCGGCTCGCGCTCGCCGGCCTGGCTGGCGGTGGCCTCGCTGGCGGCGCTGTGGACGGCCAGCACCTTCATGACGCACCTGTCGGCGGCGCTGCGGCACATCTTCGCGCCGGGCCTCAAGCCGCCGCGGATGGACTGGCTGAACCGCGTGTACGCCTTCGCGCTGCTGCTGGGCTGGGCGGTGATTTTGTGCGTGGTGAGCCTGCTGTTCCTCGTCGCGCCGCTGATTGAGGAACAGTTCAATTCGCTGCTGTTCGGCTGGCCGCGCAATTGGGGGCTGCGGATGATCCGGCACGGGCTGTCGCTGCTGGCGATGTTCGGCGCGTTCTGGTTCACCTTCCGCGTGCTGTCGGCGTCGGTGGGCGTCGGCTATCGCCACCGGGCGGTGGTGCGCGCGGCGCTGTGCGCGACGGTGGGCTGGCTGGTGTTCGGCTGGTTGTACAGCGTGTTTCTGGTGAAAATCTGGCAGGGCAACCCGCTGTACGGCACCCTCGGCGGCTTCATCGCCACGTTGCTGTGGGCGTATTTTTCCAGCTGGGTTATTTTATTGTCAGCCGTGATTCTGCGGGGCACGGGAACCACCGGCGCGAAAACTGGGACTGCCTAGTGAAAACGATTGCACATCTGGACGCGGCGGCGCTGGCGCGGTTGCACGAGCGGCTGCTGGCTTTTCCGCCGAACATCCGGACGCGCGGGGAGGATTATTATTCACGCGGCAGGGTGCGCGGCGTCCAATCGCCGGCGCCGCATGTCATCGTCGCCACCGTCAGCGGGACGGAGCTGTACACGGTCACCTGGCGTTACACCGGCGGCGACTGGCATGACACGTGTTCGTGCCCGATGGGCGGGGAGTGCAAGCATTCGTTCGCGCTGGCGCTGGCGGTGCTGCGGCGCGGCGCTGACGATGACCGCGCCTTCGACCAGCGCGACACGCCGCCCCGCAACCCGCCGCCGGCGGACGCGAACAAGGAAAATTACCGCGACCAGCTGATCCGGCAAGTCGTCGCGGCCAACGGGCGCGCGCTGACGACGGACGAGCTGTTCTTGATCCGCGATTTGACCCGGTTGTGGAACCATCACCGGCAGGGGCCGCCGATTCGCGGCGAGGAGTTGTATGCGTTGCGCAGTCACCCGAATGTGCTGCGCGGCGAATACGCGCACATCAGCCCGTTTCATGGCTGCTGGGAGCAATACCCCGCCTCGCCGCTGGAGTTGTGGCAGTTCATCGCGTGGTTTTTTGACAAAAAGAAAGTGCCGGCGCCGGCGTTCCTCGCGGCGCTGACCGACTTGCCCGCGGTAACCGCGAAAATCGAGGCGCACCGTCAGCGGCTCGAACTGGCCCGCTGGCGGCAGGTGTTCGAACAGGCCCTGCCGCCGCCGCCCGGCAAAAAAACCGCCGCCGTCCGTCCGCGCGAGGCGCGGCTCGTGTTTGAGCACTATCGGTTCCGCTGGCAATATCGCGCGGACGGCGGCCGGAGCTGGCACGGCGCGAAGGCCGCGACGGTCAGGGAATGGCTCGCGCTGACGCCGGCGGAATTGTCGCGCTGCGCGCCGTCACTGTCAGCGCTGGTGCAGGCGCTGTGGGCGGCAAGTTTCAACGCCGACCAGGCATACCGGCGGCACAGCCCGTCCGGTCTGGAATTACAATCGCCGCTGACGGTCCGCTGGCTGGCGCAAATCCCCGGCAACCCCGCGCTCGCCGCGCTGGTGCTCGGCGGCAACGGCCAGCCGCTCAATCCCGAGCCGGTCTGCCTGCATTGGCGCGGCACGCCGGCGGCGGGCGACAAGGTGCATTTCGCGCTGGCGCAGCCGACCGGCGAGCCGCTGCCGGCGAACACGCTGCCGCTGACGGACACGCTGCGGTTCGATGCGCTCGCCGGGATTTTTTACCGGCTGCCGCCCGCGCTGGTCGCCGACAGCAACCCCGCGCGCGGGCACCTCATCCCGCGCGCGGCGCTGGCGAGCGGGCTGGGACGGAGTGTGCTGCGGCGGCTCGGCGCGCGGTTGGAGGGCGTGGCACTGCCCCGCGCGCGCGTCATCGCGCCGCGGCCGCGTTTCGTCTGCCGGCACCGGCTCGGCGCCGGCGACCCCAACGGGCGGCTGGAGGTGGAATTGTTCGCGGACGCTGACGGTCAGCCGTTGCGCCGCCACACCAACTCCGGCTGGCGCGACGAACGCGAGTTGAGCGACAGCGAATTATCGGATCTCGACATGGGGGACGCCGCCGCCGCGGTCAATCTGCTGGCGGAACTGAACCTGCGTTGGGATGACCCTTACTCGGAGCGCTCGTATTATGTCGCGTCCGTGACCAGGAATTTTCCCGAGCGCTTTGCCAAGTGGGTGGCGGACGCGCGCGCGGCGGGCGCCGACGTGCAGTGCGACCCGCTGCTGGCGGCGTTCCTGCGCGAACCGGACCGCGCGCGGCTCGGCGTGACGCTCGCGCCCGCCGCCGACGCGGGGGTGGATTGGTTCGACCTCAACCTCATCATCAGCGCCGAGGACACCGCGTTCAGCGCCGAGGAAACCAACCTGCTGCTCCAGGCGCGCGGGCGGTTTGTGTTTCTCAAGGGCAAGGGCTGGCGGCGGCTGCAACTCGACTTGGCTGACGGTCAGCGGGAGCAGCTCGACGAACTCGGCCTCAACCCCGACCTCGCCGCCGGCAAGCCGCGGCGGCAGCGGTTCCACACGCTGCAACTCGCCGGTGAAAATTTGTCCGCGCTGCTGCCCGCGCGGCAGGCGGAGGAATTGCGCGAACGCGCCCGGCGGTTGCGCGCCGTGCCGCCGCCGCCGCTGCCGGCGTCATTGTCGGCGGTGCCGCGCCCCTATCAACTCGACGGCTACCATTTTCTCGCGCACCTCGCGGCAAACAATCTCGGCGGCGTGCTCGCCGACGACATGGGACTCGGCAAGACGCTGCAAACGCTCATCTGGCTGCTGCACCTGGCGGAGCAGCGCGCCGCCGGGGGACTGCCGCCGCCGCGCGCGCTGGTGGTGTGCCCGAAAAGCGTGGTGTCGAACTGGCAGCTCGAGGCGGCGCGTTTCACGCCGGCGCTGACGGTCGGCGATTGGCCGGCCGCCGGCCCCTTGCCCGAGGTCTCGCTGACCGTCATCAATTACGCGCAACTCCGCCGGCGCACGGACGCGCTCGCGCGGCCCGCGTGGGACGCGGTGATTCTGGACGAGGGCCAGAACATCAAGAACCCGCAGTCGAAAGGCGCGCGCGCCGCCTGCTCGTTGCGCGCCGCGCGCCGCCTCGTGCTGACCGGCACGCCGATTGAGAACCGCGCGCTGGATTTGTGGAGCCTGTTCGCGTTCGCCATGCCGGGCCTGCTCGGCGGGCAGGCCGCGTTCCAGCGCGAGTTCGGCGACCGCGCCGATCCGCTCGCCCGCCGGCGCCTCGCGCGCCGCGTCAGCCATTTCATGCTGCGCCGCGCCAAGGCGCAAGTCGCCGCCGACCTGCCGCCGCGCGTGGAGGAGTCGCTGCTGGTCGAGTTGGAGGGCGCGCAACGAAAATTATACGACGCCGAGCTGAAGCGCGCGCGGCGGCTGTTGCTGAACATCAGCGATGCCGCCGAGTTCAACGCGCGACGCTTTAACATTCTGCAATCGCTGTTGCGCCTGCGGCAGATTTGCTGCCACCCCGCGCTCGTCGGCGCCGACCTCGCCGCCGCCGGCGCCGCCAAGGTCGAGGCGCTGTTTGACCAACTCGAGCCGATCCTCGCCGAGGGTCACAAGGTGTTGGTGTTCTCCCAATTCGTCACCATGCTGGAAATTTTGCAACGCGAACTCGCTGACCGTCGCATCGCGCACCTCATGCTCACCGGCCGGACGCAGCGCCGGCAGGAACTGGTCGAGCGCTTCCAAACCCGACCGGACGAGCAGGTGTTCCTCCTCTCCCTCAAGGCCGCCGGCACCGGGCTGAACCTGACCGCCGCGAGTTACGTCGTCCTGTTCGACCCGTGGTGGAATCCGGCGGTCGAGGCGCAGGCCATCGACCGCACTCACCGCATCGGCCAGTCGAGTCAGGTCATCGCCTATCGCTTGTTAGCCAAAAACACCGTCGAGGAGAAAATCCGCCACTTGCAGAAACACAAAGCCGCGCTGGCAAAAACCATCGTGCGGGAAGAACCCCTGACCGCCATCCTCGACCTCGACGATCTGCGGCAAATCCTGGCGTGAGCACGGCGCGCGGCGGGCGGCTAACCGTCTGTCAGCAGGCGGGCGCACGCGCTGATAGTGACGGGCCGCCGCCATCGAGCCGGCGGCGGCGTGAAAAAAATCGTCAGTGTCGGCGGCGCGCGATAGGATTGGCACATGCCTGCCTACCGACAACTCGAAGCCCGTTCACGGGAATGCGCGCTAATCAACACCGCCTGCGCGGTGCTGCACTGGGACCACCAAACTTACCTGCCGCCGAAGGCCGCCGCTTACCGTGGCGAGCAGACGGCGTATTGCTCGGCGCTGGCGCACCGGCTGTTCACCGTCGCCGAGGTCGGCCGCTGGCTCGCTGACAGTGAGCGTCGCGCGGACTCGCTGACCGTGGCGCAGCGGGCGAATGTCCGCGGGTGGCGACGGCGTTACGACCGCGCGGTCAAAATCCCGCCGCCGCTGGTGGCGGAATTCGAGCGCGCCACCACCGCCGCTTACGAGGCATGGTCAGCGGCGCGGCGCGACAACGATTTCGCGGTGTTTCGCCCGCACCTGGAAAAAGTCCTCGACCTGCGGCTGCGGATGGCGGAGTTGTGGGGCTGGGAACAGTCGCCATATAACGCCTTGCTAGATGAATTCGAGCCGGGCGCTGACCGTGACGAGTTGCAAAAATTGTTCGCCACGCTGACGCCGTCACTGTCAGCGCTGGTCGCGCGGGGCGTGGCGCGGCACGCGGCGCTGCCGGACGAGTTTCCCGCCGGGCCGTATCCGGTCGAACGGCAGCAAATCTTCAACCGGCAGGTCGCGGAAAAATTCGGCTTCGATTTCGGCGCGGGCCGGATTGACGCGACGGCGCACCCGTTCTGCACCGGCCTCGGCCCCGCCGATTGCCGCCTGACCACGCGCTACACGGAGGACGATTTCACCAACTCGCTCTACAGCGTGCTGCACGAGACGGGGCACGGCTTGTACGACCAGGGGACGCGGCCGGAGCATTACGGCACGCCGGCGGGCGAGGCGGTGTCGCTCGGCATTCACGAGTCGCAGTCGCGCTTCTGGGAAAACCACATCGCGCGGCACGAGACCTTCTGGCGGCACTGGCTGCCGGCGGCGGCGGAACTATTCCCGCAACTGCACGGCGTTGACCCGCTGACGCTGACCCGCCACGTCAACCGCGTGCGGCGCGGCTTGATTCGCGTGGACGCCGACGAGGTGAGCTACGACCTGCACATCATCCTGCGCTTCAATATCGAGACGCGGCTGGTGGAGCGGACGCTGACCGTGGCGGAGCTGCCGGAGTTCTGGCGCGCCGAGTTTCAACGGT
>JAISBF010000201.1 GCA_031266335.1 Verrucomicrobiales bacterium
CGCCAGGGCGAAACCGTCGGCCTCGTCGGCGAGAGCGGCAGCGGCAAATCCACCATCGGCAAAAGCATCGTGCAACTCGTCACCGTCAGCGGCGGGGAAATCGCCTACGACGGCGTCACTGTCAGCGACTTGCACGGCGGCGATTTCCTGCCCTACCGCAAACGCATCCAGATGATTTTCCAAGACCCGTACAATTCCCTCAACCCGCGCATGACCGTCGAGCAAATCATCGGCGAGCCGCTCGACATCCATTTCAAAAAAATGCCCAAGCCGCGACGCCGCGCCCGCATCGGCGAGTTGTTGGAACTGGTCGGCCTGCAAAAATCGTACGCTGACCGTTACCCGCACGAGTTCAGCGGCGGCCAGCGGCAGCGCATCGGCATCGCGCGGGCGCTGGCGGTGGAGCCGGAGTTCATCATCTGCGACGAGCCGGTCAGCGCGCTGGATGTCAGCGTCCAGGCGCAGATTGTGAATTTGCTGCAAGACCTGCAACAGCGGCTGGGGCTGACCTACCTGTTCATCTCGCACGACCTCGCGGTGGTCGAGCATCTGTGCGACTACATCCTCGTCCTCAACGAAGGCAAAATCGTCGAGCACGGCGACCCGGAGCAAATCTATCAATCGCCAAGGCATCCCTACACCCGCAAACTCCTCGCCGCCGTCCCGCGACTTTGCCTTTAACGCCAAGGCGCTAACCATCTTCCCTCCGCGCCTCCGCGTCTCCGCGGTTAAACTCCCTCTCGTCGCGAAATCGCAAATTGACCGGCAGCGGGCTTGGTTCTATCATTTTCGGCTCATTATGGCCACGGACTACAAAAACACCCTGAACCTGCCCAAGACCAACTTCCCCATGCGCGCGGCGTTGCCGCAACGCGAACCCGCGTGGTGCGCGGCGTGGGCGCGGGCCAAGATTTATCCAACGCTGCTGGCGCGGCGGCACGGCCAGCGATCCTTTGTGTTGCACGACGGCCCGCCCTTCGCCAACGGTGACGCGCACATGGGCCATGTGTTGAACATGACGTTGAAGGATGTGGTGCTCAAGTCCAGGAACATGGCCGGTTGTCACGCGCCGTTTGTGCCGGGTTGGGATTGTCACGGGCTACCCATCGAGCACAAGGTGATGAAGGAACTCGCGGCGCAAACCCAGGACGCTGACGGCGGCCTCGCGCCCGTCGCGATTCGCGAGCGGTGCGCGGCGATGGCGCGCAAGTACATCGACATCCAGCGCGCGCAGTTCCAGCGGCTCGGCCTGTTCGGCGACTGGCAGCGGCCTTATCTCACGGTGGACCCGGCGTATGAGGCGGCGGAGTTGCGCCTGTTCGCGCGGCTGGTGGACCGGGGGCTGGTCTATCAGGCGTTGCGGCCGGTGTCGTGGAGCACGGGCTGCCGGACGGCGCTCGCCGAGGCCGAGGTGGAATACGCTGACCGTCGCGACACGGCGGTGTATGTGGCGTTCGCGTTGACGCCCGCCGCCGCCGCGCGACTCAACGTCAGCGGCGATGTCTCGCTCATCATCTGGACCACGACGCCGTGGACGCTGCCGGCGAATCTCGCCGTGGCGGCGGCGCCGCAGTTGGATTACGTCATCGTCAGCGACGGGACGCAAAGTTTCGTGCTGGCGGCGGCGCGCCTCGCCGCGGTGCAGGCCGTCACCGGCCGGACGCTGACGGTGACCGGGTCGCTGAAGGGCGCGGAGTTGGTGGGCCTCGAATACCGGCATCCGTTCCTGCCGCGCACCGGCCAGGTCTATGACGCGCTGTTCGTCACCGCCGACACCGGCGCGGGCCTCGTACACATCGCGCCCGGCCACGGGCAGGACGACTATCAGCTTGGGCAAAAAGCCGGGCTGCCGGTGCTCTCGCCGGTGGACGACCGCGGCTGCCTGACCGCCGAGTGCGGCGTGCCGGAACTGGTCGGCGTCTATGTGTTCAAGGCGAATCCCGTCGTCGTGAAAATCCTCACCGACAGCGGGCACTTGCTCGCCAGCGAAGAATTTCAACACAGCTACCCGCACTGCTGGCGCTCGAAAACGCCCATCGTCTTCCGCTCCGTCACGCAGTGGTTCATCAAGGTGGACGCCTTCCGCGCCGACGCGCTGGCGGCCATTGACCAGGTGGAGTGGGTGCCCGTGTGGGGCCGCAACCGCATTCGCGGCACGGTGGCGACGCGCCCCGACTGGTGCATCTCGCGCCAGCGCGCGTGGGGCGTGCCGGTGCCGGTGCTGTATCGCGCCGACGGTCAGCCGGTGCTGGACGGCGCGCTCATTCGCAAAATCGCCGACCTCGTGGCGCGACACGGCAGTAATATTTGGTACGAAAAATCCGCCGCGGAACTGTGCGCGTTGCTCAACGTCAGCGACCTGCATCAGGGCCGCGACACGCTGGACGTGTGGATTGACTCCGGCTCCAGCCACGCGGCGGTGCTGCGGTCGGGGCGTTGGGAGGATATGCGATTCCCGGCGGACTTGTACCTCGAGGGCAGCGACCAGCACCGCGGCTGGTTCCAATCGTCGCTGTGCCTCGCCGTCGCCGCTGACGGCGCGCCGCCGTTCCGCGAGGTGTTGACCCACGGCTTCGTCGTGGACCTCGACGGCAAAAAATTATCCAAGTCGAACACTTATCAAAAACCCACCGACCTGCTGTCGGCCGTCAACCAATCCGGCGCGGACATCCTGCGGCTGTGGGTGGCCAGCCAGGATTACCGCGACGACATGCCGTTCTCCGACGAGATTTTCAAGACCGTCAGCGACACCTACCGCTCCTTCCGCAACGCGCTGCGCATCCTGCTCGCCAACCTCGCCGACTTCGACGCTGACCGTGACAAGGTCGCTGACCGTGACCTCGCCGAGCTGGACTTATACGTGCTGATGAAATTGCAGGACCTCACCCGCGCGTCGCTGGCCGCGTATGAACAATACGAGTTCCACCAGGTCTATCACCTCATCAACCGCTTCTGCGCCGCCGACCTCTCCGCGCTCTACATTGACGTCACCAAGGACGCGCTGTACTGCGACGCCGCCAACGCCCCGCGCCGCCGCGCCATCCAGACCGTGCTGCACGAAATCTACGAGACGCTGACATTGCTGCTCGCCCCCATCATCCCGTTCACCGCCGAGGAAGCGTGGCAATATTTGCTCGACGGCCAACACGGCGCCACCGCCGAGGGCCGGCTGTTGCGCGAGTCCGTCCACCTGCAATTATTCCCGCCACCGCGCGACCTGCCGCTGCCGGCGGACTTCGCCGCGCGTTGGGAAAAAATCCTCGCCCTCCGCGCCGCCGCCAACGAGCAACTGGAACAGGCGCGGCGGCAAAAAACCATCGGCAAAAGCCTCGAGGCGGCGCTCACCGTCAGCGGCGGCGACTTCACCGCCGCCGACCGCGACCTGCTCGCCGACACCCTCATCGTCAGCGCCGTCGAACTCGCCGCCGGCGACACCCTCACCGTCAGCGTCCGCCGCGCCGAGGGGCACAAGTGCGCGCGCTGCTGGAAATATCATCCCGCGCTCGACGGCGACCTGTGCCCGCGTTGCGCGCAAGCCGTGAACTCCAGCCACGAAGACGCGAAGACACCAAGTAAGCAAAACTAAAAAACTTCGCGCCTTGGCGACTTCGCGGCCTGAGTTATTAAAAATATGAAAACCCATCCCCGCTGGTACTTCTGGACGCTGCTGGTCACGCTGCTCGCGGCGGACCAACTCAGCAAATGGCTCGTCGTCAACCACCTCGCGCCGTATGAGACGCGCCCCATCGTCAGCGGCCTCCTCAACCTGACCTACCTCACCAACGACGGCATCGCCTGGGGCCTGTTGCGCGGCAACAACCTCGCGCTGGCGGCCATCGTCAGCGTCATCGTGCTCGCCGCGTTATGGTACGCGCGGCGCCTGGACTGGCGACCGGCGGCCACCAACCTCCTCGCCGCGACCATCAGCGCCGGCGCCATCGGCAACCTGCTCGACCGCTTCACCCGCGGCCACGTCATCGACTTCGCGGACTTCATCGTCCCGCTGACCAACGGCTACCACTGGCCCGCGTTCAACGTCGCCGACAGCTGCATCACCGTCAGCGCCGCGTGGCTGTGCTACCGCGCGGTGAAATCAAGACCACCGACCGGTGAGGGGGAGGGGGGAATTGAATATTGAATATTGATTATTGAATATTTGTACAGTTTGCGCCTCCGGCGTATGTGCAGCTAATTCCGCCGGAGGCGCAAATTTCCCAAATAATCAATATTCAATAATCAATATTCAATCAATTCCCGCCTTCCGGCCACTGGGAGCGCCGGCATCCTTGCCGGCAGACTAACCTTGGCCGGTGAACCAGCCGGCTGGAAGCCGGCGCTCCCAGTGGCTGCCGGTGATGATGACTTCGCTTTCTTTGGTTTATTGTTGATTTAGAAGGAGTTAAGTAGCTTCTACGAAACTCCTGGGAACATTTTCGAGGACTGTCCAAGCTCCTTGGGCAACTGCCCAAAGAGCTTGGGCAATTGCCCGAGGAGCTTGGGCAACTGCCCAAAGAGCTTGGGCAACTGCCCGAGGGGCTTGGGCAACTGCCCGAGGAGCTTGGAAAACGCTAGGAACGATGTCCGCAACTCCAGAAACATCATCTCGGATTGACCGCGCGAGCATGGGCATTTTTCTAACTGGCAAGCGGCTGCTTGCCAAATTCTAAAAAAACTCCGCGTCTCCGCGCCTCCGCGGTTAAATTTTGTTTAAAAAACCCTTGCGTCCCGACGGCGTTGCGCGAGCTTTTACCCCGATGTCCCGACGCCCTGTTCACCCGCAATTGCTGACCGCGCTGTGTTACGCCGCGATGATGGCGCTGTCCATCGGCATCAATCTGCTGCCGGTTTATCTCACCACCATCAGCGGCGTTTTCGGCGGCGCGCACGGCCTGACCCAGGAACAGCTGGGCCGCCTCGGCGCGAGTGTGTTCGCGGGGCTGGTGATCGGCATTTTAATCACCGGCCCGCTCGCCGACCGGCTGGGCGCCAAGTTGTTCACGCTGGTCGCCAGCGCGCTGATCGCGCTGTCGCTGGCGGCGGCGGCGCTGGCGCGCGATTACGCGGCGCTGACGGTGGCGTTGTTTTTCCTCGGCGCCGGCAGCGGCATCATGGACATGGTGCTCAGCCCGATTGTGGCCGTGCTCAACCCCGCGCGCCGCACCGCCGCGTTGAACTGGCTGCACTCGTTCTACTGCGTCGGCGCGGTGGTGACGATTCTGGCCGGCACGCTGTTCATCAAGGCCGGCGTGGGCTGGGGCGGCGCCTGCTGGCTGTTGCTGCCGCTGCCGGCGGTGTTGTTCGCGCTGTTCCTGCCGCTGCGCTTCCCGGCGCTCGCCGCCGGCGGTGAGCGCGCGCGGCTGCGGACGCTGCTGCGGAAGAAATGGTTCGTGCTGGCGCTGGGCGCGATTTTCCTGGGCGGCGCGACCGAGGCCGGCATGGCGCAATGGCTGCCCGCCTACGCGGAGACGCGGCTGAACTTTTCACTCACCGTCAGCGGCGGGGCGTTCCTCGCCTTCTCGCTGATGATGGCGCTGGGGCGGATGCTGGTCGGCGCGCTGGGACGCTTCGCGGACGAATATTCACTGATGGGCTGGGGCTGCGCGCTGTCGGCGGCGCTGTTCCTGGGCGGCTCGTTTTTGCCGTGGCCGGCGGCGGCGCTGACCGCGTGCGTGCTGGTCGGCTTCACCGGCAGCTGCCTGTGGCCGACGACGCTGGCGGTGTGCGCGAACCGTTATCCGGCGGGCGGCGCGAGCATGTTCGGCCTGCTCGCCGCGCTCGGCAACGCGGGCGGCATCTTCATGCCGTGGGTGGTCGGCTGGGCGGCGGACTGCGCCAATCTGGCCTGGGGCCTGGCGCTTTCCGCGCTCGCCCCGGCGCTGATGCTACCGCTGCTGGTGTTGATGCGGCGGCCGGCCACGCGCTGACGGTGACGCTTGCAAAATTTCCACGGGGTCGCACAATCGGCGGCTTTATGAATCATCATGCCCGCTGGATTTGGTTGCCCGGAGATTTTGAATTGTGGCTGGGCGCGCGGGTGATGAGCCGGCGCACCGAGCGCGGCCAGCCCAATCCGCCGTTCTGGCGGCTCGACCGGCCCGCGCAAATTGTCGTGTTCGAGAAAAGGTTCACCCTCGCTGACGCGGACACCGTGACCATCAGCGCGCAGGGCGAGTGTTTCGCGATGATTGACGGCCAGCCGACCGCCGACCGGGTGCTCACGCTGGCCGCCGGCGCGCATCACCTTTTTTTGCGCGTCTATAATCCCGACACATTTCCCGCCGTGCTGGCGCGGGGCCGGCTCATCGGCAGCGACCGGTCATGGTCGGCGTCGCGGCAGAATCACCGCAGCGAGCCGGCGGACAGCGGGGACTTTGCCGCGCCGGACGAGCGGCCTGACCGGTTTAAACTCGCCACCGCGCCGCAAGCCGCCGTCAGCGTCAGCCGGGCCGGCCAGGCGCTGACCGTGGATTTCGGCCGGGAAACCTTCGGCTATCTCAAGTTGCACCAGGTCAGCGGCAGCGGCTCGTTGCGCGCCGTTTACGGCGAGTCCGCGGAGGAAGCGGCCGCCGGCGACGAGGCGGAGACGTGGGACGATTTCCAATTCGCGGACGCCGCCGGCGATTTCGTCTCGCCGCACTCGCGCGCCTTCCGCTTTGTCCGGCTGACGTGGAACCGCCCGCTGACGGTGGACGACGTATCCATGCTGCGCGAATACCTGCCCGTCCCGCGCCGCGGCGCGTTCCGTTGCGCTGACGATGAACTCAACCGCATCTGGGACACGGCGGCCGACACGCTGCAGCTTTCCTCGCGCGAGCTGTTTCTCGACGGCATCAAGCGCGACCGCTGGGCGTGGAGTGGCGACGCCTACCAGAGCTACCTGATGAACTACTATTTGTTCTTCGACAACGCGCTGGTCAAACGCACCACCTGGGCGTTGCGCGGCGGCGACCCGGTCGAGCAGCATCTCAACACCATCCTCGACTACTCGTTTTACTGGTTCATCGGCATTTACGATTACTACCAGCACACCGCTGACCGTGACTTTCTCGCGCAGATTTACCCGAAGCTGCTGACGCTGATGGAATTTTGCCTCGCGCGGCGCAACGGCAGCGGCATGGTCGAGGGCCGGCCCGACGACTGGGTGTTCATCGACTGGGCGCCGATGGACAAGCGCGGCGAGATTTCGTTCGAGCAAATTTTGCTGTGCCGCAGCCTGGAGACCGTGGCGCTGTGCGCGCGGCTGCTGGGCGACGCCGACCGCGCGGGCCACTATCAGCGGCTCGCCGACGACCTGCGCGCGCTGACGCTGACGGTGTTCTGGGACGAGCAACAGGGCGCGCTGGTTCACAACCGCGTCAACGGCGCGCTCCGGCGCGATGTCACCAAATACGCCAACATGTTCGCGCTGAGCTTCGGCTACCTCGACGCGCGCCGCGCCGAGGCGGTCAAGACCAACGTCCTGCTCAACGAGCGCGCGCAAAAAATCACCACGCCCTACATGCGTTTCTACGAACTGGAGGCGCTGTGCCGCGTCGGCCAGCAGCGGCACGTGCTCGGCGAAATCAAAAACTACTGGGGCGGGATGCTGCGGCTCGGCGCGACCTCGTTCTGGGAAACCTACGACCCGACCCAGGCCGGCGCGGAGCATTACGCCATGTACGGCCGGCCGTTCGGCAAAAGCCTGTGCCACGCCTGGGGCGCCAGCCCGCTGTATTTGTTAGGCAAATATTTCCTCGGCGTGACACCGTCAGCGCCCGGTTACGCCCGCGCGCGCATCGAGCCGAAGCTCGGCGGCCTCGCCTGGCTGGAAGGCGCCGTGCCGACCCCGAACGGTGACATCAAGGTGCGCGCCGCTGACGGTGAAATCACCGTGGCAACCGCCGCCGCCGGCCCCGCCACGCTGGTTATCCGCGGCGTCCGCCGGCCGACCTGCGCGCCCGCCGCCGCCATTCGCGCGGCCGCTGACGGTGACGGTTACGAGTTGGACTTGCCCGCCGGCGGGAAATACACGGCGCGATATTAGGGGGGAAAAGTTTGTGTGGGTTTGTTGAGTTTGGGTAAGTTGGCGCAGTGCCGCGGCATTCAACAAACTTTCAAAATTAGTTCTAGAAACCTCGCGCCGTCTCTCTTAGTGTCATGGTTTCGCCATTATGAGAATTTTATCGGGAATCCAGCCTTCGGGCACGCTGCATCTGGGCAATTATTTCGGCATGATGCAACCCGCCGTTGAGTTGCAGCGGCAGGGGGAGTGTTATTATTTCATCGCGGATTATCACGCGCTGACCACCAGCAGCGAGTCGGCCCTGCTCCGGGAGCGGGTGCGCGGGGTGGCGCTGGATTTCCTGGCGTGCGGGCTGGATCCGGCGCGGACGGTGTTTTTCCGCCAGAGCGCGGTGCCGGAGGTACACGAGTTGGCGTGGTATCTGTCGATTGTGACGCCGGTCGGCTTGCTGGAGCGCTGTCACAGTTACAAGGACAAGCTGGCGAAGGGGTTTTCTCCTAATAACGGGTTGTTTGCCTATCCGGTGCTGATGGCGGCGGACATCCTGCTGTACGACGCTGACCGTGTGCCGGTGGGCAAGGACCAGAAACAGCATCTGGAGGTGACGCGCGACATCGCCGCCAAGTTCAACGAGACGTTCGGCGAGACATTCAGGATTCCCGAGGCGGCGATTCGCGAGGAAACCGCCGTGCTGCCGGGGCTGGACGGGCAAAAGATGTCGAAGTCCTATCACAACACCATCGAGATTTTCGCGCCGGAGAAGGAGTTTCGCAAGAAAGTGATGTCCATCAAGACCGACTCGACCCCGGTGGCGGAGCCGAAACCGATTGCAGACTCGGCGATTTTGGCGCTGGCCAGGTGTGTCGCCGGCGCGGCGGAGGTGGACGCCATGATGGCGTCGATGCGGCAGGGCGGCCGGGGTTACGGCGATTACAAGCAGCAGTTGTTCGAATGGCTGTGGCATTATTTCGCGCCGATGCGCGCGCGGCGGGCCGAGCTGGCGGCGCAGCCGCGCCTGGTTGACGAGATCCTCGCCGCCGGCGAGGCCGCCGCGCGGCGGTACGCGCTGACGGTGGTGGCGCGGGCGAGAAAGGCCGTGGGCATCCGCGGCTGAAATTTTCATCATGATGGATTTGGCCACAGCGGATTGGAAGGTGCGGCTGCCCGTGTTTGAAGGGCCGCTGGACTTGCTGCTGTATCTGATCAAGAAAGAGGAAGTTGACATTTACGCGGTGGAGCTGGGCAAGATTTGCGATCAGTATCTGGCGTATATTGATTCGCTGGAGCGGATGGAAATCGAGGTGGCGGGCGAGTTTTTGGTGATTGCCGCGACCCTGGTGTACCTCAAGAGCCGCACGCTGCTGCCGGTTGACCAGCAATTGCCGGTTGACGAGGAGGAGGACGGCGAGGATCCGCGGCTGGAGCTAATCCGGCAGCTGGTGGAGTACAAGAAATTCAAGGACGCGGCGGCGGAATTGAGCGACCGGCAGCAATTGCAGGAAAAATTGTTCCATCGCGATGTGCCGCCCGATTTGCCGAAGCCGGAGCGGCCGGCGCTCGGCGAGGTTTCCACGCTGGACCTGGTCAAGGCGTTCCAGAAAATTTTGCAACGCATCCGGGAACAGCAAGGCTTCAAGGAAATCGAGGCGGAGCAGTTCACGGTCAGCCAGAAGATTGAGATTATTTTGCGCCGCATCGAGGACGAGGGCACGCTGCCGTTCTCGACCTTGTTCGCCGAGTATTGCTCGCGGGCGGAACTGGCGGTGACGTTCTTGGCGGTGCTGGAGTTGGTGCGTTTGAAGCAAATCCGGGTGCGGCAAAGCGAGGCTTTTGGCGAGATTGAACTGGTACGTCCCGACCTGGCTCCGGCGTTGCAACAATGCGCGGAACCGACGTATAATTCGTCGCCGCTGGCGCCGGGGTTTGGCGGGACGGCGGACGCTGACGCTGAGGCCGTCGCTGACGGTGAGGCGGAGATTTAAGTTATGCTGGAATTGATACGCATCGTGGAGACGATTTTGTTCACGGCCAACAAGCCGCTGAAGCTGGAGGAATTGACCAGGCTGGTGCGGCAGGGCGCGGCGGAAGACGCGACGGCGCGCGACTTTGCCGCTGCCGGGGAGGCGCAAGTGCTGGAGGCAATCGAGCGGTTGCGCGTGGCACTGGAGCCGCGCGGCCTGGTGGTGCAGGAACTGGCGGGCGGCTTTCGCATGGCGACGCGGGAGATGTACGCGCCGTGGGTGCGGGCCATGTTTGAGGTGGCGCGCGCGCCGCGGTTGAGCCAGCCGGCCCTGGAGACGCTGGCGATTGTCGCTTACCGGCAGCCGATTTCCCGCGCGGAAATCGAGGCGGTGCGCGGCGTGGCGGCGGGCGGCGTGCTGGAAACGCTGGTGGACCGCGGCATTGTGCGCGTGGCGGGACGGGCGGATGTGCCGGGGCGGCCCTTGATTTACGAGACGACCGAATTTTTTCTCGAACATTTCGGATTGCGCGATTTGAATGATTTGCCGAATGTGGAGGAGTTGAAACGGGTCAAGCTGCCGGAGGCGAAAAAAACGCCGGAAGGACAGGCGGAGTTTATCGATGCAAACGGCAAGGTGGCCACCGTCAGCGGCGAGGATGGCGAGGCGGCGCAGCCCGGCCCGCCGGCGCCGGCGGCGGAACCGGCCGCTGACGATGAGCCGGCGCCGCATGACGCGGACTTGACGGGAACGGACGAGACGGAGGCGAATGAGGAACTTGAAGACCACGAAGAAAGACACGATGAGCCTGGATCGGTTGCGCCGGAAAATTGACACCGTTGACCGCGACCTCCTGCGTTTGTTGAACGAGCGCGCGAAGTTGTCGGCACAGGTCGGCGACCTCAAGCGCGCCTCCGGCTCGGCGGTGTTCGCGCCGCACCGGGAGGAACTGCTGCTGCGGCAGTTGGTGAAACGGAATCGCGGCCCGCTGGACCACACGGCGCTGCGGGCGATTTACCGCGAGATTTTGTCGGCGTCGCGCGCGCGGCAGAAGCGGCTGACGGTGGGCTATCTCGGGCCGGCGGGCACTTACAGTCACCAATCGGCGTTGGAACGGTTCGGGTCGAGCGACCGCTTCGTGCCGTGCCGTTCCATCCCCGAAGTGTTCGCGCTGCTCTCCTGCGGCGAGGCCGATGCCTGCGTGGTGCCGGTCGCCAATTCCATCGAAGGCGGCGTCAGCGCCACGCTGGACATGCTGATGAACACCGACTTGGTGATTTGCGGCGAGATTTACCAGCGCATCCGGCATGTGCTGGCCGCCGTCGCGACTACCGCTGACCGTGACCTCAAAAAAATTTACTCGCACCCGCAGGCGCTCGGCCAGTGCCGGCAGTGGTTGTTGCGGCACTTGCCGAACGCGGAGCAACTGGAGACCAGCAGCACGTCGCAAGCCGCGCAACTGGCCAAGCAGGACGCTGACAGTGGCGCGATTGCCAGCGCGTTCGCGGCGCAGTTGTACGGGTTGAAAGTATTGCACACGAATATTCAGGACGTGGCGCGCAACCAGACGCGGTTCGTGATTTTAAGCCGCCAGCTGCCCGCGCCGTCGGGTGATGACAAGACCAGTTTGCTGTTCGCGGTGCCGCATGAAATCGGCTCGCTGAACGATGTGCTCAAGCTGTTCGCCGAGCACCGGATCAATTTGCAGAAAATCGAGTCGCGCCCGTCCGCGCACAAGGAGTGGGAATATCTGTTTTTCGTGGACGTGAACGGTCACTGTCAGCAGCCGAAGTTGCGCAGGGCGTTCGCGTTGATCCAAAAAAAGACCTTGTGGCTGAAAGTCCTCGGGTCGTATCCACAGGCGCAAAATCATGGCTAACGAATCCTCAGCGAACCGGCCGGAGCGACGGCCCGGCAAATTACGGCCAAAGGTTGACCTGCCCGAGACGCCGCTGCCCGCGCGGCACCGAGGCAAACCGGCCAGGCCGTGGCAATTATGGGCGGCCGGCGGAATGTTGCTGCTGATTGGCGCGGTGTTCCTGGTGATCTGGCTCGCGCGGGAAACCCGGGTGACCTTCCACGTGAATGTCGGCGAACTCAAGCTTACCGATCAACCGGCGGTGATTTATAATTTCATGGGCAAGGTGGATTTGCTGCGTGCCGATTACCGCCGACGGCTGGCCCCGATTAATTTGGAACTTAACGAGGTGCAGAATAACCTGGCCGCGGCGCGGGCGGATTTGGCCGGGAAACTGGAGCGCCGGCGCTTGCTGAAAGGCGAGATGGAGCGCCTGAACGCGCAGATTCCCGGCTTTATCGCCCAAAGCAACGATGCGCTGAATGAGTTGTGGCTGAAGCAGGGGACGGCGCTGGACGAGGAATACGCGGACACCAAGGAACAGTATCAGCGGCGATTGATTGAGCGGGCCAGCCAGTTGGGGATTGGTTACCAGCGCAACCGGGAGCTTGATTCCATTGACGTGTCAGTGAACGCCTTCAAGCTGGCGTTGTACGGCGCGAACAAGACAGTCAAGGTGGAGGACGAGCGCAAGTTTGCCGAGCGCCTGCTGGCGGAGTGGCAGCAATACCAGGAGGACTGGCAACAGCGGCTGGGTTCCATGAAGGATAAATCGCAAGCCATTCGCCAGCAACCGGGGCCGAAAATCGAGGGCGTCAAGGAACAGTTGGCCAAGCTGCGGGATGACCAGGCCGCGGCGGAGGCCGACATTTCCTCCTACCAGTTGGAAGTACGGCAGTATGAGGCGCGGCTGGCGGAGTTGGACGAGCGGCTGCAACAGGTAACCGGGCGTTTCATGGCCGACTTGCTGGGCGCGCCCAGGGATTTTGTCAAAATCCGGCTGAAGCTGACGGTTGACGGCATCGCGGAATTAAAGAATTTGGAACAGCACCGGGACGATTTTCCCGCCGGCGATTACTTTTTGCTGGTGACGGCGGAGAAAGACGAGCAGGTCTATTGGGCGCTGAAAAAATTCACCATCAAGGACCATGGCCGGGAACGGATTTATGTCCTGCGCGGCGATTTCGTGCCGGCGCGCTCCTATTTGTCGGCTGAGTGACGAGTCGTTATGCGTGACGCGAAATCAACTGTCTGGCAGCGAATGATTCCCGCCAAATGGGAGGATGCGTGGCTGGAGCGGCTGGTCTGGGCCGGGCCGCAAAATTGCGCGGTGACGCATTTGCCGGGGCGCCGGACCGCCAGGCTGGAGGTGTACGGACTGACCGCCGCGCAACGCAAAAAATTAGTCGCGGAATTTGGCGGCCGGGTGCTGGTCAAAAGCTCGGCCGGCTGGCTGGCGACGCAACATCGCTCGTTTTGCCTGCCGCTGCCGCCCTGGTTGTGCCTGGCCTCCGCGCCGGATGCCGTGCCGCCGTCGGCGCGCGGGTTGCCGCGTCTGCTGATTCCCGCCGGGCTGGCTTTCGGCACCGGCGAGCACGCGACCACTGCCATGTGCCTGCGACAATTGATGAAACAATTGCCCGCTGACGGTGGGAGTCGGGTTCTGGACGCCGGCACCGGCAGTGGCATTCTGGCGCTGGCGGCCAGCCTGCGGGGCGGCCGGGTGACGGCGGTGGATTTCGACGCCGACAGCATCGCCGTGGCGCGGGCTAACGCAAAATTGAATGCCAACATCCCGCCAGTGGTGTGGCGGCGGGCGGACCTTCTGCAATTCAAGCCGGACGGGAAATACCGCGTCATCACCGCCAACCTGTTCGCCGCGCTGCTGGTCAAAGTGTTGCCCAAATTCAGGCAATGGCTCGCCGCTGACGGTGCCGTGATACTGTCGGGCATCTTGCGGGAGCAGGAAACCGCGGTCATGGCGGCGCTGACCAAGGCGCGGCTGACGGTCAGCGGGCGTTGGCGCAAAGGCAAATGGCTTTGCCTGGTGGCGGCCAAGCAATAACTACCGCCACGAAGACGCGAAGATTTTTTACCGCAATGAACACCGTCAATTTGATGAACCACCAAGCCAACCTCCGCGTCCAGCCACCTTCATGCGTGATTAAAAAAACGATCGCGCACTTCGCGTCTTCGCGCCTTGGTGGCAGGAGTTCAACCGGAGAGAACATATGAGACGCGATATCGAGTTCGTCATGCAACGGGAAGACCGCACCAAATACGACGTGCGCGTCTCGCCGTTCGGCGGCAAGTTCAAGTTTCAGTTCAAGGAGCGCGGCGCGGCGGGCTGGGATTATGACCGTCAGCCCGAGCGCGCGGATTTGGCGGAATTGCTGGCGATTATCCAGCGCCGCTACGTCCGCAACCGCTCGTCAATCAAGGATGTCGCGGCGGTGGAAAAACTATTGCGGGATTTTGCGTCGCGCCAGCGCGCCTGATTGGCGCGGGCCGGCCGCGGCGGGTTGGGGATTTTATGAAGAACATTGTCTGGCGACTGGGCGTGGCGGCCATGTTATTGGCGGTCGGGGCGTGCCCGGCCCGCGCCCGCCTGGGGGAAACCGCCGGGGATTTGCAAAAACGCTTCGGCCCGCCGCTCAAGCAACTCAAACAACCCGGCGCCACCGACCTGGTGCAAAATCAGTATTTGAATCATGATTTGTTGATTTACGTGACGTTGTACCGCGACACCTCGGTGGTGGAGCATTACCTGAAACTGACCGCGGCGCCCGTCAACGGCGCGCCGCTGGTGGTGGCGCCGCTGCCGCGGGAACTGGCGACCGCGATTTTGCAGGCCGCCGCGGCAGGCGCCCAGTGGCGGCAAATGAGCGAGACTGACGTTGACATGAAATTCGCCCGCGACGACCAGAAGGCGCTGGCGGTGATTTTAAAGCGCGACCGGATCCCGGTGGAATTGCGGATTTGCGACATCAATTTTATCAAGGCCCTCGCGGAACCGCGTAAAAATTAAACCGGCATCCCCATGCAACCTGGCCTTCCCGCCACCGGCGCCGCTGACCGTGACGACGACTTTTGCCTGCGGCAATTGCCGCACGGTGAGTTTTCCATGCAGTCCCGGCACGAGCGGGAAACTTTTCATCCGGTGATTGGCGCCAGGCGCGAGGCCGAGTTGCTGTACCTTGAACAGTTTTCCCTGGCCGAGCGCTGCGCGTCAACCACCGGCGACCCGCTGGTGGTCTGGGATGTCGGACTGGGAGCGGCCGGCAACGCCATGCACCTGATCGAATGCTGGCGGCAACATCCGGGCCGGGATTTGCAACTGGCCAGCTTCGACCTGCGGGACGCGGCCCTGCGCTTCGCCCTGCGCCACCACGCTGACAATGCCGCGTTGTTTCCCTGGTTGCGGGATTGGGATTGGCCGCGGATGTTGCGGGAAAAAGATTACCGGCTGACGGTGCAGGGGCGCGTGTTGCGCTGGACCTGGCATCTGGAGGATTTTCCGGACTTGATTCGGCGGCAGGCCGGGCGCGTCACCCGCGGCGAGCCGCCGCTGACCGTCCCCGCCATCGTGTTTTATGACGCCTACTCCCCGGCCAGGTGCTGGCGGATGTGGCAATTGGCGCATTGGCGCAACCTGCGACAAGTATGCGGCGACCATTGCGAGCTGGCCTTTCACTCCCGCGCCACCGCCTTGCGGGTGACTTTGCTGTTAGCGGGCTTTTACGTCGGCTACGGCCGCGCCATCGGGAACAAAGAAGAAACCACCGTCGCCGCCACACAACCGGAGCTATTATCGCGGCCGCTGAACCAGGACTGGTTGCGACAAGTCAAACGCTCAACCTCCGCCAGCCCGTTTACCGGAACCGCCTACGCGCAACAACCGATTGGCGAGACCGACTATCAGCGCCTGCTGGCCCATCCGCAGTTTTTATAAATCCGCAGATTAAATCATCAAAAAAACTCCGCGCCTCCGCGCCTCTGCGGTTAAAAAAATAAAAAAAACCCTTGCACCGGTCAGCGCAATTCTATAACGTCCCATTCCGTTGCTGCCGACAGGCCACTGGCAATAGCCGGAGACCGTCAGCGACAACAGCTTGAGCATGAGCATCTTCCGACATAACAACCTCGATCCGCGCAACGCGCAACGCGCAACGCGCAACGCGCAACGCGCAACGCGCAACGCGCAACGCGCAACGCGCAACGCGCAACCTTAACTCGTTTTTCCCTGGCGGAGCTGTGTCTT
>JAISBF010000214.1 GCA_031266335.1 Verrucomicrobiales bacterium
CCGAATTTTTCCGGCAACGCGGGGCTGACGGTGACGACCTGGGATTTTTTCGGCTCGATGTTGATGTTGACGGGAATGGCGGGCAGGTCGGCGATTTTGTACATTTCCGGCAACCAAATATCGCCGGGAATGCCGCGCGTGCCATAGGCGAGGACGCTGACATTGGCGTCCACCGTCAGCGGCTGGTCGGTGAGGTTGCGGACGAGGAAGGAGAACGACGGCTGCTCACCGGGGAAGAGCACATTGCCCAGCGGCGTACTGTCGAACAACGTGACCTCGTAGGCGGTATTGCGCTGTTTGGAATTGACGCCGAAGACGGTGTCGTAATCTTTCATTAAATTACCGGAGCGCATTTGCGCGCTGGCGCTGACAGTGAAAGCCAGCGTCAGCAGCAAGCCGCATAATCCGGCGACAGGGTGGAACGAATGTTTTTTCATAGGATGGGTAGTTGATATTTTTGCTTCGAAGCAAAGGGTAGTGAGATGAGACAATGCTGTCAATGGCATAAATTGTCATTATTTGCAATAAAGACTGGCGTGGGGCAGCCACTCCGGAGAATAGGCGAATGAACGCCTCGCGTCTCGGTGTTCGTGTGGCAGATTTTAGAATGCGAGCGAGACGCCCACGCTCCATAGGCACATGTTCAGCGGCGCCGGCGGCGCAACACCGCTAACAGTGACACACCGCCCGCCAGCAACAGCCACGTCGAGGGTTCCGGGATGGGCGTAACCACGAGGATCAAGCCGCCAATATCGCCCTCACCACCGGAAACAGTATCCCACTTGAAGGAACCCGTTAACAAACCGTCAGCGCCAACTGTGAACGGCGTGGTATTAATCAAGGTGAAATTGTCAAGCGTGGGTATGCTACTGCTTTCGGCAGCGAAATCCAACGCCAACGCCTGGGTAGTCTCGCTGCCAATGGTCACCATGCCGGCCTTGCCGTTGCCATTCCACCCTGAAAAAGCGATAATTTTAATAATTGTAATTAAATTGGGGGGAACGCAAAACTCATAGCGCAAATCTCAAAACCACAACTGATTAAGGCAAAACTCGTTCAGGTACCAGCTATAATCGTCAATCTTTACTGCTTCTCCCAGTTAGCAACACCATGCCACCACTGGGAGCGCCGGCATCTTGCCGGCTGTGCTGAGACCGTTTGCCGGCTGGAAGCCGGCGCTCCCAGTGGGTCAGCGGTGGCAGGCATGATCAGCATCCAGTTTCCTTTCCCCCGTCATCCCGGGCGAAGGCTTCGCTCAGGATATGGATCGCAACGCCGCCGGCGCGAAAATAAAAATCTTCAATGCCACCATTCGCTTCAGCGAATGATGCCGCGCTGGCTGTTGCGGGCGAAGTTGATGATGATTTGCGCCTCGGGTTTGTCGCCCAGTTCTTCTTCCAGCAGGGCGAGGGCTTGCGAGGTGTTCAAATTTTCGTCGTACAGCGAGCGGCGGGCGCGGCGGATGACGGCGATTTGCGCCTCGGTGAAGCCGCGGCGTTGCAGGCCGACGGTGTTGACGGCGCGCACGCTGGCGGGATTGCCGTCGGCGATGAAATACGGCGGCACGTCCTGCACAATCTTGGTGCAGCCGCCCACCATGCAATGCTGGCCGAGGCGGCAGAACTGGTGCACGGCGGAGAGGCCGCTGATGATGACGTAATCCTCGACGATGACGTGGCCGGCCAGCGTGCCGTTGTTGGAAAAGATGCAGTGGTTGCCGACCGTGCAGTTGTGCGCGACGTGGCTGTAGGTGAGGAACAGGTTGCCGCTGCCGATGACGGTTTTCTCGCCGGGGCCGGTGCCGCGGTTGACGCTGGTGAATTCGCGGAACTCATTGTCAGCGCCCAATTCCAGCCAGGTTGGCTCGCCCTGGTATTTCAAGTCCTGAGTCTTGGTGCCGATGGCGCAGAACGGGTGGAACAGGTTGCCGCTGCCGATGACGCTGTGGCCCTCCAGGTTGACGTGGTGCAGCAGGCGGCAGCGGTCGCCGAGCCGCACATGGTCGCCGATGACGCAATACGGGCCGATTTCAACATCAGCGCCTAGCTCGGCCTTGGCGGAAATAATCGCGGTGGGATGAATCATAGGATATCTCAAATCTTAAATCTCATAACTCAAAGCCATGACTGGAAAACTTAAAACTGATTCGGCCAGGCATAGTTTTGCGACTAATCAGTTGTGGTTTTGAGCTATGCGTTTTGAGTTTTGCGTTGTTTTTCATTGTACCACAAAGCTCAATTCGCACTCCGAAACCACCTCGCCGTTGACGGTGCACTGGCCGACGGCCTTGCCGATTTTGCCGCGCGACTTGGTCAGCTCGGCCTGGATGATCAGCGTGTCGCCGGGCATCACCGGCTTGCGGAATTTCACCTTGTCGGCGCTCATGAAGAAGCCGATGCGGCCCACGTTTTCCGCGCGGCGCAGCATCAGGATGCTGGCCACCTGCGCCATCGCCTCGATTTGCAGCACGCCGGGCATCACCGGGTGGTTGGGGAAGTGGCCCTGGAAATAAGGTTCGTTGATGGTGATGTTCTTGCAACCGGTGGCGCGGGTCTCGCCCTCGAATTTCAGGATACGGTCCACCATCAGGAACGGGTAGCGGTGCGGCAAGATGCGCATGACTTCCTGGATGTCCAGCGCGCCCTCGCCGACCGGAATGTTTTCAATCGGCATCAACTGGCTGAGGTAACGCTTGTATTCCCTGGCGATGGCCCGGGCCATTTCCACGTTCAGCGCGTGGCTGGGCTTGGCGCAGATGATGTGCGCCTTGAGGCGCACGGGGAACAAGGCGAGGTCGCCGATGACATCGAGAATTTTGTGGCGCGCGAATTCGTCGGGGTAGCGCATCGGGTCCTTGCTGAGCAGGCTTTCGCCCTTGATGACCACGGCGTTTTCGAGGCTGCCGCCCTTGATGAGACCCTTCTCCAGCAGCGGCTGCACTTCCTCGTAGAACACAAAGGTGCGGGCCTTGGAAATTTCCGCGGCGTAGGTCTCGGGATTCAGTTCGTAGCTGCAATACTGGGTGTGGAAGCCGGTGTGGTTGGCGTTGGTGCAGGTGACCTTGAAGCTGTCGTGCGGCAGCGCGATCATGTAGGAGTTGTCCTTGCCGTACACATAAACCGGCTCGCGCAGCTCGAAGTAAACGCGCGGCGCCGCGAGGTCCTGTTTGCCGGCCTGGGCGATGAGTTGCGCGAACAGGTCGGAGCTGCCGTCGCCGATGGGCGGCTCATTGGCGTCCATCTCGATCAGCGCGTTGTCAATGCCGAGGCCGCGCAGGGCGGAGAGCAGGTGCTCGATGGTGTGAATCTTGACCGCGCCCTCGCTGATGGTGGTGGCGCGCTCGACCTGGCGGACCAGTTCCACCCCGGCGCTGATGGTGGGCGCGTCGGGCAGGTCCACGCGCTTGAAGACGTAACCGGTGTCGGCCTCGGCGGGCTTGACGGTCAGGTTGACCTTGTGGCCCGTGTGCAGGGAAGTGCCCATCAGCGAGGCGGCGCGTTCGACGGTGGTCTGGTAAATGACTGGCATAAAAACTGAAAGGACACTGTAGCCGAAAACCGCCCGGCATGGCAAGCGCCCGCTGACGGTGAATATTATATACTTTTTTACACAGAGAACACGGAGGAATTGGAGGAAGAACTTTGATTGAATCAAATCCTACTCCAATTCCTCCATGATCTCTTTGTAAAAATGGATTTATGCGGATCGGCGCTAAGGCTGCTGTTGCGCGGCGAAATACTCTTTGATTAAACCGGCGGCGCGGTCAACATCCGCCTCCGCGACCTGTATTTGGATGCCGGAATTAACGGCGATGTACGGCAGAATGTTGCCGGTGAGTTCTTCCGGGATGAACGAGTCAAGGCCGTTGGCGGTCAGCCATGATTGCAGCAACAGCGCTTGATTCAGGACGGAGCAGGTGAAAACGGTTTGCATTTTTGGTCGATGTTGAATATATGCCTAGGGCTGCGGCCAATAAACGATGCGCCCGCAGTTGTCGCAGTGGACGATTTTGCCGCCGGCCTTGACGGCGCTGACGGTGGCTTGCGTGATTTTCATGTGGCAGCCGTTGCAGGTGTTGCCGTTGACGACGGGGACGATGGCGACATCGCCTTTGCTTTGCAAAATGCGGCGATAGGCGGCCAGTTCCGCCGGCGGGATTTGTCGCTGCAATTCCGCGACCGCCGCCGTCAGCGTCGCGGCCTGTTCCTGCAGCACGGCCTGTTTCCGTTGCCACTCGGCGCGCTGGCCGGCGGCGACGCGCTCGTGCTCCTTCACGGTCAGCGCCTCGGCTTGCACGGCCTTTTGCGCGGCGTCATACTGGTCCATCAGCGCCAATTCGCGCTCCTCCAGCGCGTCAATGTCCCGGCGGGCGCGGTCAATCTCGTGGCTCATCGCCTGATATTCGTCGTTTTTCTTGGTCTGCGCCTGATGAGTCTGGAACTTGCGGATGGCCGTTTCCTTGTCGGCGACTTGTAACTCAAGCTGCTTGCGCTCGCTCTCGATGTGGCGCGCGTCCTGCTTCAGTTGCTCGAACCGCGCGCTTTGCGTCGCCAGCCGCGCGGCGATTTGCTGTTCCTCGACGGGGAGGAAATGAAGGGCCGTTTGCGCGCGCTGCAACTTGACGTCGCGCTCCTGCAGGATGAGCAATTGCTCCAAAGTCGCCAACATCTGACAAAGCTAAAGCAGAAATTTGAAAGCGGAAAGCGGAAATTTCTGTTTTCAGTTTTTCGCTGTGGTCATCAGCAGCTTCTCGGTGTATTTCGCCAGCATGTCGAACTCAAGGTTCAGTCGGTCGCCAACCCGGCGGTCGCGCAGCGCGGTCACGGTCAGCGTGTGCGGGATGATCCAGACGTTGCAGCGGTTGCCGCGCACCGCGCCGACGGTGAGGCTGATGCCGTCGATGGCGACGCAGCCCTTCGGCACGAGATATTTTTCCTGGCCGCCGGACAACTCGACTTCCAGCTCATAATCAGCGCCGACCCGCTCCCATTTGGTAATCAGCGCCGTGCCGTCCACGTGGCCGGTGACGAAATGGCCGCCGACGCGGTCGCCCACTCGCAGCGAGCGTTCCAGGTTGATGAGCGCGCCGACGCGCAGGCGGCCGAGATTGGTGGCGCGCAGTGTTTCCTCCAGCAAGTCGAAAGTCAGCGCGCCGCCGCTGACGCTGGTGACGGTGAGACACACGCCGTTGTTGGCCACGCTGTCGCCGACCCGCGTGCCGTCCGCCACCGCGCCGGCGCTGACGGTGTAGCGCATCACCTCCCCTGCCCCGCGCCGGATGTCTTGCAGGGTTCCCGTTGTTTCCACAATGCCGCTGAACATGCGCCTGATACTAAAGCAAAATAAAAAATATTTCAAATCAGGTTCCACTTCATGATCAGTGGCATGAAAACGCCCCCGCCCAGCGGTCAATTTTTATCCGTGTTCATGCGCGTTTATCCGTGGTTAAATAACCGCATGACTGTCGATGAAAAATGGCTGGCGCTGGCACTGACGCTGGCGCGGAAGGGGCTGGGTCACACCAGCCCGAATCCCTGTGTCGGCGCGGTCATCGTCAGTGGCGGCCAATTGCTGGGACAAGGCTGGCACCGGCGGGCGGGCGGGCCGCACGCGGAAATCGCCGCCATCCGTGACGCGCGGCGGCGCGGCGGCGCAAATTTCAAATCGGCGACGCTGTACGTGACCCTGGAACCCTGCTGCACCCACGGACAAACGCCGCCGTGCACGGACGCCATCATCAGCGGCGGGTTCCGGCGCGTGGTGGTCGGCGCGACTGACCCGAACCCGGCGCACGCGGGGCGGGCGTTCAAGATTTTGCGGCGGGCCGGCATCCAGGTGACGCACGGCGTGCTGGCCGATGACTGCGCGGCGTTGAACCGCGCGTTCAACCATTGGATTGTCAGCGGAAAACCGTGGGTGGTCGCCAAGGCGGCGCTGACGCTGGACGGGGCGCTGACGCTTGCCAGGGACCGCCGCGCGCAACTCACCGGCCGCGCGGCCTTGCGGGACGCCCATAAAAACTTGCGCGCCGCCAGCGACGCCATCCTGATCGGCGCGACGACAGCGCGCATTGACAATCCGCGACTGACGGTGCGCGGCACGAATATCGCCAAACAACCGCTGCGGGTGGTGGTCACGCGCAGCGGGCAGTTGCCGGAAAAATTGCGCCTGTTCACCGCCGCTGGGCGTGACCGCGCGCTGGTCTATCAAAACCAGCCGTGGGACGAAATCCTGCGCGACCTCGGCCGGCGCGGCGTCACGCAATTGCTGGTCGAGGGCGGCGCTGACGTTCATCAACAACTGGCGAAGAAAAAATTGGTGAACGAAGTCGTGTTATATTACGCGCCGCTGCTTGCCGCTGACGCCGACCTGCCGCGCGTGCCGGCTTTAATCAACCTGCCGCTGGCACAACCGACGCTGACGGTGCTCGGCCGGGATTTGAAATTGCGAGGAGTGGTAAAAAGGTAACTTTACAGGGAGTTCACGGAGAACTTGGAGATTGACGGTTAAATGTTCCCAAGTTCCTTCATGATCTCCCTGTAAAAAACAAATTATGAAAACAACGGAATTTGCCAGACATTGTCAGCGGCTCGGACTGAACCCGGCGGATTTCCGTGAAAAATTCTCGCACTCGTCCGGGCACGGCGGGCAGAACGTCAACAAAGTCGCCACGGCGGTCGAATTAATCCACCTGCCGACCGGCCGCAGCGCGCGGGCGCAGGACTCGCGATTTCAGGGCCTGAACCGCGCGCTGGCGCGGGAGCGGTTGCTGGCGCAGTTCACCGCTGACCGTGAGCACCGGCGGCTGGAGTGCGCGGCGGCGGTGTCAAAGGCGCGCCGGCAACGGGCGAAACGTTCGCGCGCGACCAAACAAAAAATGGTCGAGGGCAAGCGGCGGCGCGCCGAAATCAAGAAAAACCGGCGCGGCGATTTTTAACCATCCATCCGCAGATTACGCAGATGAGCGCAGATTTTTTTTGAAAGCAAAAATACCTTAAAAAAACATCTGCGAAAATCTGCGTAATCTGCGGATTTAAAACCAACAATAATCCTTGTTCCCTTTTTCAGGTTTGGGGCTATGCTTTTGCCTTTCGTATCTGGATTTGTGTTTATGAATTGGCGCATCGCATTTCATCCCAAACTGGTCGAGGTGCTGCGGGCAGGTTACACTCGCCGGCAATTCCGCGCCGATTTCGCCAGCGGCATCGTCGTGGGACTGATGGCCATTCCCCTGGCCATCGGCTTTGGCATCGCCAGTCTGCCGGCCGGCGCGGAAACCGCCGTCAGCCCGGCCACGGTCGGCCTGACCACCGCCATCATCGCCGGGTTCATCATCTCGGCGCTGGGCGGCAGCCGGGTGCAAATCGGCGGGCCGACCGGCGCGTTCATCCCGATTGTCGCCGGCATCGTGTACGCGCACGGCATGACCTGCCTGCTGATGGCGACGCTGCTGGCGGGTATTTTACTGATAGTAATGGGAGCGCTGCGGGCGGGCGCGTTCAGCCGCTACATTCCGCTGCCGGTGGTGATCGGCTTCACCTCGGGCATCGCGGTCATCATCGGCATCCAGCAAATTCAACCCCTGCTCGGCATCCAGCTGACGGCGCTGCCGCCGGAGACTTTCGGCAAAATCAAGGTGCTGTTCGCCCACTGCGGGCAATTGTCGCCGCTCACCACGATTTTTTCCACGGTTTGCGTGGCCGCGCTATTCCTGCTGCCACCGAAATGGAACCCGCGCGTGCTCGTGCTGGTGGCGGCGGCGCTGTTCGCCAACCTGTTCGGTTGGACACAAACTCCCTTGCATGACGGCCTCGCCACCATCGGCTCGACCTTCGGCCAGGTCCTCGGCGACCAATTTGTCGGCGCGATTCCCAGCGGCCTGCCGCACTTTGTCAGCTGGGATATTTCCTGGAATCTGGTGCGCGAGGCGGTGCCGTCGGCGATGGTCATCGCGTTTCTCGGCGCGGTGGAATCAATCCTCTCCGCGATGGCCACCGACAAGATGATCAAGGACCGCCACAATTCCGACCAGGAGCTGATTGCCCAGGGCATCGCCAATTGCGTGGTGCCGTGGTTCGGCGGCTTGCCCGCCACCGGGGCCATCGCGCGCAGTTCCACCAATGTGCAAAGCGGCGGGCGCACGCCGGTCAGCGGCCTCATTCATGCCGTGTTTTTGCTGGCGGTCGTGCTGGTCGCCGCGCAATGGGTCGCCTACATCCCGATGTGTGTGCTGGCGGCGATTTTGCTGCATGTCGCCTACAAAATGTTCGAGGCGCACCATTTCAACGCGTTGCGCAAAGTCACCCGCTCGGAACTGCTCATCGCCATCGTGACCTTCCTGCTGACCGTGTGCGTTGACCTCAACGTCGGCGTCGGCTTCGGCCTGGCGGTGGCGGCGCTGACGCTGATTCTGCGCCTGAAGGAAATCACCATCATGCGCCCGATCGGCGCGGGCGCGCGGCTGGCCGCCGAGCGGCCCGAGGAACAGGCGGCGCTGGAGTCGCCGGCCATCCTCCAGTTCCGCTTCGAGGGCATCCTGTTTTACGCGGTCAGCGACGACTTTTCGGCGCAGCTGGACCGCGCGTTGCTCCGACGGCCGCTGACCCGCGTGCTGATTTTGCGTGTCGAGCGCCTGCTGGCGCTGGATTTCGAGGGCTTGATGTTGCTGGAGGAAACCCACGCCAGCCTGCGCGCCAAAGGCATCCAACTGATCCTGTGCAACGCGCAACCGCACCCGACCCGCATGATGTACAAGCACCGCTTCCTGGAAAAGCTCGGCATGGAAAACCTGTGCGGCGACATCCATCACGCCGTGCAACGCGCCAGGGAAATCCTGGCCGACCAAAATTCCGGCTGCTGACTTGGGATTCCCTCACACCCCAATATTAGGCTAACGGCCTGGCGGTCAACGCGGCTGCCCGCGCCTTGAGCAACAGCGGCAGCAGCGCCGGATATGCCGCCAGCAGCGCGCGGAACATGCGGATATTGCCGCCGCCGAGGAAATTCTCCTCCATCAGCGTCTTTTCCCCGTTCTTCAACTGATGACGTTCTTGATTGATGTTGATGTAATAAGGGGTGTAATTCGCAATCCGGCTCACCAAGGTGCCGTGCAACACCGCCATCGCCCAGAACCACAAATCATCCCCCGTCGGGCATAGTTTCTGGAACAACTCGCGCCTGGTCACGTCGGGATGCAACACGCGCGGCGGATACAACACCCCGCAGAATCCCATCAACAAATTCAACACCGACGTGCCATACCCCTGCCCCCACTGCGGATAAGGCGCCGGCTCGCCATGCTCGTCCACCGTCACCCGGTCAACCAAATGACAATGAATCAATTCCGGCCGCCGCAAGTACGCCGCGTATAATTTCCCCAGCCAATCGTTGGGATAAAAAATATCATCGTCAGCGGTAACAATCACCGCGTCGGGAAAAGTTTCCAACGAATGTATCAACTTGTTGTACGGCTTCAGATTGTCCTCGCACCAGTGAATCTCCAAGCCGAACTCCCGCAAGCGCAGCACCTTTTCCGGCACATCCGCCTCCAGCCGCGGAAATTCCTCCGGCGACAGCCACAACACCACGCGGTTTGGTTTTAATTTCTGCGTCAGCAGGGAATACAGGCAATAATGCACATCCGTCATCCGCTGCGGGAACGACGTCAGCGACACAATCAACGGCCGCTCCCGCTGCCGCCGCGTCACCCCCGGAGCGCGCAACTGCCGCGACATCTTCTCCACCTTCGCGCGGTCAAGATAACGCGCCCCCGCCGACTCCCGGCCCAGCGTGTAACCCGTGTGCCACGAAAACTTGAATCCTAACAAGCGAATCATCCGCCGGTTCCGGCACTTGCGTTTGGTGAACAGGCCGATGCCGAATAACTTGAACTTCCGCTTCACCCCGTTTTCATCCACCTGTTTTTCGTAAAACCACGAGCGCCACGACCATCGCCGGCGCTCCAGTTGCCGCTGCAACTCGCCGGCCAGCCATTCTACCCAGACTATCTTATCGTAACTATCACGCGCCAGCATATACCCGACATTCGGGCCAATCCTCCGGCGCCAGATAGCGCATAAACACCTCGCCCGCATAGACCGCCGGCGACTGCCACGGTTTCCGGTTATCGGCAAAATGCAGGACTTTCCAATTCGCCATTCTCCCCAGTTTTTGATACTTTGGCTTCTGGTAACTAGGTAACATCACATTATACTCCGCCCCCACGTATTTCACCTGGCCCTGCAACACCACGTTGAGGGCGTCTTGGTCCTGTAGCATCAACCACGGCCGCTGCTGTGTGAACTCCACCAATTGCCGGGTCAATCCCTCCCGCCGGAACGCCGCCAGATTCATCAACAACATCCCGGCGTTAAAATACCGGTTAGGGCTGAAAAACAATTGGTTCTGCACATAATTCGCGGCATAAGGGTCCAGGCAATCCAGCGCCGCCGCCACGCAACAATTCCCAAACGGTGTCGCGTACAACTCGCGCAAATCCCCCTGCACAATCACATCCCCGTCCAAATACAATACCCGCTCCAACTCCGGCAGCAACTGCGGCAAATCAAACCGCAAATAAGTCGCGTGGGTATAATGCGCCCGCACATGTAAAATATCTTTGTACTGATTCTCCACCCGCAAGACCCGCACCGTGGCGCGTGCTGTTCCGAGCGCGATGAACCGCCGCTCCGTCTCCGCTCGCACTTCATCGTCGCACACCACATGCACCGTCAGCGGATCGTCTCCCGCCGCGTTCGCAATTACTGAGCGGATGGCCGCCCGCGTTGGCAAGGCATAGTTTTCATCCGTTACAAACACCACGTTCATCATATTCATCTTCAGCATAAATTGAGGTTCATCCTAATTCCCCTTTCACGGCAGGGAAATTTTCCTCGTCCCGGCCACGCGCAGTCCCAGCACTCGCGCCTCCCAGTCCGTTTGGTTTTTCCATTTCGTGTACAAGGGTACCCCCAGCAACTTGAACGTCCGCGAGACCTCGTCGAGGTGGGAGCGTTTGTCGTAAAATAACAGCGGCGCCAACCAGCCCGGTGCCAGCCGCAGCCATTCGCGGCGCGTTAGCCATTGCCGCCACTCCGCGCCCCACGGCACCGTCGCGGCCCGCCACGGCTTGCGCCAGTCCGCGTAATGCACGATTTTCACCGTCGCCGCTGGCAAGGCGTAGCCGGGTTGGGCCAGATACATCGTCATATAATTAAACTCCGGCGCGAGATAGCGCAACCGTCCCGCCAGCAAAACATTGAACGCATCCTGGTCGGGCATCGACAACCACGGGCGCGCCGCCGTGAAGGCCGCCAGTCGGCGCGGCAAGTCGTCCCGCCGCAGCGCCGCCAGGTTCAGCAACAGCACGCCGGAGTTAATGTAGCACCCGGCCAGCCGCAGCCGCTCGCGCACATACCGCGTCAGTCCGGCGCCCATCCCGCGCTCCTCGACCGCCGCCGCGTAGTCGTCGCCCAACTCCAGTTCGTATAATTTCCGCAAGTCGCCCCGCACCAGCACGTCCGCGTCCAGGTATAACACTTTGTCCAGTTCCGGCAGCAGGGTCGGCAAATCGAATTTCAAATACATCGCGTGCGAATAATGCGCCGTCGTGTGCAACCGCTGACGATGCGCGTTCGTCACCGCCACCACCCGCACCGCCGCGTCGAGTGATTCCAGTCGCCGCCGTTCCCGCGCGCTGACCGACTCGTCGCACACCACCCACACCCGCAGCCCCGGCAAGCCGGAGCGCCCGACGAGCGAGCGCACCGCCACGCGCACGCCGGGCAGATATTTTTTATCCGTGACCAATGCCACATTGCTACGAGCAACCATAATTTTACCCTCTCCCCGGTTTATGGTTGGCTAACAAAGGATTGTTGAGCGATGGCGAGAGTTTTTGACTCCCATAGTAACGGGAGTATTCCGCTCCCGTACCGGCGCGAGACGCGCCGGTTACTTTGCCTGTCGTGGCTCCGGCCAATATTACGACGCACTGCGATGGAACCGTTTCCGAGTATTTCAGAAACGTCAAATAACACAGAACCGGCTTGAAACAGCTGGGAAAAACAGGCTAAAATAACCTGCTTATATAGCGGGTAGCGGGTAGCGGGTAGCGGGTAGCGGGTAGCGGGTAGCGGGTAGCGGGTAGCGGGTAGCGGGTAGCGGGTAGCGGGTAGCGGGTAGCGGGTAGCGGGTAGCGGGTAGCGG
>JAISBF010000035.1 GCA_031266335.1 Verrucomicrobiales bacterium
GCGCCTTGAATAATGCATCGCGCCGCGCGCGCGAGGTCGGCGGTCTCGTCCACCACCACCGGCGGGTTGCCGGGGCCGGCGCAAATGGCGCGCTTGCCGGTCTTCATCGCCGCGCGCACCACGGCGGGGCCGCCGGTGATGCACAGCAGGTTGACCCGCGGGCTGTTGGCGAGAACGCTGAACGTGTCGAGCGTCGGCTTGCTGACAGTGGTGAGCAAATCGCTGATGCCCGTCGCCGCGAAAATCGCCTCATTATACGCGCGAATCGCCACCGCCGCGCAGTGAGCGGCGGCGGGGTGCGTGTTGTACACGACCGCGTTGCCGGCGGCAATCATGTTAATCGCGTTGCCGCTGAGGGTCGGCACGCTGTGGGTGGACGGCGTGATGGCGCCGATGACGCCCCACGGCGCGAAGTCAATGATGGTCAGCCCAAAGTCGCCGCTGAACGCCTGCCGTTCGAGAAACTCCACGCCGGGCACGAGGTCGCCGACGATGCCGAGTTTTTCAATCTTGTGCGCGAGCCGCCCGATTTTGGTTTCCTCGAACTCCAGCGCGCCCCACTCGCGCGCCTTTTCCTTGCTCAATTTGCGGATGCAGGCAATCGCCGCCTTGCGCGCGCCGACGCCTTTTTCGCGCAGTTGCGCAAACGCTTTCGCCGCCGCGTCAATGGCGTCCTCCATTCGGTCATACACGCCGAAGCCGCTGCCAGTGGCCCGCGCCGCCTGCCGCGTCTCCTGCAACCGCGCCAGCACCTCGCTGACGACGCGGAAAATTAGTTGGTCGTTGTTCATAAAAATATCTCAAACCTCAAAATTCAAATCGCCAAGCCACCACGCAAAATTCAAAACTCGCTCGCGCGGATTGCCAACGTCATTGGTTAATTTTGCATTTTGCATTGTGGTTTTGAGTTTTGCGATTTGCCTTTTGAGTTACCTCGCCTTGTACAATTCCCTCCGTTGCAAATCCACCGTGTCCACAATGCCGATGACCACCGCGTCCACCGGACTGTCCTTGTCATCGGCAGCGAGCCGCGCGGAACTGCCCTGCACCACCAGCACCAAGTCCCCCGCGCCCGCGCCGAGCGGGTCGGTCGCGACGAGCGTGCCGGCGCCGGCCGTCAATTCCCGGCCATCCGCGCCGCTGACCGTGACCGGTCGCGCCAGCAATAACTTGGAACCCGTCATTTTCGGGTTCTTCTTCGTCGCCACCACATTGCCTTCCACTCGTGCGAGTATCATATATTTTTGGTTTTCTGGTTTTCTAGTTTTTTAAGTTACCGTCAGCGGTGTACATACGCGCCAGCGTCAACTAAAAAACCAGAAAACCAATAAACCAGAAAACGTCATTTTGTTTTTGGTAAAATCGCGCCGAGTTCCGCATTGGGACGCGCGATGACGCTGGTGCTGACGACCTCGCCAAAACCTTGCGCCGCCGCCTTGCCCGCTTCCACAGCGGCTTTCACCGCTGCGACATCGCCGCTGACGGTGACCGTCACCAGCGCGTTGCCGACCTGGGTCAGCGGACCGACGAGGGTTACGTTGGCGGATTTCAACATCGCGTCGGTCGCCTCGACCAACGCCACTAGTCCGCGGGTTTCTATCATGCCTATTGCTTCCTGTGCCATAACTTTTTATCCTTTCTTGTTTTTGATTATTGGTTATTTTCCAAAATTCCAAATTTCAAAAAACAAATTCCAAATAAATTCCAATCGCCAAATTTCAAATTCCAAAATTAGTGTCCATGCGTGTTCATTCGTGGTTCAATTTCTCCCAGGCATTCCGCGCGATAATCAATTCCTCATTCGTCGGAATAACCCACACGCTGATGGTGGAATCCGGCGCGGAAATTTTCGCCTCGGCCCCGCCGCTGACGGTGGCGTTCTTCGCCGCGTCCAGCCTCAGCCCGCAATAATCCAAATTGTGACAAACAGCGGCGCGCAAATCGGGATTGTTCTCGCCGATGCCCGCCGTGAACACGAGAGCATCAGCGCCGTTCAACTCTAGCAGGAATTGCCCGACATACCGTCGGATGGCCGCGATAAACACATCCATCGCCACGCGCGCATTGTCGTCACCGTCAGCGATGGCTTTATAAATATCCCGCACATCGCCCGACGCCAGCCCCGACATCCCCTTCAGCCCCGACTGCGTGCCGAGAATTTTCTCCGCCTCGCCGACCGTCACGCCCTGGTCGCGCAACAACCACAACAACGCGAACGCGTCAAAATCACCCACGCGATTGTTCTGCGGCAAACCGCTCTGCGGCGTCATGCCCCAACTCGAATCAAGCGCCCAGCCGTCCTTGATGCACGCGATGGACGAGCTGCCACCGAGGTGACACGAAATCACCCGCTGCCGGTCGCCGCCTAGCAACTCGCTCATCCTCAGCGCCACGTAACGGTGGCTCGCCCCGTGAAAGCCATAGCGCCGCACGCCGTAATCTTTCTCCCACGCCAGCGGCACCGGATAACGCCGGTTCTCCGGCGGCACGCGGTCGTAAAACGCCGTCTCGAACGTCCCGATGCGCGGCACTTGCGGATGCAGTTTTTGAAACGCGCGAATGGCGGCGACATACGGCGGATTGTGCGCCGGCAGCAGCGTGTTGATTTCCTCCATCGCCGCAAGCACGCCGCTGTCCATGACCCGCGTGCCGGAAATATTTTTCGCCATCACCGGCTTGAACCCGAACGCCGCGAACTTGGAAAACTCCGGCGCGCCGCTGCCAGTCAGCGTTTTCTCGACAAACGCAATCGCCGCCGCGTAATCCCTGAACGCCCCGCTGCCAGTGACCGGCGCACGATCAGCGACCTGGATTTTATACGGCGACGAGTCACCGTCAGCGCCGATGCGTTCCACCCCGCCCCGCGCCAACACACGCTCGGCCGGCATCTCGAACAAGCGAAACTTGAACGAGGTGCTGCCGATGTTGGCAACGAGGATGAGGCCGGTTTGCATAACTTTTTTTTAACCACGGATAAACACTGATGAACACGGATATTTTATTTTTAATAATTCAAAAAATCCTGTTCAATTGTTTATCCGCAATTAAAAATCCGTGTTTATCTGTGTTAATCCGTGGTTAGAAAATTTATTTCGCCGCTTTCGCCCCGATAAATTTTCCGAGCTTCGGCAAATCCTCGTGCGGGCGCGGAATCACGTGCACCGCCACGACCTCGCCAATCGCCGCCGCCGCGATGGCGCCGCTTTCCACCGCCGTCTTGACCGCCGCGACCTCGCCGCGCACAAAGGCGCAAACGTGGCCGGAGCCGATTTTCTCCCAGCCCACGAGTTCAATGTTGGCGGCCTTCAGCATCGCGTCCGTCGCCTCGATTTGCGCCACCAATCCCTTGGTTTCCACCATTCCTAAAGCTTGTCCTGCCATAAATATTATTCCTTTCAATTCGTGTTCAAGCGGTAAAAAAGCCCAGCAATTCCGGCGCTGGCCGCGCAATCACATGCGAGGCCGCCAGGTTGCCCACCCGGTTGGCAACTTCCTTGCCGGCTTCCACCGCCGCTTTCACGCTGCCGACATCGCCGCGAATCACCGTGGTGATCAGGCCGCCGCCGATGGGTATTGATTTCACAATTTCAACGTTCGCCGCCTTGACCATGGCGTCACTGGCTTCCACCAGGCCGACATAGCCGCGGGTCTCGATGAATCCTACTGCTTCATTCATATTTATTCCTTTCGGTTGATTTCATTTGCACAAATTTTTTCGTGGTTATTTCAACAGCGCCACTTGCGACGCGTGTGCAAGATCGCAAGCGTTCGCCTCGTCCGTGTCAATATGCACCTCCAGCTTGAAACTTTTATCCACCCGTACCAGCAAATCGTCAAACACCGTCGCGCAATGCTGCGCCGTCACGCGCAATTTCATCAAGTCCAAATGTTTCACGCCGTAAAAGTCAGCGTCAGCGGGCGACATATGCGCGTGTCGCGCCGCGCGGATGACGCCGTTCTGCATCTCCAGAAAACCCTTCGGCCCCATGATATACGCGCCCGGCGTGCCGGCGATGTCCCCCGACGCGCGGGTCGGCAGGTCGATGCCGAGGGAAACCGCGTCGGTGAACGCCAGTTCCACCTGGGTCAGATTGCGGCACGGGCCGAGGATGCGCAGATTGGGGATGATGCGCTTGCGCGGGCCGATCAGCGTGACCGTTTGTTTCGACGCGAACTGGCCCTCCTGGTACAGCCACTTGTACACTTCCAACTTGGCTCCGGGGCCGAACAAAATTTCCAGATTTTCAGGACTGATGTGCATGTGCCGCGCCGAACTGTTGACCACCAATTCCGGCGCCGGTCCGCGCGGCGCGGGCCGGCCCAGGCGCTTGAACAAAGCCTCGCGCACCAACCCCGCCACCAACTCTCGACTAGGAAAATCCGTCGTCATAATTTATATGATTGAATTCAATCATATATTTTTTTCAGGTGGAGTCAAGTCGTTATTGCGGTTTTATGGCAAATTATCACGCCGCGTTTTGCTGCGGGTGACGGGTATATTGCGCCGACTGCTCATCCGCGTGGTAGGAACTGCGCACCAACGGGCCGCTTTCGCAAACGCCAAACCCCATCGTCAGCGCGATTTCCCTTAAACGCGCGAACTCCTCCGGTCGCACCCAGCGGTCAACCGGCAAATGCTCCCTGGACGGACGCAAGTACTGGCCCAAAGTCAGAATATCGACCTTGATTGCCACCAAATCGCGGAACACCCGCAGCAACTCCTCTTCCCGCTCGCCAATCCCCAGCATGATACTGGTCTTGGTAGTGAACCCGCGCTCCTTGGACCGCCGCAACAGTTCCACACTGCGTTCATACCTTGCCTGCGGGCGGACCGTCTTGTGCAGACTCGGCACCGTCTCGACATTATGATTCAAAATATCGGGCCGGGCATCCAGCACACGGTACAAATCCGCCCAGTGCCCCTTAAAATCAGGAATCAACACCTCAATACTAGTCGCCGGATTAACGTGCCGCACCGCGCGAATCGTCCGCGCCCAGATTTCCGAACCGCCGTCGGCCAGCTCATCGCGCGCCACCGAGGTAATCACCACATGGCGCAACCCCATGATCCGCACCGCGTCCGCCACGCGGGCCGGCTCGCCGAAATCCAACTCCGTTGGCCGGCCCGTATGAATGGCGCAAAACCCGCACGAGCGGGTGCAAATGCTGCCGAGAATCATAATCGTGGCAATCCCGCGATTCCAGCACTCCCCCAGATTCGGACATTGCGCGCTGGCGCAAACGGTATGCAACTGATGGGTTTTGACCAGACCCGCGAGATGCAAATACGGTTCGCCGCCGGGAATCTTGGCCCGGAGCCACGCTGGTTTGCGTTCGGTGGAAATCTGCATCCGGGACACCTTACAGCTTTCACCGTCAGCGTCAAACCTGCCGCTATCCCATGATCACAATCCCATGAAAAAAATAACCTGAAATATTATCTCCTCGCCGTCGGCTGCTACGCGCTCACGGTCAGCGCCCACGCACAGTGGACGGGCGCGGCGGGTGACAATAGTTAACACCGTCGCTCAGGCAACTGTGCAAGTTAAAACCAACGGAATCGCTGACGCGAAAATCAACCTCGCTGACCACGTCTTCCGCATGAGCGAATCCTCCTTCCGCGAAGGAGCATTGGCACGGTTGCCATGTCAAAGTAAACTGCTATAATCGGATTTATCCATGAATCCCTACGGCCACTTCGACGACGCTAACCGTGAATATGTCATCACCCGCCCCGACACGCCGCTGCCGTGGCTGAATTATCTCGGCCAGGACGAATTCTTCGGCCTGTGCTCGAACACCGGCGGCGGCTACACGTTCTGGAAGGACGCCAAGTTGCGCCGGCTCACGCGCTACCGTTACAACAACGTGCCCGCTGACGTTGGCGGGCGCTATCTGTACGTCCGCGACGGCGACACCGTCTGGAACCCAGGCTGGAAGCCGGTCAAGACGCCACTCGACACTTACGAGTGCCGGCACGGCCTCGGTTACACCACCATCAGCGGCAGCAAAAACGGCCTCACGGTCAGCGTGCGTTTTTTCGTGCCGCCGGGCGAGAACGCGGAAATCTGGGACGTCACGGTCAGCAACACCGGCGCGGTCAAAAAATCGCCGCGCCTGTTTTCGTTCGTCGAGTTTTGCCTGTTCGAGGCGCTCAACGACATGACCAATTACCAGCGGACTTACTCCATCGGCGAGGTCGAGGTCGCTGACGGCGGCGCGGCAATTTATCACAAGACCGAGTACCGCGAGCGGCGCGACCATTTCACCCTGTTCGCCGCGACGCGCAAGGTCAGCGGCTTCGACACCGACCGCGACGCCTTCGTCGGCGTGCATAACGGCCTGCACGAGCCGCTGGCGGTGACGCGCGGCGCCTGCAGCAACAGCCTCGCGCACGGTTGGAACCCGATTGGCGTGCAGCAGTTCGACCTTGACCTCGCGCCCGGCCAGTCGGCGCGGTTCGCGCTGCTGCTGGCTTACGTGGATAACACGGGCATGGAAAAATTCACCGCGCCGCACGTGGTCAACAAGGAACGGGCGCGGGCGCTGACGATGAAATACGCGACCAGCGCCGCCGTGGACGCGGCCTTCGCGCGGTTGCAAACATTCTGGCGCGACCTGCTGGCGAACTATCAGGCCGATTGCCCCGACCCGCACGCGCGGCGCATGGCCAACATTTGGAACCAGTATCAGTGCATGGTCACGTTCAATTTGTCACGGTCAGCGAGCGGCTACGAGACCGGCATCGGCCGCGGCATGGGCTTCCGCGACAGCAATCAGGATTTGCTCGGCTTCGTGCACATGATTCCCGACCGCGCCCGCCAGCGCATTTTGGACCTCGCGGCGACGCAACTTTCCAGCGGCCTGTGTTATCACCAGTACCAGCCGCTGACAAAGCAAGGCAACGCGGAAATCGGCGGCGATTTTTACGACGACCATTTGTGGCTCATCCTCAGCGTCTGCGCGTATGTCAAGGAAACCGGCGACCGGGGTATCCTCGACGCGCCGGTCGGTTACGCCGACACGCCCGGCAGCGGCGAGACGTTGCGGCACCACCTGGAAACCTCGCTCAATTACACGCTAAAAAACCTCGGCCCGCACGGGCTGCCGCTCATCGGCCACGCCGACTGGAATGACTGTTTGAACCTGAATTGTTTTTCCACCGAGCCGAATGAGTCGTTCCAGACCGCTGGCGATGTCAAGGGTTCCAAGGCCGAGTCGGTGATGATTGCCGGCCTGTTTCTGTACGCCGCGCGCGAGTTGGCGGCGCTGTACCGCTGGCTCGGCGACGCCGCTGACAGTGCGCGGTGCGAGCGCGAGCGGCTGACCATGCTGGCGACCGTCGAGCGCGAGGCGTGGGACGGCGCGTGGTACCGCCGCGCCTACGACGCGCGCGGCAACCCGGTCGGCTCCGCTGACAATGCCGAGGGCCGGATTTTCATCGAGAGCCAGGGCTGGTGCCTGCTCGGCGGCGCGGGCGCTGATAATGGCCGGGCGCTGACGGTGCTCGACAGCGTGCACGAAAAACTGTTCACCCCGAACGGCGTGATTTTGCAGCAGCCGGCCTATCAAACCTATCACCTCGAACTCGGCGAAGTCAGCAGCTATCCGCCCGGCTACAAGGAAAACGCCGGCATCTTCTGCCACAACAACACCTGGATCCACATCGCGCTGTGCCAGGCCGGCCTGGGCGACCGCGCGCTGGAGTATTACCTCAGCATCTGCCCGTCGGCCAAGGAGGCGCAAATCGAGACCTACCGCTGCGAGCCGTACGTGTACGCGCAAATGATCGCCGGCCGCGACGCCGACCGGCACGGCGAGGCGAAAAATTCCTGGCTCACCGGCACCGCCGCGTGGACCTTTGTCGCGTTGTCGCAACACCTCCTCGGCGTGCGGCCGGATTACGACGGCCTCATCGTTGACCCGTGCATGCCGAAAAGCTGGCCCGGCTGCAAAGTCACGCGCAAATACCGCGGCGTCGAGTTCACCATCAGCGTCGAGAATCCGCGCGGCGTCTGCCACGGCGTCAAAACGCTGACCGTGAACGGCGTCACCGTCAGCGGCAACAAAATCCCGCTGCCGGCGGACGGCCGGCCGGTGACGGTCAGCGTGGTATTGGGGGAATGAATGCGGGTTTTATCCGCAGATTAACGCAGATTTTAGTTTTCTTGGTTTTTTAAGTCGGCGCGGTACCGCGTAACTTAAAAAACCTAATAAACTCAATAAACTTTAAAAACTAGAATCTGCGTAATCTGCGGATGAAAAAAAAGCCACTTGGCTGGTTTGCCGCGGCTGGCTACCTTGGCGTCATGAACATGCCGCGCGTCAAAAATTTCCTGGCCCTGGGTTCGCTGGGCATTTCCCTAGTCATTCACCTCGCCATTTTTCTCGCCATCAGCGGGGTGATTCTCATCCAGGCGGTGACGCCAAAGATGCCGTTCATCGCCGGTGACGCCGCGCCGCCCGTCGAGCAGTCGCTCCTGCCGCCGCCCGAACTGCCGGACGACAGCGCCCCGCCCGCGCCGAACACGCCCGACTTGCTACCGACCAGCGAGCCACCGTCAGCGTCGGCCCCCGCCTTGAACAACCAGCTCATCAGCAGCGCCGTCGTCACCCAGGCGCTTTCGTTTCAACCCGTCATCCCGTCCGGCGCGGCTGGCGCGGAACGTCCCGCCGACGCCGGTGCCACGCCCCGCGCCGCTGCCGGTGACCCTGCCCGGCGCCCCGCCGTGTTCAGCCCGTTCGGCAACACCACGCCCTTCAAGGACGGGCTGGTCGGCACCTTGTACGACTTGAAAAAAATGCCCGACGGCAAACTGTACCCCATCGGCAAAAACACGCCGGCCATCAACAAACTCGGCGGCAGTGACAAGGCGGTGCAGTTGATGAACGAAGCCTTCCTCGCCCTGCACCGCGGCAAGGGCGACCGCGCCATCCTCGACCAAATGTTTTATAAAGCCCCGACCACGCTGTATAACGCCGGCCTCTACATTCCCCAGATGTCCGCCAACGCCGCCACCGCCGCGTTCAAAGCCGAGCAACTGGTCACCGCGCCCGGCTGGCTCGCGCACTACGAGGGCTGGTTCACGCCGCTGGCGAGCGGGCGCTACCGCTTCGTCGGGTTCGCCGACGACACCATGCTGGTGCTGGTGGACGGCAAAACCGTGCTGCACGCCTTTTTCCCCGGCTGGCAACTGAACTGCCTGCCGTCCACCGTCAGCGGCAGTTGGCCGTCCGACGCCGAGGCGACTGACGGCCGCTCGGTGTTCCAATCCCTGCCGGATTCCGCGACGGCGCTCAAGCCCGGCGGCGCGACGGCATTTCACTGCCGCTACCACAGCCCGTGGCTGCCGCTCGAAAAAGGCACCGCCTACAAAATCGTCATCGTCCTCGCCGAAGCGTGGGGCGGCGCGTTCAGCGCGACGCTGGGCATGGAACAGCAAGGCGTCAAATATCCCAAGGGCAACAGCGTGGCCAGGCAGACCCGCCTGCCCATTTTCAAACTCTCCGACGCCGGCCGACCCGACGAGGCCACGTTAAAAAAATGGCCGTCCGACTACGATCCCGACGGCCCGAACTTCGGCCTCACCGCCAACGGCGTCACCGCGCCGCAGTGAGTCAATTTAAGATTTTAGATTTGACGCAAAGACGCAAAGGGGCAAAGGAACGCAAAGAATTTTTTACAAGGAGAACCTGGAGGAATTGGAGGGGGGCGGTTGAGTGCAGCTAACCTTCTCCAATAACTCCATGCGCTCTTTGTAAAAAAAACTTTGCGTTCCTTTGCGCCTTTGCGTCAATGAAGCTAAATGCAGCCCGCTCCAAGCCAGCCAGCCTATGAACTAAAGCTCTTGAGCCGTAATGTCCTCGCACAACAGCACCTGCGCCTCGGCGCGCAGCCGGTCCATGTCCAGGATGTTATCGTCGCGGTGCCGCTCCAGGATTTCCCGCCACGCGCGCAGGTACAGCGTCACCGTCAGCGCGTTGTCGTCCGCGCCCAGCGCCTGCGCCCGCCGGTGCAGCGCCCGCCACGCGCCCAGCGGCACGCTGCGCTCGTTCGGCAGCGGCCACAGCGCCCAGCCGACAAAATACGCCACCGGCAGCGCCTGCCACTCGCGCTCGATGCGCGCCAGTGCCGCCGGCGGCACGCCGAACGCGCGTAACCCCTCCCTCGCCATCACCACGTTGCCACCGGGATTCATGTGCACGCCGTCAATGGTCAGGTTGAACGTCCGCGCCGGCCGCGCGGGATATTGCCGCAACGCCGCCTGCACCGCCGCGTTCATGTCGGCCAGCGGCAGGTTATTATCACGCGCAATCTCGCGCATGGCGGCGACGTAACCGGCCAATTTCCGGTTACTATCGTTGTCCAAATCCTCGCCCACCGGAGTCGGCGTCAGCAGCATGACGCGCGTCCCCGCCGCCCGCGCCTGCGCGACGATGCCGCTGACGTTGGCGCGGTAATCCTCCAGCGTCACGCCCCGGCGGTTCGACAGCGACCAGTGCCACACGTCGTTGACGCCGCAACTGAGCGTCAGCCAGTCGGGCTGTTTCGCCAGCACGTTCGCCCGCAGCCGCTCCACCATGTCCGACGATTTGCTGCCGCCGACGCCGTCGGTGACCGGCACAATGTCAGCGCCCGCGCGCCGCAAGCCGTCCACGATTAAATTCACGTAACCGCCGAGCACGCTGTAGCCGTTGGCGGTGATGGAGTCGCCCATGAACGCCACGCGCTCGCCGCTTTTCACCAGCAACGGCCCCGCTGACGATGACGGCCCCGCCGCTGACGGTGACGGTGACATCGCCAGCCGGTCCTTCACCGTCAGCGCGTCGAGGTCGGCCAGCAATTGTTTGCGCGTCTCGCTGACCATGAGCGCCAGGTCGAGCACTTCGTCCTGCGGGTGCCGATCCAACACCTTGCCAAGCGCGCGCATGAACAGCGTGACGTTCAGCATCCTGGTGTCGGAGCCGTAGCCGACGGCGATTTTATCGAGGGCGCGGTACTGCCACCACGGGATGCCGAACTCAGACGGCAGCGGCCAGAAATCCGGCACCGTCGCCCGCACCGCCACTGGCAGCGAGCGGCGCCACTCGTCGTCAAGTTTCGCCAGCGCCGCGGCCGGCACGCCCAGGGCGCGCAACACGCACCGCGCCGCGATAACATTGCCCTCGGCGTTCCAGTGCGCGCCGTCCACCGTCAGCGCCAGCGTGCCGGGCTGGGGCGGATTATTTTGCAAAAAGGCGGCAAAATCGGCGGCGACATCGGCCAGCGACAGGTTTTTCTCCCTCGCCAGCTCGCGCAAAAACCCGTTGTTGGCGGCGGTGGCGTCACCGTCAGCGGCCGCCCGCTCGGCGACCGGCACGGTCAGCAACAGCACCCGCGCGCCCGCTGACAATGAGCGGTCAACGGCGGCGGCCAGATTGCGTTGATACTCCGCCGCCGAAACACCGCGCGGGCCGGTGTCGTTCAAGCCGCACAGCAGCGCCACCCACGCGGGATGCTTCGCCAGCGCGGCCTCAAGTTGCGCGGCAAGCGCGGACGATTTCGCGCCGTCCGCCGCCACCGTCAGCGGCGTGATTTTCACACCCGCGCGCGCCAACCCGTCGGCAACCGCGCGCACCAAGCCGCCAAATTCCGACGCCCCGCGCGCCGCGAGATCGTCGCCGGCGAAGACGACTGTCTGGCCGTCAGACACTAAAATTTCATCGTCAGCGGCAACCCCAACGGTCACCGTCAGCGCCAGCATGACCGTCAGCGCGTGGATTTTCATGGAATGTAAAGCCTGTCTCATGCCGTGCAGTTTGCCGCCGGACAGGGCGCGTGGCGACACAAAACATTCCGTTGTCATCCTTGGCAACGCGGCGCTCCATGCGCTCGCGCACTGGCTGAATTTAGTGGTGATTTTTCACGCGGATTTTGCCAATACCAAAGATTTGGCGGCGCAAGTGACGTTTGAAAAATCCGCTGACGGTGAGTGGAAAGCCAGCGGGTATTACATCAAAGCCCAGATAAGGCGCCAGGATTCCCCTACTGGTACGAGGCTTCGACTTTCTCGGCCACGTCGCGGTATTGGGAATCAACTTCGTAGATCAACTTGAATTGATGCAGCGCGTCCTCGGTCTGGCCCGATTCGTACAACACGCTGCCAAGGTTGTAGATGATCTCTTTTTTCAACTCGTCCATGCCGGGAATTTCCGCGGCGGCGGTCTGGAATTGCTTGATGGCGAAATCGCGCATCTTGCGCCGCCAGAAAGCGACTCCCAGCAGGTTAAACGCCTGGTAACGAACGGCCGGCTGCTTGATCGCCTCCTGTAGCTCGGGCACGGCTTCCCGGTAAAGTCCGGCGTCGATCAGCGCCTTGCCCAGGTCGTAGCGGAACAGCTTGTCGTTGGGGTAACGCGCCACGCGGTCACGGGCGGCTTGCAGGCGGAACTCGGCCTGCTGTTGTTGCAAGGCGGCGTATTCCTGCTCCAGCTGCGGACGGGTCGCATCGTCAGCGGCGGCCAATTCGGCCTGCTTGGCGGCGAGGTTTTGTTCCACCATGATGGTGCGGAGCTTGTACACGCGCTTGTCCAGTTCAGGGTCGCTGTTGTTGGTCAAGCCGTAGGCGTACTCGAACCATTGCAGGGCGGTCGGCAAGTCCTCCTTGCGCTCGTACAAGTCGGCGATTTTGACGACCACGTTGATCGATTGCGGGTTCTTTTCGTATTCCTGGCCCAGCAGGGCGATTTGCTCGTCGATGGCCTCGACCGACTTGACAATCTTGCTGGCCTGCTCGTACGTGGCGGATTCCTTTTCATCCTTCAACGAGGCGCGGAAATCCTGCCCGCTTTCCCACGAGCCTTTTTGCGAGGCTTGCATGGCGCTGGCGTCCTTCAACAGCTTCAGCGTCTGCCCGTCGTTCGGGCTTAACTCCAGCGCGGCCTGGAACACCTTTTGCGCCTGCTCGAGACGGCCCAGCTGCAAATACAGCTGGCCGAGGGTTTTAAGATTTTCCAGGCCCTTGGGATTGGCGTCGCGAATCGTTTCATGCGCGAGAATGGCGACTTCCAGCAACTCCAGCGCCTGGGCCGCCTCCGCCAGCAGCTCATTGGCGGGCGCGCTGGTCGGGTCAATGACCAGCATGTCCTCGGCGATTTCCATGGCCTCCGGCGGGGATTTTTTGAGGGCGCTTTTGCCCTTGAGTTGCAGGGGGGCGAGCTTCAAGCCGGCGGCCTTTTTGGTGAAGATGGAGGCGGATTTGAATTTAATCAACTCATTGGCGCGCAACAAGCGGCGCGAATCCAAATGGCCCGGCGCCTGGCTGACGATGCCGCGCAGCAAGGTAATGGCATAGTCAAAATTCTGGCGGTCCCCCGCTTCCTTGGCCTTGCGATAAAGTTCGAGTTGCTGGGCGGTCAATGGTGCCGGCGCGGTGGTTGACATAAGCGCAAAGGATAATGACAATCCGGGCGTCAGCCAACACTTTTTTGCGGCCGCCGGGACGCCGCGACCCTCGGTATGGGCAAAGGTCAAACGAAGCCTTGGCACCACGAAGACACCAAGGCACAAAGTCCTTGGGTTATAACCCTTCGCGCCTTGGCGTCTTCGTGGTGCAAGCGTATTTGCCACCTCCGACGCGTCGGGATGCCACTTTACAAATGCTTTTGCCACCTCCGACACGTCGGAATGCCACTTTACAAATGCTTTTGCCACCTCCGACGCGTCGGAATGCCACTTTACAAATGCTTTTGCCACCTCCGACGTGTCGGGATGCTACTTTACAAATGCTTTTGCCACCTCCGACACGTCGGGACGCGGGAAATACAGATTTTTAGTCCGCAGATTACGCAGATTAACGCCGATGTTTTTTGTAATAATTAAATCTGCGCAAATCTGCGTAATCTGCGGATTATCCAACCCGCCTCGCCACCCAAAGTTTTGCTGGTCTGACGGTCAGCGGTTGTCCATGCTGGAAAGCCGGATTCCTATGATCAAAGTCAAATATGGCATTTTCAGCGATATCCACAGCAATCTGGAAGCGTGGTGCGCGGTGCTGGATGACATGGCCGGGCAGCAGGTTACCCACCCGGTTTGCCTGGGCGACATCGTGGGCTACAATGCCAATCCGCGCGAATGTCTGCGGTTGGTGCGGGAATTGCACTGTCCGGTGATCAAAGGCAATCATGACGAGATGGTGGCCACGGCTCATGACACGCGAAATTATAACTCGCTGGCGGGCGAAGGCATCGTGTTCTCCAGGAAACAGCTGCTTGATGACGACAAACTCTGGCTGGCCAGGCTGCCGTTGAGCCTGCGGCTCGGCAATTTCACTGTGGTACACTCATCGCTGGATGAACCCGCCAAGTGGAATTACATCAGCACCGAGCTGGAGGCGGAGAGCAGTTTCATTTACCAGAACACGCAACTGTGCTTTTGCGGTCACACCCACGTGGCCAAAATCTTCGCCCAGCAAGCCGGCAGCGCGCGGGAATTGCCCAAAACGGCCCGGGTCGAATTGCAGCGGGGCGCGCGTTATCTGGTCAATGTGGGGGCGGTGGGGCAGCCGCGCGACCGGGATTGGCGGGCCAGTTACGTGGTGTACACTCCGGCTGACGCGCTGATTGAATACCGGCGGGTGCCGTATGATTTGGCGCTGACCCGGAAAAAAATCCTCGACGCGGGCCTGTCGGAACCCCTGGCGATGCGGCTCGGCATGGGGGCGTAGCTGCATTAACGCAAAGACGCAAAGGTACCAAGGCGCAAAGAATTTTTTAAAACCTTGGTTCCTTTGCCCCTTGGTACCTTTGCGTTAATGAAGCTAAAACTTGCGAGCTTGCGCTACTTGGCCGTGAACGCTTTAATGTGGGCCTTGATTTTATGGCGCAACTCAGGGTTCATCCGGTCAGACATTTCACCGCGGAATTAGCCGTTCCCGGCGACAAAAGCATTTCCCACCGCGCGGTCATGCTGGGCGGGTTCGCTGACGGTGAGACACGCGTCACCGGGTTCCTGCCCAGCGAGGATTGTCTCGCGTCACTGGCCGCGATGCAGGCGCTGGGCGTGACCACCGAGACCATCGACCGCACCGATTTCATCCTGCGCGGTCGCGGCGGCAAATTGCGCGCGCCGCTCGAATCGCTGGACTGCGGCAACTCCGGCACCACCATCCGCCTGCTGGCCGGGCTGGTGGCGGGCCAGCCGTTCACCACCCGCCTGTTCGGCGACGCCTCGCTCAGCCGCCGCCCGATGAAACGCATCGTGGACCCGCTGACGCAGATGGGCGCGACCTTGTCCTGCGAGGGCGCCAACCAGCGCCCGCCGCTGACGGTGACCGGCGCGGCGCTTCAGCCGATTCACTACCAAATGCCCGTCGCCAGCGCCCAGCTCAAGTCCGCCATCCTGCTGGCCGGCCTGCAAACGCCGGGGCTGACGGTGGTGGAGCAGCCGGCGGTCTGCCGCGACCACACCGAGCGGATGTTGCGACACCTCGGCGCCAGCCTGCGCGCCGGCGAGCACCGCGTTGAACTGTACGGCGGTGGACGTTTGACGGGCCGGGACTTGCCGGTGCCCGGCGACTTTTCCTCGGCGGCGTTCTGGCTGGTCGCCGCGGCGGCCCTGCCCGGCGCGCGGCTGACGTTGACCGGCGTCGGCCTGAACCCGACGCGCACCGCGCTGCTCAATGTGTTGACCCGCATGGGGGCGGCCATCAAGGAAAACATCGAGCGGGATGACTTCGAACCCCGCGGCATGTTGCGCATCGAGGAAGGCGGACGGCTGAAAGGCGTCACGGTCGGCGGCGCGGAAATCCCGAACCTGATTGACGAGCTGCCGGTCATCGCCGTCGCCGGCGCGCTCGCTGACGGTGACACCGTCATCAAGGACGCGCGGGAATTGCGGGTCAAGGAATCCGACCGCATCGCCACGGTGGCGCGGCACTTGCGCGAGTTCGGCGTCAGCGTCGAGGAACAGCCCGACGGCATGGTCATCCACGGCGGCAGCCCGATTCGCGCCGCCCGGGTCACCAGCCACGGCGACCACCGCATCGCCATGGCGTTCAGCATCCTGGCCCTGTTCGCCGACGGCCCGTCGCTCATCGAGGACACCGACTGCATCAAGACCTCGTACCCGACCTTTGAGGAACACCTCGCCAGCATCCTCGCCAACGACCTCGCCGGCAAGTTCCGCTTCGGCGCGAGCCTGGTGAACAAAGTCAAACAACTGATAAAACCGAAACAGAAATGAACCACGGAACTCCAGCCGCGAAGACGCCAAGACACGAAGTTTTTGAAACTAATAAAAAACCTTCGCGTCTTCGTGTCTTCGTGGCCGGAGTTCTTTTCGCCAGGGAAAATATATGCTGAACCCCGTAGTCGCCATTGACGGCCCCGCCGCGTCGGGCAAAAGCACCGTGGCGCGCAAGCTGGCCGCGTTGCTGAACTTCACTTACGTGGACACCGGCGCCATGTACCGCGCCTTCGCGTGGCTGGCGCTGGAGCAAAACCTCGACCCCGCCGACCGCGTCAGCGTCAGCGGCCTGGTCGAGCGCGCGAAATTCGACCTCACCGTCAGCGGTGGCGCGGTGCGCATGGCACTGGACGGCACCGATCCCGCGCCGTTCATCCGCAGCGAGCGCATCAACGCCGCCGTGTCCAAAATCGCCGCGATTCCCGAATTGCGCGAACGGCTGGTCATCGAGCAACGCAAACTGCGCAACCTCGCGCCGCTGGTGATGGAGGGCCGCGACATCGGCACCGTGGTGTTCACCGACACCGTGTTCAAGTTTTTCCTCGACGCCGACCCGGCCGTGCGCGCCAGCCGCCGCCGGCAACAAGGCCAGACCGACGCCGTCGCCGCCCGCGACCAGGCCGACGCCGCCCGCGCCGCCGCCCCGCTGACCATGGCCGCCGACGCTATACCCGTGGACGCCACCTATGACGACGCCGACCAGATTGCCGCGAAGATTTTACAAATCTGCCGGGACCGGGGACTGTCAGCGGCGAAGGTGGAAGCGCTATGAAAACGCAAAACTCATATCTCAAATCTCAAAACCATAATGAATTAACCGGATAACTAATTATGGTTTTGAGATATGAGTTTTGAGATTTGAGATAAAACTATGTGGTTCCGCCTCTGCCGCCTGCTCTGCCAAATCTACTTCCGCCTGTTCCACAACTTCCGCGTGGAAGGCTTGGACTACATTCCCGCTGACGGTGGCTTTTTCGTCGCCGCCAATCACGAGAGCTTCTTCGACCCGCCCGCCGTGGGTTGCGACGTGGAACGCCGGATGTTCTTCCTCGCCCGCAAATCACTGTTCGCGCCGCCCGTCATGGATCGGCTGCTGCCCACCATTCGCGCGCTGCCGGTGGACCAGGAAAAGCCCGACATGACCGGCTTGAAACGCATCATCGACATCGCCCGGCGCGGCGACGGCGTGCTGCTGTTTCCCGAAGGCAGCCGCACCCTCGACGGCCGCCTGCAACCCGCCGCGCCCGGCCTCGGCCTAGCCATCGCCAAAAGCGGCGTGCCGGTGGTGCCGGCGCGCATCTGCGGCGCGTTCGCCGCGTGGCCGCGCGGCGGCCGACCCCGCCTCTTCACGCCGCTGACGGTGGTGTACGGCCCGCCGCTGGATTTCAGCAACTCGCCGCACCTGAAAACCAAAAATTACCAAGCCCTCAGCGACGAGGTGATGGCGGCGATTGGCCGGTTACAACCGGAAGCGTGACGGCGGAGAAAAGCAAGTGCGGGTGCTCACGCGGTGAGAAACGCCGGTCAATCGCCGGGCCGCTGGAACATCGGCGCGGCATATTTTCATTTTGCCATCACCGCTGATGGTGTGTAGGTTTTGGGGCGTGAATTCGCAAAGTTTGAACGTGGCTTATGTGGCGTCGTTGGCGCGCATCGACTTGAGCAAGGAAGAAGAGGCGTTGTTTCAATCCCAATTGGGAAAAGTGCTGGAATATGCGCGGGAATTGCAACAGGTGGACGTCTCCTCCGTGCCTGACACGCCGGTTGATCCGAATTTGCCGACTAATGTGTTGCGCGAGGATGTCGTGCGTCCGTCGCTGTCAGCGGCGGCGGCGTTGCGCAACGCGCCGCAACAAGCCAATCATTTATTCATCATGCCGAAGATTATCGAATGAACCTGCACTCCCTGACCATTAAGGAATTGCGACGCAAGCTGGCCGCAAAGGAAATTTCATCCAAGGACATTGTCAGCGACCTGCTGGCGCGCATCGCCGCGGTTGACCCGCAAATTCACGGCTATTTGCGCGTGAACGCCGAGGACGCGCTGGCCCAGGCGGCCCAGGCCGATCTTGACAAGCCGCTGGGCGGCATCCCGATTGCCATCAAGGACAATATCGCCGTCAGCGGCGAGGGCTGCACCTGCGCGTCGAAAATTCTGGAAAACTATGTGTCGCCGTTTGACGCGACGGTGATTCGCAAGTTGAAGGACGCGGGCGCGGTGTTGCTGGGCCGCGCGAACATGGATGAGTTCGCGATGGGGTCGTCCACGGAAAACTCGGCGTTCGGACGCGCGCACAATCCGTGGAATCTCGCGTGCATCCCCGGCGGCAGCAGCGGCGGCTCGGCGGCGGTGGTCGCGGCGGACGAGGCGATCGCGGCGCTGGGCACGGATACCGGCGGCTCGATTCGCCAGCCGGCGGCGTTGTGCGGTTGCGTCGGGCTGAAGCCGACTTATGGGCGCGTGTCGCGGTACGGCGCGGTGGCGTTCGCGTCGTCGCTGGACCAGATCGGCCCGTTCACCAAGACGGTGGAGGACGCGGCGCTGTTGATGAATGTCATCAGCGGTTATGACGCGCTGGAGAATACCAGCCGGCCCGTGCCGGTGCCGGATTTCACGGCGTCACTGTCAGCGGGGGTGAAAGGGTTGCGGGTGGGCATTCCGCGGGAATACTTTATCGCCGGCACGGATCCGGAAGTCCAGGCGGCGGTGCGGCAGGCCATCGACTGGTACGCTGACCATGGGGCGGAAATTATTGACGTATCGCTGCCCAACACTGAGCACGCGATTTCGGTTTATTACATCGTCGCCACCGCCGAGGCCTCGGCCAACCTGGCGCGCTTCGACGGCGTGCGCTACGGCCGCCGCTCGCCCGACGGCACGGATTCGATCAACACGTACAGCAAGACCCGCGAACAAGGCTTCGGCTCGGAAGTCAAGCGCCGCGTCATCCTCGGCACCTATGTGTTGAGCAGCGGCTATTACGACGCCTATTACAACCGCGCGCAAAAGGTGCGGCAGTTGTTGCGGCGCGATTTCACCGAGGCGTTCAAGCAGTGCGACGTGATTTTGACGCCGACCTCGCCGACCGCGGCGTTCAAGGCGGGTGAAAAATCCGACCCGCTGTCGATGTATCTGGCGGACATCTTCACCATCGCGGTGAACCTGGCGGAAGTCTGCGGCATCTCGATTCCCTGCGGTTTCACCGCGTCGAACCTGCCAATCGGGTTGCAGTTGATTGGCAGTCATTTTGATGAGGCGCGGTTATTGGCGGCAGCCCACGCGTATGAGCAAGGCCACTCGTGGCACACGATGAAGCCACAAGTTTAGTAGGAAGTAGTTAGTAGATAGTAGGTAGCATTTTTATGGCAGAATCGGTTAAGTCGCAAAGTTTTGAGGACCTGACCGTGTGGCAAAAGGCACATGGCTTTGTACTCAATGTCTATCGATACACCAAAAAGTTTCCCAGGGAAGAAACGTTTGTATTGGTTCCGCAACTGCGCCGTGCCGCTATCTCGATTACTTCAAACATCGCGGAAGGTTTCAAAAGGAAGAAATCGGCCGACAAAGCCCGTTTTTATAATATCGCGGAAGGCTCCATCAGTGAGTGCGGCTATCAACTGCTACTGGCACATGATCTGGGTTACGGAGATTCAACAAACTTGCGGAAAGATTTAGCCGAAGTCAGCAGACTGCTTCATTCCTACACATCAGCCATGCTAAAAGCCACCTACTAACTACCACCTACCAACTACTACCTACTATCTACTACCTACTTCACCATGAAATACGAAGCCATAATCGGACTTGAAGTCCACGCCCAGGTCAAGACCAACACCAAGATGTTCTGCGGCTGCAAGAACGAATACGGCGGCGCGCCGAACACCCACGTCTGCCCCGTCTGCCTCGGCCTGCCCGGGGCGCTGCCGGCGCCGAATGTCGAGGCCATCCGCCAGACGATTTTAACCGGGCTAATGCTGGATTGCCAAATCGCCGCAGTGTGCAAGTTCGACCGCAAGAATTATTTCTATCCCGACCAGGCGAAAAATTACCAAATCACGCAATACGACCTGCCGCTGTGCGTCGGCGGCGCGGTGACGCTGGACAAATACGCCTACCCGAAGGAGGTGCAAAAGGAAGCCTACGCTGACAGTGGCAAAAAAATTCGCCTGAACCGCATCCATCTGGAAGAAGACGTGGCGAAGTCCACGCACTTTGACACGGAGAGCGGCATTGATTTCAACCGTTGCGGCACGCCGCTGATGGAAATCGTCTCCGAGGCCGACCTGCGCACCCCCGAGGAGGCGTTCGCGTATCTGACCACGCTGAAGCGCATCCTGAACTACGGCAAGGTCAGCGATGCCGACATGGAAAAAGGCCAGTTGCGTTGCGATGTCAACGTCAGCGTGCGGCCCGTCGGCCAGGAAAAATTCGGCACCAAGTGCGAGTTGAAAAACCTGAACACCATCAGCGGCGTGCGACGCGCGCTGGCGTATGAGATTCAGCGGCAAATCGAGGCCGTCAGCCAGGGCGGCGTCATCACGCAGGAAACGCGCCGCTGGGACGACGCCGCCGGCCAGACGTATGTCATGCGCTCGAAGGAGAACGCGCACGATTACCGTTACTTCCCCGATCCCGACCTGCTGCCGGTGCGGACGGACCAGGGCTTGCAAACCGCGGCCGCCGCCGGGCTGCCGGAATTGCCGCGGCAAAAAAAGGCGCGCTTCGTGGCGGCGCTCGGCCTGAGCGAATATCAGGCCGAGGTGTTGGCGGCAGACCAGGCGCTAGGCGATTATTTCGAAGCCGCTGCCGGTGAGGCGCGACTGGCGCCGGCGATCGCGAATTACCTCATCAACGATTTCCTGGCGACCGAGCCGGACACCGCTAACATCAAAATCCCTGCCGCACATTTCTCGCAACTCGCCGCGCTGGTCGCCGACGGGAAAATCAACAGCAAACAGGCGAAGGAAGTATTGGCCGAAATACTCGCCGGCAGCGGCGCGGCGCCCGCTGACATTGTGCAAAAGCACGGCCTGGCGCAAGTCACCGACCTCGGCGCATTGGCAGCGTTCTGCGACGAGGCGATGGCGGCGAACCCGAAAAGCGTCGCCGATTACCAGTCCGGCAAACTCGGTGCCATCAACGCGCTGAAAGGCTTCGTGATGAAAAAAACCAAAGGCCAGGCAAACCCGGCGTTGGTGGACGAAGTGCTGAAGAAAAAGCTGGGGAGTTAACCTCCTGTGGCGCGATGAATTTTTTTAACCACGGATGAACACGGATATTATTAAAAATAAGTTAATCTACGGATTAGTTATCCGTGTCCATTCGTGTTCATCCGTGGTTAAAAAAAATGAAAAAAAACCTTGCACAGGTCAGCATGATTCCATATCGTCCCCTCTTCAAATCGTCATATCGAGTTACCAAAACCCGCTGAAGATGAGAACGATAAGT
>JAISBF010000057.1 GCA_031266335.1 Verrucomicrobiales bacterium
AGCGGCTTCACCTCCGCGCCGTTGCGCAACTCGCCGCCGCCGATGACCTCGTAATCCCACACCGGGCTGGTCTTGCGGTAGCGCCCGCCCTTGATGGCGCCCTCGCCCAGGTCGCTCAACCGCCCGCGGCCCCACAGTCCGTCGTTGCGAATTTGCAACTCCTCAATCCACCCCGCCGCCTCGGTGCGCTTGTTGTTGTCCTCGCTCTCGTGGTCGAAGTCCCACAACAGCGCGTGGGTCGGGTCAGCCTGCTTGTCCGCGTTGAAGCGGTTGACCAAGCCTTGCACCGTCTCGGTGTTCACCACCTGGATGACTCGCACCGGTTCGGTGCCGTGCTCGACGAAGGCCGGATGCTTGCCCAGCGGCGCCAGGTGGAACCAGCCGTCGGCGGGGATTTGGAATTCTCGATTGTGAATCAACATGATTTTTTCTCCGGTTTTTTGTTAGTGTTTTTGATGGGCACGCGCCCGGTCAGCCCGGCCAGCAATTCGCCGCCTAATAACTTTTCCCACGCCGCCACTGCCGCGTCGTCAGCGTCCGCCAGCAGCGCCGGAAGCTCCGCCTGCAACGCCGCCAGTTCGTCCGCGAAGTGCGCGTCGTCAGCGGCCAGCAGCCGCTCCATCCGCGCCGCCAGACCGTCAGCGTCAGCGGCACGACGATTGGCGACGACGTGACGATTCGCCGAAAATGGCAACGCCGCTGGCGCCGACTCTTGCACCGTCAGCGCATAGCCGGTCTTCTCGCTCAGCTCGTCCGCGTCAATCGCCAGCCCCGCCGCCGCCGCCGTTTGCGCGTGCTTCAGTATCTCGCCCGGATCCACCGACTCGTTGGCTGACAACTCAAAATACGCCAATAGCGGCTTGCCCGGAAACAGCCGGTCAATCACCTCGCGGTCAATCCCGCGCTGGAACACCTCGCTGATTTTCCGCGCCTCGGCGCGGGCGATAATCTCGAATGTGTCCGCGTGCGCCCCGCCCGCCAGTGTGCCGCTGCCGCTCTCGGTCAGCATCGTCAGCAGGCCGCCGGTGCCGGCCAGGATGAGTTGCTCCTGCAAATACCGCAGGTGGTCGCGGAACGGGTTCACCCCGCGCGGCTGGTCGTTGGGTTTGTAGTCACTGCCGTTGGGCAGCGCGACGTGCGAGCCGCCGCTGGCGTTCTTTGCCGCCTCGTAAAACTCGTTCACCTTGTCTTGTGCCAAGTCCGGTGGCGCGATGACGATGCCGCTGGGGATGCCGTAGATTTCAATGAAAGCGTCCCAGTCCTTCTGCGACAGGTTTTGCCTGACCACCTTGGTCAGCCCGACGCGGTTGATAGGCCGCCGCACCTCGCGGCACAGCACGCGCTCCGGCGTTAGCAGGTATTCGTTTGGCAGATGCGCGAAGTCCGTTTGCAGTGCGTCGGGATTGTACTTCCACGGCCCGCGCGTGCCGTCGCGCACCACGTTCCATTGGTCAATCACCGCCAGTAGTTCAAGGGCACCGTCCGCGCCGAACACTTTTTCCAGATGCGCAAACCCGCGAAAACTCGCCAGCGCCAGATGCTCGATAGCCTCGCTCAAATTGTCCACGCCGTAGTACAGTTCCGCCAACGCCGCCGCCTGGTCTTCAGCCAGCTTCGCGCTAAAATTCGGGTAATCCTCGTCCACTGTCTTAATGCTCCAGTCCAGTTCCACCAGCGCCCCGACCCGGCGCTCAATCAACGCCAGCAAATCCGCGTCCGCGCTCTCAATGCCGAGGTTCGGCGCGGCATACGTCCACATCAAATCCGCGAACTCGCCGCGCCCGTAGCTTTCCAGCAACTCCACCGCGCGCCGCATATTCAGCCCGCGCATCGGGTTGAGGCTGTCGCGATAACGGTTGGCGCGCGCCACCGCCTGCCCCATGCTCACCGTCAGCGGCTTGTAAAATTTATTCGTGCTGGCAACGGACTTTTTCATTCAACACTCCTCCTGCCGTCCAGCGCGCGCCCAAGCCGGAACCCGCGCGGCATGAACACCGTGCCGCCGCTCTTGGCCGCGTCCGCCGCGTGCGCGGTGGCGCTGGTCAAATCGCTGTGCCCCTCGTCGGTGCGCGGGGCGTGGAAGCTCGCCGTCTCGCCGGCGCCGCTGACGGTGTAGGCGTGAAAATCCTCGCGCAACTCGCGGCTGGCGGGGATGAGCAGGGCGCGGTCATTGAACAAGTTTTGCAGCCGCGAGAACGCCTCGCGCTTCCACTTCGCCGTGGTCGGCTGGGAAGTCACCTTGCCGCCGTGTTTCCTGACAAGGCGCTGCGCGAGGTCGAGACCGATGCCGCTGGCGTCCACGCTGACCTTCACCGCGCGCCGGATCAACGGTTCCAACACCGCATCCTGGTCACTCAACGCCATGCCCTGCAATTTCAGCCGGTCGCGAAACACCAGCCGCCCGCCGACCTTCTCCAACGTCACCGCCGCCGTCGGGTCGCTGACACTGCCGACGTCAATCCCCAGATACAGGGAATTTTCTATTTTTAATTGTCGATTTTCTATTGTTAGGGTGGCTGCCGCATCTTCACATTTGGCGAGCATTTCGTAGCTAAACGCCACGCGGCTGCTGTCAATAAACTCGCACTCAAACTCCTGCCGCCACGTGTCGCTGTCGCCCGCCTGCTTGCGAAGTTCCTCCACATCCACCGTCAGCCCCGCCGCCACCGCGTCGTGAATGGTCGTGCGATGCTTGCTCCACTTGCCACCGTCGTCACTCCAGATTTCGTAAAACTTGTTGCCCTGACCGTTCGGCGTGGACAACACCCGCACCTTTAATTCGCGCTTAAGAGGATTGGTGATGGACGGGTAGATTGCGCGCCAAATCCCTGAAGAGTCCTTGTGGAACGCGAATTCGTCCAACACCAAATTTGCCGAGTAGCCCCGCGCCGTGTCCGCGTTGGCTGGCAGCGCGATGACCCGACTCTCGTTCGGCAGCCGAATCTCCGCCGACTTCAAAATCGCCTCCGGCCCGTCGCGCTCAACCATCTCCTGCTTGATGGCCCAGTCGATCAGCTTGACCCAAATCTTGACCTTTTCCATGAACTCCAGCGCCTGCCGTTCGCCGGCGCTGAGAATGACCCACAACGTGCCGGGCGTGAGAAAACAATCCCGCACCACCTCGCACGCTGCTGCGTATGACTTGCCGACCTGCCGCGAGGCGTTCCAAATTTTGAACCGTGATTCGTCAGCAATAAAAGCGCGCTGATACGGCTTCAGTGTGTCCAGTCCGGTCTTGAACAGCGGCTTGCTCATAGGCCCAGAATCTCCCTGATTTTCCGGTCGCGCTCTTCCGGCGTGAGTTTAACTTCCGTCATCACCGCCTTGGTCGCGTCCGCTTGCGCGGCCTTGGCTTCCAGCAACTTCAGCTTGCGCTCGTCAATCCGCAGCTTGCCGGCGCTGAGCTTGAGCTTTTCCCGCGCGATGCGGTTGCGTTCCGTGGCGCTGACGCTCTCGCCGTAGATGGCGGCGATTTTTACCAAGTCCGTCACCTCGTCGGCGGGCCGCCCCGCCATCAGCCGGTCAAACGCCAGCTGGTCTAACAACGTCTTGCTCGCCTTGTCCGTGTCGCCGCCCGCGGCGGCCAGCAACTCCGCCGATTGCGCCGCCACCGCCCGCACGTCGGCAAGGATGCGCTCGCGCTGGTCGCGCTGTTGCCAGTCGGCCAGCCACCGCGCCACGTTGGACGGATGCACGTTCACGCCGTGCTTTTTTTCAAGCCACAAAGCGGCGGCGTTAACCCCGTCCCGCTCCACCACGCGCGCGAACGCCGC
>JAISBF010000150.1 GCA_031266335.1 Verrucomicrobiales bacterium
AACACCATCTTGAAATTCCGTCCCGTCGGCAGCAACCGGATTTCGTCATACCCATCGTCAGCGCACGCCCGCGCCGCGACCTCCACGCCGAGTTGCTCGAAGAAAAACCGCCCGACCTCGCCCGCGCCGAGGCACGACGAATAATGCACCCCCGTCTCAAAGTGCGCCCCCGCGCGGTCAAACCCCGCGATGAGCGGCGCGAGTTGCCGCCCCTGTTCCAGCAACGCCACGCGCCACCCGCGCCGCGCCAGCAGCAGCGCGGAACTCATCCCCGCCACCCCCGCGCCGATGATGACCGCGTCGTATTTTTGCATGGCGAGAAAGCTACGGGGATTCCCCGGATTTTCAATGCGAATCGCGCGATTCCCGTTCCCGTTGCCCTGGAGTCCACCCCATGATCAGCGGCAGCGCCGGCGGTGAAACAACCCCTCGCTGACACTGGCTCCGCGTCAGCGCTTCCCTTCTCGCGGCACTGTCAGCGATGTTTCATATCGGGCGCCAGTTCCGTCCAGGGACATTTCATGGCTTCTGCCAGACGGACAGCGGTGTTGAGCAGGACGGCAAACTCTCCCGCCTCGATACGTTGCAAAGTGCGAATATTCAAATCCGCCAACTCGGACAATTTTTCCTGCGTCAACCGGCGGGCGACCCGCGCGCGGCGCACATTGGCACCGAACTTTTTTTGAATCAACACTGCATGGTCGCGTTCTTGCACGGCATATTATGCCGTCAAAATAAAATTGACTAACACGGCACAACATGCCGTAATACACAAATCAACTTTTATTATGAAAAAAGCAGAAAGAAAAAATAACATGCATATCAACAGAATAATCAACCGGGCCGCGTTGCTGCTGACGGTCGGCGGCATGGCGACGGCACCGCTGACTGTGGCCGCGCAAAACCTCGTCGTCACCTCCGACACCACCGTCAGCGGCACGCATTATGAAAACAACGGTACCGGCTACGCTGCCCTCACCAACACCGGCGCGTGGACCTTCACCGGCAGCGCCGTCACCCTGACCGGCACCGCCGCCAGCGGCAACGGACAACATGGCGCGCGCTTTGATGGCGGCGGCACGCTGAACCTGTTCAGCAGCACCGTCAGCGCCAACGCTTACGGCATCTACGTTGGCAACACCTCGGCGGCGCGCGTGGACCACCTCACCGTCATCGCCACCGGCAGCGGCGCGCGAGGAATTTATGTGAACCGACAATCCGCCGTCACCGTTACCGACCTCACGATTACGACCCAAGGCAACAACTCCAACGGCATCACCGTCAGCAACACCGGCGCACTAATCGCCAGTGACGGTAAGATTGTGATAGTTGGCGACAATGCAATTGGCACGGTCGTGAACAATGCCTCCACCGCCTGGCTGTCCGATTTTACGGTTGAAACCGACGGCTATTATGCGTTGGGTTTATCGGTAACCGCGGGCGGCACTGACGCGGCGTCCGCCAGCACGGGCACCTTCAACCGGGTGCAAGTTCTCACGCGCGGCGACGAATCCTACGGCGTGCGAGTGGGCGCCGGCGGCACCGACACCGGCTATAATTACGCGGAACTTGCCGACAGCACCGTCACCACCGCGGGCCGCAACGCGACCGGCATCAACATCTACGGCGTCTCCGGTCACACCAGCTATCAGCGGTTGATACTGGATCACGTCACCGTCACTGCCGTGCAAAGCTATGCGCTGTCCATCGGCGACGACAGCGAGCGCATCCGGGATTTTGGCACGGACCCCAAAGACTTCACCCGCACCGACGGCACCTTCGAACTCATCATCCGCAACGGCACCGAACTCAATCCGGCCGCCGGCAAACACGCCATCTTCATGGACACCAAAATCAGCGGCACTAACACCGGCAACCCAACCATCCTCAGCGGCACCCAAGGTCGCATGGTGCTGACCGCGCAAGTGGCCGACTCCGCCATCAACGGCAGCATCTCCATCCAAACCAGCGCCACCGCCACGCTTGATCTGACCAACAGCACCCTCAGCGGTGACGCCCTTGCCGACGGCGTCTCCAGCCTCACCCTCAGCGGCAGCGACAGTGCCATCACCGGCGATGTCACCGCCAGCGGCTCCGCCGTCATCAATGTCACCGTCAGCGGCAGCAACAGCACCCTCCTCGGCGACATCGCGCAACACGACAATACCGCCGCCGTCACCGTCATCCTCAACGACAGCGCCACCGGCCAAGGCGGCTACAATGGCGGCAACCTCATCACCGGCAGCGACAGCGTGTGGATTTTCAACAAAGACAGCCACGGCAACTACGGCGAAAACGACGGCGTATGGAACCTCGGTGATTACGAAGTCATCTTCGACAACATGACCCACACCGGCACTCTCAACCTCAGCGTCAACAGCGACACCGGCGAAGGCGGCTCCATCACCGTCACCGACACCGCTGACGGTGAGGGCAGAGTCCACATCGACACCACCGGCAACGGCCAAGCCGACCCCAATAAAGTCCTCCCCGGCAAAGTCACCGGCAACGGTACCGAACACTGGCAATGGGACCCCATCGACTGGGGCATCGACACCATCATCAAAGACGGCAACCACTTCATCAAAAGCGGCGTCAACCCCGCCGGCGCAGTCCTCAACAGCAGCGTAGCCACCCAACAAGCCATGTGGTTCGCCCAGCAAAACAGTTTGCTCAAGCGCATGGGCGACTTGCGCTATGGAGCGCGGGTGTCCCGCCCGCTGGCGGGCGAGACGCCCGCGTTCCATAACCTCATCGAAAACATCTGGCTCAGAAGCTACGGCCAACAGCTAAATGTCGGCAGCAAAGTTTCAGGCAAAGCCTACGAACAACTCATCTACGGCGTCGATCTCGGCACTGACCATAAGTTCACTATCAGCGCTGATAGTGACTTATATCTTGGAGTGTATGCCGGCTACGGCCGCAGTGATATAGATTACCGCACCCCCGGCGCTGACGGTGAACTCAACTCCTACTGCGGCGGTCTCTACGCCACTTGGTTACATGCTAGCGGCTTCTATATCGATGCCACCTTCAAAGCCGCCAGCGTGGACAACGACTTGAAAGCTCCTTACGGCAACACCCAACTCACCGCCAGCTACAGCGACGTGAACATCGGCGGCAGCCTCGAAATCGGCCACAAGTTCACCTTCACTGATGATTGGTTTATCGAGCCTCAGTTCCAAGTAAACTACCTCCACATCCTCGCTGAGGATTACCAAGCCGGCCCGATGAGCATCAGCGCCCAAGACCTCGACGCCTTGCAACTCCGCATCGGCAGCCTCTTCGGTCGCACCATCAAACTCACCAACAGCGGCGCACTCCAGCCTTACGTCAAGATCAGCGGCGTCGAAACCATCAGCAGCGGCGGCGCCCTCAGAAACGGCTATCAATCCACCCGCGCCAACACCGACGGTGCCCGTGCCGAACTCGGCGCCGGCCTCATCTGGCAACTCGACGCTGACAATCAACTCCACCTCGACTACGAAGCCTCCTTCGGCGACAAGTATGACAAACCCTGGGGCCTAACAGCGGGCTACCGGCACCAGTTCTAAAAATACCTTGGGCCACAGAGAGCACAGAGCAGACACAGAGAGCCACAGAGATTTTATTAAACAAAAAATAAACTCTGTGCTTCTCTGTGCCTTCTCCGTGTTCCTCTGTGTCCAACCAAAAAATCTCCGCGCCTCCGCGTCTCTGCGGTTAAATTTTATTGAAAAAAACTTTTCACGCCCCGATGCCGCCGTTCACTTGCAGCGTCTGGCCGGTGATGTAGGACGCTGACGGTGATGCCAGGAACGCCACCGCCGCCGCGATTTCTTCCGCCGTGCTGAGACGACCGAGCGGGATGGTTTTCTTGATTTGCTCCAGCGGCAGGCCCGCCAGCATTTCCGTGTCCGTGAAACCCGGCGACACCGCGTTCACCAGGATCCCGCGCTTGGCGACTTCCGCCGCCAGTGAGCGCGTCGCCCCTAACAAGCCCGCCTTGGCCGCCGAGTAATTGACCTGCCCCGCCACGCCGAAGTGCGCCGCCGCCGAGGCGATGTTGATGATGCGTCCCGCCCGGCGATGAATCATGGCCGGCAGCACGGTCTTGGTCACATTGAAAAAACCGTTCAGCGTCACGTTGATGACCGCCTGCCAATCCTCATCCTTCATCATCGCCAGCAGCGCGTCGCGGCGGAAGCCGGCGTTGTTCACCA
>JAISBF010000111.1 GCA_031266335.1 Verrucomicrobiales bacterium
GTCACCTGCCACACGGCTTCGTAGGTCAACGTGCCGCTGCGGCTGACGATGCCGATGTTGCCGGGCTGGTGGATGTAGCCGGGCATGATGCCGATTTTGCACCGGCCCGCGGGGTTGATGATGCCGGGGCAGTTCGGGCCGATGAGCAGCGACTTGCTGTCCTTCAGCGCGATTTTCACGCGCATCATGTCCTGCACGGGGATGCCCTCGGTGATGCAGACGATTAGCTCAAGGCCCGCGTCAATCGCCTCCAAAATCGAATCGGCGGCGAAGGCGGGCGGGACGAAGACCATGCTGGCGTTCGCGCCGGTCGCCTGGCGCGCCTCCAACAGCGTGTCGAACACCGGCACCTGGTCCTCGAACAACTCGCCGCCGCGCGCCGGCGTGACGCCCGCGACCAAATTCGTGCCGTAGTCCATGCAGCTTTTCGCGTGGAAGCTGCCCGATTTGCCGGTGATGCCTTGCACCACCAGCCGCGTGTTTTTTCCTATTAGAACTGACATAAGTTTTTCCTAAATTTCAAATTCCAAATTTCAAATTCCAAGTAAGCGCCAATTTCCAAACTCCAAAATTCCAAACAAATACCTCATCATGCCGACCGTCTCTCTTTTGATTTTATGAATTTCTGTGTTCATTGGAATTTACTTGGAATTTGAAGCTTGGAATTTGGAATTTTATTTCTTTGCCGCTTGCACTACCTTCTCCGCCGCGTCCGCCAGCGCGTTCGCGCTGATGATGGGCAGGTTCGACTCCTGCAACAACTGCCGCCCCTGCTCGACGTTCGTGCCTTCCAGCCGCACCACCAGCGGCACCGGCAGGCTCGTCGCGCGCACGGCGTTGATGATGCCTTGCGCGATGACGTCGCACTTCATGATGCCGCCGAAGATGTTGACCAAAATTGCCTTGATGCGACGGTCAGCGGTCAGGATTTTGAACGCCTCGGTGACCTGCTGCTCGTTCGCGCCACCGCCGACGTCGAGGAAGTTCGCCGGCTCGCCGCCGTAGTGATGGATGATGTCCATCGTCGCCATCGCCAGCCCCGCGCCGTTGACCATGCAGCCGATGTCGCCGTCCAGCCCGATGTAATTCAGCCCGAAGCCGGACGCCGCCACCTCGCGCGGGTCCTCCTCGTCGAGGTCGCGCATGGCGAGGATGTCGGGGTGCCGGAACAGCGCGTTGTCGTCGAAATTCAACTTGGCGTCGAGCGCGAACACCTTGCCGTCCTTGGTCACCACCAGCGGGTTGATTTCCACCAGCGAGCAATCGTTGGCCATGAACAGCTTGTACACCGCGTGGAACAGCTTGGAAGCGTCCTTCATCTCCGCCGGCGCGAAGCCGAGCAGCTTGGACAACTTGCGCGCCTGGTACGGCTGCAAGCCCAGCGCCGGATTGACGACCTCCTTGTGAATCGCCTCCGGCGTCCGCGCGGCGACGGCCTCGATGTCCATGCCGCCCTGCCGGCTGGCGATGATGACCGGCGCGTTGACGGCGCGGTCCATGACCACGGCGAAATAAATCTCGCGGTCAATGTTGACCGACTCGGCGATGAGCACCTTCTTGACCACCTTGCCGTCCGGCCCGGTCTGGTGCGTGACCAGCGTGTTGCCGAGCATCTGCGCGGCGAGGCTCTTCACCTGACTGGCGGTCTTGGCCAACTGAACGCCGCCCTTGACGCCGTTGGTGAACGTGCCCTTGCCGCGTCCGCCCGCGTGGATTTGCGCCTTGACGACGAGATTGTTACCCATGCTGCGCGCGACTAGTTCCGCTTCGTCCGGCGTGAACGCGACTTTTCCGGGCGGCGTGGCGACGGAAAACTTTTCGAGCAGCTCCTTGGCTTGGTATTCGTGGATGTTCATATAATAAGGACTTTCAGTAACCTGAAATAAAAACAATTCCAGATACCAGCGCGCGCGTCAAATTGTTTCCTGCGAAAATTAACGCCCGCCCGCCCCGGCCACCGCTGACCATGCGCACAATGTCAGCGTTAGTCATACAAAAACAATCTCCGCGGCCGCGGTCGCCGCCCCATACTGCTGCCATGCCGGTCATCACCATCCGTCTCCCGCGCCTGCGCCTGCCGCGCTTGTCCTATGGCGTGCTGGGCGTCTCCGTCGCGTTGCACGCCGGCCTGCTGCTGATCGGCGGTTGGATTATCATCCGTCCGGCAGCGGCCCCCAGAACCCCGGCGGCGTTCACCGTGGCGGCGCCGGAGTTCCGGGACGAGTGGGACGCGCCCGCCCCTGAGCCGGAGGACCTCGCGGCGCCGGCGCCGTTCGCTGACGATGAGCCAGCGCCAGCGCCGCCGCTGCCGTTCCTGCCTGACCTCGGCGCGCGGGCCGGTGGCGAGTTGGTTGCCAGCGTCAGCGCCGCCGTCCCCGCCATGACCGGCGCGCTTGGCGGGCTGCTGCCGGACAGCGGGGCGGGCGGCACCGGCGAACCGGGTGGCACCGGCAGCGGCGACCGCGTTGGCAAGGGATTGGCGGGCAAAATCACCGTCGGCGACATCTTCAACACCCGCGTCGAAAGCGCGAAACTCGGCGTGCTGCTGGACGTGTCCAGTTCCGCGCACCCGTACCTGCCGGTCACCGTCAGCGAGCTTGAGCGCAGCTTCGGCGACGCGGTGATCGTGCTGACCTACGGCTGCGGCATGTACGACACCGCCGCTGACGACGGGATTTATCTCCGGGCGTTGAGCCGCTGCCAGCTGCCCGCCGCCGGTGACAAAAACACGCTGGGCCAAATCGCCAAAGCCGCCGCCGCTGACGGCGACCTCGGCGGCCTGATGAAAAAACTCCGCGCGCGGCGGGATACCCACGTGCTCTATGCCGCGGATTGCGGCCACACCTACTACGGCTTTAAAAAACTCATTGCCGAGCAAGTGGACACCGTCTATTGGTTCGCCGATTTCCGCGACAAAATTTCCGCCCGCGTCGCCGGCAAACTTATCAAGGAATTGCAGGCGCGCGGCGTCAAAGTCATCGCCCACAACTTCACCGGCAAACCGGTGCCGGCGGCGGGCGCCCAAATCGCCGCCGCCACCGGCGGCGCGACCATCGCCAAAATCCCCGGCGGGAAAAAACCGTGACCGCGGCGACCCGGCCGCCGAAAACAAATTGAGCGGAACGCAAATTGTGCCAACGGCATGAAGCGCCGTGCTCCCGCACGGCTTTAAACTGGCGGTACCGCAGCCGCGTTGCCAAGCCACCCGGGAGCGGGGCGCTTCATGGCGCTCGCGCGTCGGCTGAACTCAAGTGGAGTTGGCTTGCTTCAATGGCGCGCCGGCTTTTCAGCGTGCGGGCAAATATTAAGGTGTGATTTTGCCATCCACAGCGGACTGCGGTGCCAGACGATATTGCACAAAACGCTGAATCCTGGGTGACTGGGTTTGCGCCAGCAATTCGCAGGGCCAGACTTGGGACAAGTCGATGGGCCATTTTTGCGTGAGTTTCCGCGCCTCGCCGCTGTTGATAATATCGCGCGTTTCTTCCAGCAAATTAATCACCTCGCGGTCATTGACCATGCCCGCGGTAACTCCTTGCAGAGCTTCCCGCAAAAAACACCGGTGACAATGCACCATCATCCGCACATGTTTAAGGTCGTTGCGCCCATCCTGGTCAATCCCGGCGGCATTGCTAATCTTGGCTTTTAACAATTTGTGAGGAGCCAGCACCTCGGCGGATAGATTGTCAATGGTAATGGGATAAGATTCCGTCAAATCTTTCTGATTTAATCCGCGCACCGACCACAAGACCTCAACGTGCCGCAACTGGCCATTCAGTTCAACGTCCAAAAAACCAACCATGACCGTGCCGGTGCGATGCGGGGGAACTTTCTTGGCGCCGCCAAATTGCCGGTGCAGCGCGTCGAGCAGGTCGATTGAGCCGTACAAATCAATATCCTTGCTCATGAACGGGCGATATGGCGCCAAGTCCGCGGCGATTTGCCGTTCGTAGTTTAACGCCCAAATGTTGACGGCCTGCCCGCCCACGACCAGCGGCTTCTTGCCGTCAATCGTGGCCTGGATGATTTGCGCGTAATCGCGAACCGCTGTGAGGGGCTTGTCCACGGGTTAATAGGAGTAATATCTTTTTATATATTCTACCATATGGGATTTGGCGTCAATTTTGACATTGGCCGGCAGGAAGGAATTTTCCCGCTGGAGTTGTTCCGGCGTGACTTCGCGGGCGGCGAGCCGGCGGGCGTCCTCGGCGCGCGCGCGTTCGTGCCAGAGGCGGTTGGCTCGCGCAAATTTGGTTTCCTTCGCCGGCATGGAAGAAAGCTAACGCGAGTTAGCCTGAAAAGCAAACGCAAATGGGAACGGCAACCTAGCCGCGTAACTCCGGCCGCCAAGCCGCGCGGGATATGGTATGAATTCCCCTTCACGGCAGGGGATTTGGGTCACACGCCGCAGCGTTGCAGTGTGGCGAGCAAGCGCTCCCGGTTGGCCGCTGACAGTGGCGCGAGCGGCAGGCGCACGGTGTCGCTCATCCAGCCTTGCGCGGCCAGCGCGGTTTTTACCGGCGCGGGATTCGATTCGATGAATAAATCGCAAAACGCGGGGTAATACCGGCGATGAATTTTTTCCGCCGCGACCAAGTCCCCCGCGCGCGCCGCGTCCACCAGCGCTTTCACTCCGACCGGGAACAGGTTGCTGGCGACGCTGATGACGCCGCGCGCGCCGACGCTCATGAACGGCAGCGTCAGTCCGTCGTCGCCGCTGAGGATGGTGAAGGTGTCCGGCAGCGCCTGCCGCAGTTTGCTCACGCGGTCGACGTTGCCGCCGGATTCTTTGATGGCGACGATGTTCTTCGCGTCCGCCGCCAGTCGCGCCACGGTTTCCACGCCAATCTCGATGCCGCAGCGGCCCGGTATCGAGTACAACACCAGCGGCAGCGCGGTGCTGTTCGCCACGGCCATGAAATGCCGGTACACGCCTTCCTGGGTCGGCTTGTTGTAATACGGCGCCACCAGCAGCGCGGCGTCCGCGCCGAGTTTTTCCGCCTCCCGCGTGTATTCAATCGCCTCGCTGGTCGAGTTGGAGCCGGTGCCGGCGATGACTTTCGTCCGCCCCGCCGCGCCACGCACCGCCAGCGCGATGACCCGCAAGTGCTCGTCGTGCGTCAGCGTCGGCGACTCGCCGGTGGTGCCGGCCGGCACCAGTCCGTCGATGCCGGCCGCGATTTGCCGCTCAATCAGCACCGTGAACGCGGCCGCGTCCACTTGCTCGTTTTTGAATGGCGTCACCAACGCCGTGATGGTTCCCTCAAACATAAAGCTCTCCCTTGAAGGTGAATTCCGCCGGCCCGTGCAATTTGACCCGCGTAAACGCCGCCCCGACGCCGCTGCCGCTGACGGTGAACAGCACGCGCAATTTCGCGCCGCTGCGGACGCTGACGGTGACCGGCGAGCGCCAGCCGAATTTCGCCGCCGCGACGAGCGCCGTGGCGGTCACGCCGGTGCCGCAGGCCAGGGTCTCGGCCTCGACGCCGCGTTCGTAAGTCCGTACCTGGATTTGGCCGGGCGCGAGGACTTGCGCGAAATTCACGTTCACGCCTTGCGGCTGAAAGCGCCGGTGCCAGCGCAGGACCGCGCCGGTTTGCGGCACGTCGATTTTTTCCGTGTCGCTGACGATGACGACCGCGTGCGGCACGCCGGTGTTGAGACTGCTCACGGTCAGCGCGCCCGCCGGGGTCTGGATTTTTTCGTCCAGGCGCAAGTCGCGCGGCGCGGTCAGTTCGACGCGCACTTGCCGGCCGAAAAATTCCGCGCCGACCGGCCCCGCGCCGGTGTCGAAGCGGAGTTGCCGCGCGGCGCTGCCGGTGACCTGTTGCGCGAAGCGGGCGAAGCAGCGCGCGCCGTTGCCGCACATCGCCGCCTCGCCGCCGTCCGCGTTGTAATAACGCATCCGAAAATCGCAGTCCGCCGTCCGCGCCGGTTCCAGCGCCAGCACCCCGTCCGCGCCGACGCCGAACTGGCGGCAACACAGCCGGGCGATTTGCCGGCGCGACAGCCGCAACTGCCGGTCGCGATTGTCAAGGCAGACAAAATCGTTGCCCGCGCCGTTCATCTTCCAAAAATTCAGTTTCATGTCTGTTTACCGCGAAGATTTTAACCACAGATTGACGCGGATGAACACTGTTAAAAGTCAGCGCGGCTTCGCGCCCGTCTGCGCCGCGACGATTGGGGTTGGCCGGGGGGTTGCGCTGGATAATGGGTTGTGGTTGAAGGGGATAAGGCGGGGCGGTTTGGTTTCCGGGCGGCCGGCACGGATTTCCGCCCCGCCGGGGCTGACGCCAGACCTGCCAGGTTCGTGGGCGAACCTGCTGGGTTCGCGAACAAACCTGACTAGTCCGCGAACGAACCTGGCTGGTCCGCGAACGAACCTGCCGGGTTCGTGAGCGAACCTGCTGGGTTTGCGCATCAGGCGGGCCGGCGCAATTCCCTTGCAGCCGGCATGGGTGTCCGTGCCGCGAATCCTGGCGCCAAAGTCGGCGAGCTTGCGCGCAAAGCCGGCGAGTTCGCGCACGAGAAAGACCATCTTGCGCGCGAGGCGGACGATTTCACGCGGCGGCCGGTGACCTTGGCGCAACGCAGCTATGACCAAGGTTGCGCGCCGCTGGATTGGTAACGCGCCGGCAGCAGACGCGGGTGCGCGCGCGCCGCCGATTTATTGCAACTTGCGCAAGGCGAACCAGGCCCAGCAGGCCAGGCCGGCCGCCAGCAGGATCATCAGGCCGCGGAACAGCCAGAGTTGCGCGGGGGTGACGGTGGCGGCGTCGCTGACGATGGGCGGTTCATATTTGCCGGCGGCGGCGGGGTTGGGTTGCGGCGCGGACAGGGTCCAGGGGACGGCGTTGGCGAGCGCGGGGGAGTGTTCCGGCAGGATGGCGGGCAGGTCGTAGCGCGGGGCGCGGAGGCCGGCGGCGTCGCACAAGATGACATAGCGCCGCGCCGGTGCCGGCCACAGGTACAGGTTGCGGCGCGGGTAAACGCCGGTGACGGCGTTGACGGTCAGCGGGGGGTTGTCGCGGTTGCGGATGAGCAGGCGCAGGCGGGGGTGTTGCCGGCCGTCGAGCTGGAGGTCGGTGCGGGTGTGCGGGCGGTCGCCGACCGGGTGGTTGACGGCGGGGAAGCGGTAAACGGCGCCGCTGGCGACGGGGTGCCAGGGCGCGTCTGTTTGGCCAGTGGCGGCTTCGACGCGGATTTGGCGCAGGAAGTATTTGTCGCCGAGGTCGAGGCTGACGCTGATGAGCGGCAGGTTGGTCTCGCCGAGGTCGATGACGGTGTCGCCGTCCCGGTTAATGGTCTGGCCGCTGACGGTCAGCGGGGCGCGGTCGGTGACTTGCCGCTCCAGGACGGTCTTGCCGTGCCAGGCGGTGACGGCGGTGACCAGGCGCGGGGGCTTGGCGGCGGCGGGGTGGGCCGGCCGGCGGTGGCGAAATTCCAAGTCCCGGTATTTGAGGACGACGGTTTCGTCATCGGCGGCGGCGGGGCGGGCGGCGGCGGGTTGGTCGTCGCTGATGGTGAGGCGGAGATAACGCGCGGCGGTCGGCGGGAGGTCGAGGCTGGTGTGGCGCAGGTTGAGGCGCGAACTGTAGTCGAAGATTTGGCCAGTGGCCAGGGGTTGCCAGGCGGTCTGGTCGTCGCTGGTCTCGACGCGGATGGTCTTTTCAAAGTCGCCGCCGCTGACCGTCAGCGCCAGGCCGTCGATGCCGGGCAAGGTCGCGGGGCGTTGGTAGGTGATGCGTTCGCCGCCGTCGGCCAGGGCCTCGTATTTGACCGGTGCCAGGTCGGCCTGCCGGCGGTTTTCACCGGGCACGGTCTGGCCGTAAATCACGTAGGGGATTTCGCGGTCGGTGTCGTCGAAGACGCGCAGGTCGGCGAAGTCGTCGTGGGTGCGGCGGATGAGGTCGGCGGTTAGCGTGACGACGGCGGGGGCGTCGTCCGCGCGGTCGCCGCCGAGTTCGGCTTGGTAACGGAAGCGCTTGAGTTCCGCCGCTGTCGATGACGCGACGATGGCGGCGGCCAGGAGGAAGTTAAGGGCGAGAGGTTTCATGCTGTTTCACGACTGGTGATCCGCGGGCGGGTCGGCGCGCCGGTCGGCGGCTTTTTCCTTGGGCAGCAGCACGTCGCTGTAACGGTAGTACAGGTAGGAGGCGCCGATGAGCAGCAGGCCGAGCACCACGCAGGCGAGGACGCGGAACGGGGTGCTGACGTGCGCCATGTCGCCAATGATGACCTTGAGCGCGGTGACGGCGAACAGGCCGATGGCGAGGTAACGGCAGACGGCGTGGCGTTTGATGAAGCCGCTGATGATGAGGGCGATGGCGAAGATGCTCCACCAGGCCGAGACCGCGGCGGCGCGGCCGTCGGGTCGGTAATCGGCGCAGCAGCCGCTGACTTCGGCGGTCAGCAGGCCGAAGAGCGCGAGGCCGAAGACGACGGTGAAGACGCGGCTTTCGTCGGCGAAGTTTTTCCGCAGCAGGCGCGCCGCCGCGTACATGGCGCCGAGCGCGACGGCGGTGGTGAAGTACCGGCTCAGCCAGTTGGCGCTGTAGCTCGGCAGGTAGCGGAATTGTTCCACCGCGAAGCCGAAACGGATGGGATAATCCAGGGTCAGGAATTTGATGAACACCACGGTCAGCAGGCCAATGGCGGTCCAGCGCAGCCTGGGGCTTTCCAGCTTGAGCGCGGCCCAGAGGATAATCGCGCCTTCCGCCAGCCAGAAGACGGTAAGCCAGTGGCCCTTGAACAGAATCGGCACGGTGATGGTGAGGAACAGCAGGCCCATCGCCAGCGTCATGATCAGGCTGCGCTTGTTCGCGGGCTGGCATCGGTGCAAGTGGCGCGCCATCCAGAAGAACACCCCCGCGTAGCAGACGCTGAGGATGCTCGCCGCCGGATAATCGGTGTGGTGTTTAATCATGCCGTAGGCGAACCCGAAGGCGATGAAGCTGTTGATGACGCTGAGGCTGAAGCCGCCCAGCTGCGCGGCGACTTGGTGGCGGAAGAAATAAGCGTAGGGCGCGACGGCGTAAATCACGAAGAAGATGTTCAGGTAGATAATCGCGGGCCAGAACATGGTGTCGTCGTACCACCTGAAATGCCAGCCGCTGAAGATGAGCCAGGTGAAGATGAAGCCGAGGATGTTGAGCAGGCCCCAGCGTTGGTAAAACGAGAGCCAAACCACGCCGAGGTTCAGGATGGTGAGGTAGGTGAACAGCGTCAGGTAGCTGTTCTCGCCCGTGCTGAGCAACAGCGGCGTGACGAAGCCGCCGACCAGGCCGACCACGGCGATGGCCTTGGAATTATATTTCAGCGATAGGATCCCGGTGAAGGCGGTGATCAGCGCCATCAAGCCGAAGGCGGTGCCCTGGTTGACGAGATGATAAACCTGATACGCCGCGAACGATGAGAAGTACAGGATGACCACGCCGCAGCCGATCAGCGGCAGGCCGAAGCGCAACAATTCACCGCCCTTGCGGCGGAACCATTCGCCCACGCCGAGGAAGGCGCCGCCGAGCAGGTAAGCCATCGCCACGCGACCGATGGCCGGAATCCAGTTGTTGTTGAACGCCAGCTTGAGGAAGTAGCCGACGCCCAGCACGGTGATGATGATGCCGGCGAACAACAGCCATTTTTGCCCGATGTGCAATTCCGGTGAACCAGCCGCGCGGGGCGGCGGCGCGGCGGGTGGCGGCGCACTGTCAGCGGCGGGAATTTCCTGTTGTGGTCCCGTTTTATCTTCGCGCGGCAAGTTCACGGTCAGCGGCGGTGCCTCGCTCGGCGAAATCCACGGCGGCAGCGGCGGCGGCTGGGCCGCGGCGGGCGGGATTGCGCCGGCCGGTGCCGGTGCGGATGCCGGCGCGCTGACGGTGAGCGGCGGCGGCGGCGCGATTTTTTCCTGGCCGGCGGGGACGTGAGTTTCCGGCGGCGCTGCGGGTGGCGTCATGAGCGGCCGGGGCAGCTGTTGTTCCACGTCACCGACCGCGTTGCTGAGCTTGCCGAGCGAATCGTGCAACGCCCCTTGCACCGCGTCGATTTGCGCGCGCAAGCCCTGCAGCGCGTCCCGCAGGGGATCGGCGGGGTCATGGTTGGTCGGTTGGTCGCCGTGGGGAGCTGTCATATTATTTCCTGGTTGGTTTGCCAAATTGCCGCTGACGTTGCTGCCGCCTCATTGTTCGCCCCGGATTAAATCCGCCAGCGTCTCGCGTTTTCTGGCCACGCTGACTTGTTGGCCGTCCACCAGAATTTCCGCCGCGCGGGGCCGGCTGTTGTAGTTCGACGACATGGTGAAACCGTAGGCCCCGGCGCTCAGGAACGCCACGCGGTCGCCCGCTGACAGTGGCGGCAGCGGGCGCGCCTGGCAGAACGTGTCGCCGGACTCGCAAATCGGGCCGACCACGTCGCTGCGGATGAGCTTGCCGCGTCGCACGGTCAGCGGCTCGATTTGGTGGTACGCGTCGTAAAACGCCGGGCGGATCAGGTCGTTCATCGCCGCGTCGAGGATGACGAAATTTTTGCGCGCGGTCTTTTTCACATTCACCACCGACGCCAGCAGCACGCCCGCGTTGCCGCAGATGCCGCGCCCCGGCTCCAGCACGACCGGCAGGCCGAGCGACCGCAACAGCGGCAGCACCGCCGCCGCGTAAGTCGCCGGCGTCAGCGGCGGATGTTTTTGCCGCCGCCACCACGCGGGCGAGCCGCTTTCCAGCGCCGGGTCATAGACGATGCCCAGCCCGCCGCCCAGGCCGAAATACTCGATGCCGTGCCGCGCTTTCAACAGCAGCGCCAGCGGCAGCATTTTTTTCACCGCCGCGCGAAACGGCCGGGCGCTGGTGATTTGCGAGCCGATGTGCATCTGCACCCCGCGCAGGCGGAGGCCGGCCAGCCGCGCCGCCCGGTCGTAAAACGCGGGGAGGTCCTCGAACGGGATGCCGAACTTGTTCTCGTAGGTGCCGGTGGTGATTTTGCGGTGCGTGCCGGCGTCCACGTTCGGGTTCACCCGCACGGCGACGGGGGCGATGGTTTTCAAGCGCAGCGCGAGGCGGTTGATTTGCTCCAGCTCCGGCCAGCTCTCCGCGTGCAAGGCGAAAATTCCCTCGCGCAGCGCGAACTCAATCTCCGCGTCCGTCTTCCCCACGCCCGCGAACACGCACCGGTCCGCGCGCGCGCCGGCCCGCAACGCGCGGAACAACTCGCCGCCGCTGACAATGTCGAACCCCGCCCCTTCCTTGGCGAGGGTCCGCAACACCGACAAATTCGAGTTCGCTTTCACGGCGAAGCAAATCAGCGGGTCGAGCGCTGACCATGACGCGGCAAATTGGCGATAACACTCGCGCAAGGTTCGCGCCGAATAGACATACAGCGGGGTGCCGTATTGCGCCGCGAGCGCTGACAGTGGCATGTCCTCGCAACACAGCGCGCCGTTTTTTCTGTGAAAATGGTGCATGGGGTGATAAAGCAAAATTTTAAATTAAAAATGACAAAGTGAATGGCGGACTCAGTGGCCTTTCATTCGGAATGTGACGAATGTTATTATAACCAGCACGCACAGCGCCAGCGACACGTAACCCAGAATCAACCCCGTCAGCGCGAAGTTGTCACCGGTGCGGGCGCCGTTGGCGTTTTTGATTTGCGCGCGCGAGAGATGGCCGCAAATGATGGCCGCGAGGCTGGGCAGCCAGCTAAAAAAACCACACACCAGCGCCAGCGGCATCCCGGCAATGCCGCACGCCAGACTGGCTATCGCCAGCGGCGAATCTTGCGAAGTTGCGGGACGGCTGACCGGCGGCGCGGCCGCACTGTCAGCGGCCAGGCACGCCAGTGTGCCGAGCGGCTGCCACGCGGCCAGGCCCTCGTGCCACGCGAGGTCGGTGGCTGATACCTCATTGTTAGCGAGCTGGCGCCGCGCCTCGGCCACCGTGTATGGACCGAGCCGCTGACCGTGACGGCCAATGTGGATTTGCAATTCGCTCATCGTTGCAGTCAGTTGAGGTTACGCAACAATGCTTGAAACTCGGCATCTTTCATGGCTTGGGCCGCTACCCCGTTCCAGTCCACCACTGCCACCGCGCGTTCGGAGCGTAGTGGTGAAACATGCAGGTCATATATCAACACCCGATTTTTACCGGACACCAGCGCAAAGCCGACCGCGCCGGATTGCGGGTTAACCATCGAACGTAAAATCTTTTCATCCAACTGTTGGTCGCGCCGCAATTCGTCCAGTGACGCGGGGAGTTGGCCGCCATGCTCAGCGGCATACATGACACACGCGTTGCCGATTTGTTTCGCGTGGGAGACCGACGCGGCCAGTCTGGCCCCGTTTATCGCGCCATTGATTCCCGGAATTGCCAGTCCCACCAACACTATGGTGGTAAAAAACGACACGTAACCCATGATCCAGCCGGCGACCGCCAGGCCGCTACCCGTCAGCGCGCCGCCGGATTTTTTGATTTTGTTATCCGCGACATGTCCGCAAATCGCCGCCGGGATGCCGACGAACAGGCCGCAGCAAAGCAGCGAGAGAATACCCAACACAAAACTGGTTACCGCCAGGCCGGATTTTTTGGTCACGGGCAGCGGGGACGACAAAGGGGAAACGGCATCAGTCATGCCGCCGATACAAGCAGCTTTTCACACGCAATGCAAGCCGGCACGCGTGGTCAGCCGAATAAACTGAACTCCCGCCGCGCAGACGCCAAGGCGCGAAGGGGCAGGCGTTTTTTTAACCACAAGAGTCAGGCGACAATTACACGCCGCCTCAAGCTCCGAACGAAGTGAAGCAAATGAACACGGATGGACACTGATGATGTTGATTTACGCGGAACCGCGAACTATCGGTGTGCCTCATGGCTGAAGTTTTTTGGTGTCTTGCAACAATGCTTGAAACTCGTCATCTGGCATGATTTTGGACGTTACCCCGTTCTTATCCACCACTGCCACCGCGCGTTTGGGATGTCGTGTTTGTCGTGTGGCATACAAGTCATAAATCAACACGCAGTTGTCACCAGACACTAACGCGAAGCCGACCGCGCCGGGTTGCGAGTCAAACATCGAACGCAAAGTCATTGCATCCAGTTGTTGGTCGCGTCGCAACTCGTCCAGCGACGCAGGGTATTGACCGTCATGGTCAGCGGCATATGCGACACACGCGTTGCCGATTTGCCGCGCCTTGGCGAGCGACGCGGTTACATGAGCCGCATCTATCGCGCCATTGATTGCTGGAATCGCCAGTCCCACCAGCACGATGGTGATAAAAAACGATACGTAACCCATAATCCAGCCGGCGACTGCCAGACTGCCGCCTGTCAGCGCGCCGCCGGATTGCTTGATTTTGTGTCCCGCGACATGCCCGCAAATCGCCGCCGGGATACCGGTGAGCAGGCCGCAGCCAACCAGCGAGATAATACCTAACACGAAACTAGTTACCGCCAGGCCGGATTTTTTGGTCACGGGCAGCGGGGACGGCAGGGGCGCAACAGCATCAGTCATGCCGCCAATGCAAGCAGCTTTTCATGCACAATGCAAACCGGCGCGAGCTGTCAGCCGAATAAACTGAACTCCCGCCGCGAAGACGCCAAGGCGCGAAGGGACAGGCGTTTTTTTATCAACCACAGATTAACACGGATGGACACTGATGATGTTGATTTACGCGGAATCGCAAACTATCGGGGTGCATCATGGCTGAGGTTTTTTGGTGTCTTGCAACAATGCTTGAAACTCGTCATCTTGCATGATTTTGGGCGTTACCCCGTTCTTATCCACCACCGCTACCGCGCGTTTGGGATGTCGTGTTTGTCGTGTGGCATACAAGTCATAAATCAACACCCAGTTGTCACCAGACACTAACGCAAAGCCGACCGCGCCGCGTCGTCGGTCAACCATCGAACCTAAATAATTTTCATCCAGTTGTTGGTCGCGCCGCAACTCGTCCAGCGATGCGGGGTATTGACCGCCATGATCAGCGGCATACGCGACACACGCATTGCCGATATGCCGCGCGCAGGCGAGCGACGTGCCTATATGAAGTGTGTCTATCATATTCATATCATCGATTACCGGAATCATCTGTCCCGCCAGTATTGTGGCTATGGTGGTAAAAAGCGACGCGTAGCCCATGATCCAACCGGCGACCGCCAGCCCGCCGCCCGTCAGCGCGCCGCCGGATTGCTTGATTTTGTGTCCCGCGATGTGCCCGCAAATCGCCGCCGGGATGCCGACGAAAATGCCGCAGCAAACCACCGAGAGGATACCTAACACGAAACTAATTACCGCCAAGCCGGATTTTTTGGTCACGGGCAGCGGGGACGGCAGGGGCGCAACAGCATCAGTCATGCCGCCAATGCAAGCAGCTTTTCATGCACAACACAAGCCGGCGCAAACTGTCAGCCGAATAACCTTGCACTCAGCTTAATTTGCCATGCTCTAATGCCAAACCAACTGCAATAGCGTTGCGACGAGCAACCCGATCCTTCGGCTCCGCTCAGGATGACGGGGGAGAGGGAACTGGCTGCTGATTGTGCCTGCCAGCGCTGACCCACTGGGAGCGCCGGCTTCCAGCCGGCAGCTGGCTTCAGCACGGCCGGCAAGATGCCGGCGCTCCCAGTGGCCGGAAGGCGGGAATTAATTGAATATTGATTATTGAATATTGATTATTTGGCAAGTCAGCGCCTCCGGCGAATTGGTAGCTCATTCCGCCGGAGGCGCAAACTGTACAAATATTCAATAATCAATATTCAATATTCTTCACGTCTTCGCGGCGGGAGTTTGCTTAAGGCAAGATTTTTTCCCACCGCCGTAGCTGCGCCGCGACTTGTTGCCGGCCGGGCGCGCCGGTCATCTGGCGGCGGTCGAGGGCGGCGCTGACGTTGAAGATTTTTTTCAGGCTGGCGTTGCAGGCGGGATGCAGCTTTTTCCACACCGTCAGCGGCAGCTTGTCCAGCGGCACGCGGCGCTGCTCGCTGATGGCGACGGCTTTGCCGACCACTTCATGCGCGCGGCGGAACGGGACGCCCTGGTTCACCAGCCAGTCGGCCACATCGGTCGCCAGCAGCAGCGGGTCGGCCACGGCGCGGGCGCAGGCGGCGGCGTTGACGCGCGTGTCGCCGAGCATGGCGGCGAGCACGGTCAGCGTCGCCCGCACGGTGTCCACGGTGTCGAACAGGCGCTCCTTGTCCTCCTGCAAATCGCGGTTGTAAGACATCGGCAAGCCCTTGACCAGCGTCAGCAGCGCGACCAGGTTGCCGATGACGCGCCCCGCTTTGCCGCGTGCCAGTTCCGCCACGTCGGGATTTTTTTTCTGCGGCATCAGGCTGGAGCCGGTGGTGAAGGCGTCGCCGATGCGGATGAAATTAAATTCCGCCGACGACCACAGCACCAAATCCTCCGCCAGCCGCGACAAATGCACGGCCAGCAGCGCGCTGGCAGCGGCGTATTCCACAATGAAATCGCGGTCGCTGACCGCGTCGAGCGAGTTTGGCGTCACGGCGGCGAAGCCCAGCAACTTCGCGACGCGCTCGCGCCGGAGCGGGATGGTGCTGCCGGCCAGCGCGCCGGCGCCGAGCGGCAGCACGTCGGCGCGCCGCTGACAGTCGGCCAGCCGGCCCGCGTCGCGCGCGAGCATCTCGACATACGCGAGCAAATGATGCGCGAAATACACCGGCTGCGCCCGCTGCAGGTGGGTGTAGCCGGGGAGGATGACCTGCTGATATTTCCGCGCGAGCGCAACCAGCGCCCGCTGCAATGCGCGGATGGCGTCACCGTCAGCGGCGATGGAATTTTTCACCCACAGCCGCAGGTCGGTGGCGACCTGGTCGTTGCGGCTGCGCCCGGTGTGCAACTTCGCGCCGGCGGGCGTCTTCGCCGTCAGCGCCGCCTCGATGTTCATGTGCACATCCTCGCGCGCCGCGTCCCACTGGAACACGCCGGCCTCGATTTCGGCGAAAATCTCCCGCAAGCCCCGTTCAATCGCCCGGAACTCGCTGACGGTGAGCACGCCGATTTCGCGCAGCATCCGCGCGTGAGCCAGGCTGCCGAAAATATCCGCGCGCCACAGCCGCCAGTCGTATTGCACCGATTTGGTATAGTCTTGCACCAACTGGTCCGGCGCGGCGGCAAAGCGGCCGCCCCACAGGGCTTGGTCTTTGGCTGATGGGGAAGGTTTCATGGTCAGCGGGCAGTTTGGGCGAAAAATCCCAAATTCCAAACTCCAAATTCCAAAAACTCCGCGTCTCCGCGCCTCCGCGGTGAAAACTTATTAGTCTTTCAATTCCGCAATCTCATCATCAGTCAGCAAACGCCAGGTACCGGGCCGCATTTTGCCGAGCTTGAGGGCGCCCAGCTGGACGCGGCGCAGTTGTTTGACCCGATAGCCGAATTTCAGGAACATCAACCGGATTTGGCGTTTCAAGCCCTGCGTCAGCGTCACCTTGACGTGGCGCGGGCTGAGCTTGAACAGCGCCTCGGCCTTGGCGTAGCCGCTCTCGATGAGGAAGCCGTTGACGAAGCGCGGCGTCAGGGCGAAGTCGAACTCCCGGTCCAGCTCGACGTGATAAATCTTTTCCAGCTTGTGACGCGGATGCGTGAGGCGCTGGGCGACATCGCCGTCATTGGTGAGCAGCAGCAGGCCCTCGCTGTCGAGGTCGAGGCGGCCGATGTAAAACAGCCGCGCCAGATCGTCCGGCACCAGGTCGAACACCGTTTTGCGCCGTCCCTGGGCGATGCGCGAGCACACCACGCCGGCCGGTTTGTTGAGCAGCAGGTACACCGCTTCTTCCTGGCGGCAACGCCGGCCGTCAGCGGTGACGCTGTCGGTGGGCTTGACCTGGGTGGCGAGATTGGTGACGACTTTGCCGTTGATCGCGACCTTGCCGTCGCGGATCAATTCTTCGCAGGAACGGCGGGAACCGAATCCCGCCGCCGCCAGAAATTTGTTAAGCCGGATCATGCGGGAGTTGCCACGGGCGCTGACAGTGAGGTCACGGTCAGCGGGCGGGATTATTCTTCCGGCCTGGTCTTGGGCAGCTTGTGGACATTGGCGTTATCCTTCCACTGGCCGCGCTTTTTCATCAAGTCCACGCGCTCAAAACGCTTCAGGACGTTCCGCTTCACCTTGATCTGGCTGGAGCCACGCAAACTTTTGTGCTGGGACATAGTTGGCAAAGAGTAGCGATTCCGCCCGGGCGGGCAAGCCGAATTTGTAAAAAAACATTGTCCCCACCGCGCCGGCTCCGGCATTATCACTCCGTGAATTTGCGACATTTTTTGCGCGCGGTCAGCGTCCTGTCCGTCGCGGTCATCGTCAGCGGCTGCGGCGGCGGCAGCGCCGACCTGGCTTACAACTGTTACCTGACCGAGGAAACGCCGCTGCTGGAGAAAGGCCCGTATCAACAGGAACCGCCGCTGCGCATGTTGTCGCCCGGCACGCGGGTGCGCATCATCAGCGGCGGCGCGACCTTTGTCCAGGTCGCCACCGTCAGCGAGGAAATCGGCTGGGTGCCGCTGGCGGCGCTGCGGATGCAGTCCAGTTCGGACGATTATCGCGGCAACACTCGGCCGGCGAAAAATTACCCGGGCTGGTAGAGGCAGCGGGGGCACGGTCAGCGGTGAGCGCGATGTACTTACTTTGTGACCTATTTTTTTCATCTTCAGCGAACCTTGTGCAAGGTTTTTTTATTTTTTTAACCACGGATGGACACAGATGGACACGGATAAAAAACCAAAAAACTATCCGTGTTCATTCGTGTCCATCCGTGGTTAAACACCGTCAGCGACGCGGGGAGGCGGAAACACGTTATTTGCTCGCTTGCGTGGCGGGGATTTTTTCTCTTTAATTCACTCTTATGAGTATCGCATTGAAAGCGGATGTTGACGGCGCGGGTGAGGCTTTACACCATTTTTGGAGCGTGTGCGTGGGCGCCGGCCGCGCGGCGGAGGGTTTGCGCGCGAGCTGGCTGGAGCAAATGAAACAGGCGCATGACGAGTGCGGGTTTCAATACGTGCGGTTTCACGGCCTGTTCCATGACGACATGTGCGTCTATCGCGCGCAGGACGGGCGCGAGACGTTCAATTTCCAATACGTTGACGATGTGTTCGACCGCCTGCTGGCCATCGGCGTCCGCCCGTTCGTCGAGTTCGGCTTTTGTCCCGGCGATTTGGCGACGGTGAAAAACACGGTGTTCTGGTGGGGCGCCAACGCCGCGCCGCCGAAGGATTACGCCAAGTGGGGCGAACTGATCACGCTGACGGTGCAACATTGGCTGGCAAGATACGGCGCGGACGAGGTGCGGCGCTGGTATTTCGAGGTATGGAACGAGCCGAATCTGTGGCCGTTTTTCAACGGCACCAAAAGCCAGTATTTCGAACTCTACCGCGTCACCGTCAGCGCCGTGAAGGCCGTGGATCCGGCGCTGCGCGTGGGCGGGCCGGCGACCAGCAATTTTGTGCCGGACCGGCGCTTTGCCGGCGAGTTGGAGGATAAGTCGGAGCACGCCGTGGTCACCGACGCAAAGGATTTGGACGCGCTGGACTGGCAGCCGGTGTGGTTGGAAGAATGGCTGGCGTTCTGCGCGCGCGAGGCGCTGCCGGTGGATTTTGTGTCGTGCCACCCGTACCCGACCGACTGGGCGCTGGACGGCCGCGGCGAGTTGCGCAAGTTCATGCGCGGCGTGGACTCGACGAAAAAAGACCTCGCGCTGGTGCGGCGCATCGTCAGCGGCAGCGCCTTCCCGGAGGCCGAGATTCACCTGACCGAGTGGAGTTCCAGCCCGTCGCCGCGCGATTTCATGCACGACTGCCTGCCGGCGGCGGCGTTCATCGTCAAGGCGAACCTTGAATCCATCGGGCTGGTGGACTCGCTGTCGTACTGGACGTTCACCGACGTGTTCGAGGAAGGCGGCGCGGGCGACACGGTGTTTCACGGCGGCTTCGGGATGATTAACTATCAAGGGATTGTGAAACCCGCCTTCCACGCCTACCGGATGCTGCGCGCGCTCGGCGACGAGTTGCTAGCCGCCGCTGACGGTGGCGTGGTCACGCGCTCACGGTCAGCGGGCAAAATCGCCGCGTTGTTTTACCATTATCCGCCGGAAGTGCAGACCGCCGCGCCATTGTCAGCGACGCTGGCAGCGGCGCTGGCGGTGCAGGCGCAGGGCGCGCCGCGTCCGTTCAAGCTCACCGTCAGCGGCCTGCCGCCCGACGCGCGTTTTGAAATCCAGACGCTGGGCGTCGGCAGCGGCGACGCGCTGGCCGCGTGGCGCGAACTCGGCGCGCCGGAGCCGCCGACGCGCGAGCAAACCGCCGCGCTGCGGGTGACCGCGGAGACCGTGCGGCGCGAAACGGTCGTCGCTGACCGTGACGGCACGCTGACCGTCGCCCGTGAAATTTTACCGTGGAACGTGGTGCTGGTGCGGCAGGAATAAGCCGCCGCCGCCGACGCCACGGCCGTCCCGACCTCAACCGAAACACTGACCATGAACAAGTTGAACATGAAAAGATTTCTGCCGGCGGGAGCGCTGGGCATGTCGCTGCTGCTGCATCTGGGGGTGTTCCTCACCATCAGCGGCATGGTGCTCATCGAGGCGGTGAAGCCGAAAATCGTGCCGTCCGGCGAGGTGAATGTCGGCGCGCCGACAGATGCGCTGCCGCCGCCGGAATTGCCGCCGGAGGAATTGCCGGAAACCCCCGCTGACGATGAGCGCGCGGACAACCACCCGGCGGATATTCCGCAGATGCCGTCCGTGAGCGTGGAGCAAATTGCCTCGGCGGTGACGAGCAGCGGCTTGCCGAACGCGCTGTATGTGCCGGCGGTGAGCGTCGGCGCCGCGCCGCAAACCGCGGAACCGGACGCGACGCGGGAACCCGCCGCCGAGCGCAAAACCGCGCAGGCGGTGCGGCGGATGTCCAACCCGTTCGGCGACGCGGTGTCGCCGGACGCCACCGGCGTGCTGGTCGGTTATTTGTACGACTTGAAAAAGAAGGCGGATGGCACGCCATCGGAGCTGGCTGGCAATATCGGGGTGGACTATCACCTGCAGGATCAGACCGAGGACGGGGCGCAGAAAAAGTGCGTGGAATTTGTCGGCAAATATATCGAGCGCGGCTGGGACGACAAGCTGCTGGCCGGCTATTACAAGGTGGAAAAGCCGCTGGGCGCGTATCAAATCTACCTCCCGAACATGTTCGCCACCGAGGGGCCGAAGGCGTTTCGGGTGGAGAAACTGGTGCAGCCGCGGCGCTGGATCGTGGTGTATCGCGGCGCGTTCACGTCCAATGTCAGCGGTACTTTTCGCTTCGTGGCGCCGACCGCCTCGCAGTTTTTGGTGGTGCGCCTCAACACCAAGAATGTGTTCGACTCCAGTGTGCGGCCGATGGTCACGCCGTCGCCCATCACGGAAACCTATTACGGGGTGCAACAGCGCAAAGGCGCGCGCGGCCCCACCGACTGGCTCAATTATTCCTATGAAGGCGAGCGCGCCGGAGTCTGGTTCAGGCTGGAAACCGGCCAGACCTACAACCTCAGCGTGCTGGTCGGCACCTTCAGCGGCGGCTATTGCAGCGCGTGTTTGATGATTGAGGAAAAAGGCGCGACCCATGAGACCTTCAGCCTGCAAAAACTCCTCGTCGCCCACATTGCGCGGGGTGAGAACTTGAAAAAGCAAATGAAGCCGGGCGAGTTGGAGAGTTTGCAAGCCCAAAGAAAAAACGGGACGCTGAAGACCGGCGGCATGGTCAACGGCGTGTGGCAATATACCAAGGAAGCGGTGCAACTGGGGGAAATGGAAGGGCTGGAGCGGAACAAGCTCATCCTGTCGGAAATCGAGCGGAAAAAACGCCCTGGCGACGTGCCGGTGCTGCCGCTGTTCCAACTCGCGCCGGTGAGCCTGGGCAAGGGTATTGAGGAATTGGCCATCGGCCATCCGGTCATGGCGAAAAAGCCGTTCGTGGTGCAGTGACGGGGAGAACTTTTCACCACTAAGGCACCAAGGCACGAAGGCTGCTTTTTCAACAAACCTTCGTGCCTTGGTGTCTTCGTGGTGAAAACAGTTTTTAGAACTGGTGCCGGTAGCCCGCTGACAGTCCCCACGGCTTGTCATACTTGTCGCCGAAGGAGGCTTCGTAATCCAAGTGTAACTGATTGTCAGCGTCGAGTTGCCAGATGAGGCCGCCGCCTAACTCGGCTCTGGCACCGTCAGTGGTGGCGCGAGTGGATTGGTAGCCGTTTCTGAGGGTGCCGCCGCTGCTGATGGTTTCGACGCCGCTGACCTTGATGTAGGGTTGTAACGCGCCGCTGTTGGTGAGGTTGATGGTTCTACCGAATAGGCTGCCGATGCGAAATTGCAGGGCGTCGAGGTCTTGGGCGCTGATGGTCAGCGGGCCGGCTTGATAATCCTCAGCGAGGAGGTGGAGGTAGTTGACTTGGAACTGAGGTTCAATGAACCAATCATCAGCGAAGGTAAATTTGTTGCCGAGTAGTAGGCCGCGAAAACAAAACTCCAACAAAACTTGAACAGATTACCAAAATGGGGCGGGCATGAAAGTAGCGCGGCGGGTGAGGCCACGCGGGACTAAAAACTCAGCGGAACGCCGTTAGCGGCGCTCGGGTGGGTCTTTGGGCGGCGCTGGCGGCCAGCGGCCGGCGGGGCAGGTCTCGACGGCGAACTGGGGGTTGAGCTTGGCGCAGGCGCGGTCAGGCTGGTCACACCAGGCGCGTCCCTGGCGTTCGGCGCGCCATTGGCAGCGACCGCACGCTTGCCGGCGCGCTTGGCGGACGTCGTCAGCAACGAGCCGCGGCGCCGGCGCGATGCGGGCGGGCGGGACGGGCTGCTGGTTGAGGTAAGCGCGCATCAATCAGTGTTTCCAACTAAGCGTCAAGTCGTAGGGGATGGATTCAAACTGCTCACACAGCAGCGACGGATCCCCGCATTGTTCGCGGATATAGTCGCCTTGCAACCTGAGCGTGCCACCACGCATAAACTCCTCGTGCGTGAGATAAACGCCCTCACTTTCCGCGGCCGCCGCGTCAAACCCAAAAATCACGTAAATCAACCAACGTCCCCGATCAGGATACCTGTTATAATACATGCGAAAACCGAGCTCGGCCGCGGAATCCTTGTCCTTATTTCCTCCCTCGATGAGCGCATCGTTACAGCGGCAATCCAGGGCATTGTTCTGTATCACATAGTGCCAGGGGATGTCGTCGCCGGAAACGGACACGCTACCGTGCCCGTCAAAAGGATCTTTGTTCGGGTCTCGCCAGATGAAGCTGAAGGAGCCGCTGATGGTCACCCGCAGCAGCAAATCGGCATCCGGCACGCCGCACCAGCCAAGTAAAATACTCACGCCGACTCCTTTGGTTTACCCGTTAACATCGCAACTCCCTGCCGAAGATTACCCCGTCGGACTCCGACTCTGCTTTGGCTCGCTCATCAAGACATAGGCAGACTTTTGCACGCCGTCCTCGCAAATGTTGACTTCGCGCAGCTTGACCTCGATCGGCTCGGCATCCTCGCCCAAGTCTGCCAACTTGATCGTCACCTTGTGGCCGTAAGCCGTGTTCTCCTCCAGGGTTAATTCACCGGTGCCCACGTCCTGGGTCAGCTTGGTTGTTACCCCCGCGTCATCCTTGGCCACCATCACCCGCCTGGTGATAAACGCCTCGCTGTCGCTGTTGGCGGTGTTGGCGGTCTTGCCGCCGGTGCTGACGCCGCCGCCGCCCCCGCCGCCGCCGACGCGCAGGCTGGCGAACGAACTCAGCGCCCGCTGCCGGGCGGCGCGCACCAACTCGACCAAGTCCTCGACTCTCAGCAGCGGCCCGGGGCCGAGGGTCAGCGTGGTCTGGCCGCTGGCCAGGGCAAAACTGACCGACTGCAACTGGGCGCGGGCGCCGGCCCATTCCGCGCGGCCGCCGGTGAGATTGAGCAGCTGGCCGGGCCGCCACGCGCCGGGATTGGCCTCCTCCTCGCTGAGCGTGATGGTGCCGTCGTGCTGCAACTCGACCAGGCCGGCCCACAACTCGGCGGCCAGGCCCTGCGGCACCGGCTCCGGCGCGGTGCCGCCGGTCTGGATCGTCCAATCCTCCTGCACGAAGTTGGTGCCGTTGAGCGTGACCGTCAGCGGCACGTTCTCGTATTTGGTTTCCGCACCCTCGTCGTTTTTCAGCGAGTAAGTGGCCTTGCAGGTGATGGTGCCGGTGCGCGCGCCGTTGATGCCCGGCGGGAAACTGCCGCCGACCACCTCGCGGTTGAAGGTGCCGGGCTTTTGCGCATCGCTGATTTTCAGGTCTTTCGCGTCCGCCAGCTTGGGGATTTTGCTTTTCCACCAATCGAGGGAGTCGATATTGATGGGCGCGTAATCCACATGATAGTTGGCGAAAAACGAACTGCCCGACGCCAACTCGATGCACATTACCGCGACGTTGACCTGTTGCGGGTTGGCGCCGGCGGGCGCGCTGTCCACCGCCACCAGGTCGTGCCCGCGCGTGTAAATAATCACCACCCCGTCGCGCAGCAGGTCGTGGCGCGGGATCAACCGGTTGCCGCTGACTTGGACGCCGTCGTGCAGCGCCAGCGTCGTCACCGGGCTGGCGGCGCGCCGGTCGATGCGCAACACCGGCGGGTCGGCGGCGTAGTCGAACCAGGTCACCGCGTCCGGCGTCCAGCGCAGCAGGGTGGTGATGGCCTGGGCGCAGGTGACGCAGTTAACCTCCGTGAACGGCGGGAACACCCCGCCGGGCGCGCCGCCCAGGACGACGGGCGCGCCGGCGGCGGCGGCGTAGCCGACGATCTCGGCGATTTGCGTGGCGGTGTCAATCGCGGTGTTGTCGAGTTGCTGGCCGAGCACGGCGCGCGGGGTGAATTCCTCGATGAATTCCTCCAGAGTGGCCGGGGAGAGCAGGGCGAGTTGCGCGGGATCAACGCCGGTCGGGTTGTTTGCCACTAGCCAGTTGTAAATCGCCGCGTTGATGGCGGCGTACTCGACGTCGCCCTCGTCCGTGTTGCTCCAGCCGTTGCCGAACTGCCGGGCCAGGTCGCTGTAAAACTTGTTCAGCAAATCGAAGCTGCCGATCAACCAATCCGGCAGCGGCGCGCCGCCGAGGTAGTCGGGCACGCCGGAGTCGCCCGGCTTGGCCTGGCGGATCTTGCGCCGTTGCATGAAGATGGTGTTTTCCAGCTGCCACCACGGGCCGCTGACGGTGACCTCGATCGCCTCGTCGTTCGGCGCCGCGGCGCGGGCGATGCGCGTGACCGTGCCGCGAAACACCACCGCGCCGTCGCGCGCCAGCGTCACCGCGGCGCGGGCGGCGAAGGGCAGGTCGGCGACGTAGTCGCCGGTCACGCGGAAGGTGAGCAGGTCGGCGGCCTGGTTGTGTTTTTCCAGCAATAGGTCGCTGACGCCGAGTGCGGAGGCTAATGTGCCGTTGAGGGTCCAAGTCATAAATTTTAAGTTAAAAAAGCAAAATGCAAAATTGCAGTGTAAAATTTAAAATTACCGGCAACGCCCAGACAGACTGACAGCCAGCGCCAGCGCTCTTTGAATTTTGCATTGCAATTTTGCATTTGTAATTGGTAATTTTAAATTTTCACAGCCCATAACAATTCACCAGCGTCGCGTTACCGCCGGCATTGACCGCCTCGTAATTGGGCAGCACGCAGGACACCAGCTTGAAGTTGCCCGCCACGCTGCCGACGGTGACGTTGCCGGTAAAACTGCAAACCGCCAATTTCACCGGCGTTTGTTGCGCGTTCGCGAGATTTAGCGCCGCGCCAGTAAATACGCTGTTTTGCACCACAATGACACTGTTGGTGGCGGTGCCGTTGATTTGCAACATCCCCTCGGTCGTATGGCCTTTGAGATAAACAGTTATTTTGCCCGTGTTGTTGTTGGTAATGGCCGTAGTGCCGCTACAGGTGTTGCCGTAGATTCTGAAGGTAACATTCTTCGTGCTGGCGCAGACAATACTTAGGTTGCCGATAATCTGGTTGTCCAGCAATTCATAAGTACCTTCGCCGTTAAGTGTCACCCCATAGACCATGCAACCGATTAAAGCACAGTTAGTCACGCTACCCGTGACCGTACACCGCATGAGGGCGCAGCCGGAATTGCCGGTGACGTTGCAATCCAGCAAACAGTCGATAAGATAATTGTTGATTTTCAGTCCGCCGCCGCAGGCCAGGTGTGAGTTTCTGATGGCGTCCCCGTTGGTGACGAGACTGTTGCCCCCGGCATTGAGGTCGCAGTCGGCCACGCCTGTCAGGTTGGTGGTTGCTTGCAGCAAATCGGCCCGCAGGTTGCGGGCGGACAGATTGTCCGTGCCAATGCGGTAGTGAATGCTGTCATCGCCGACGATGTCCACCGCGCCGAAGTTTTGCAGCGTTAATGTCGTCGCGCCGTAGCCCGCGCCGGCGAAACGAATGCGGGTGAAGAAGGAGCTGGCGGCACCGTCCAGCGCAAAGGCGCCAACGCCCAGTCGGATCAGAATGCGGTCGTTTTCCTCTTTCGTCGCCCAGTCGTCCAGCGTCTTCTCGAAAACACCGTAATTGACGTGATACTGAAACCTTGGCAGCAGGTTACCCGCGAGGTCGCAGACATAATAGTTATTAGTCAACGAAAGGGGGCCTATGTTATTCTCCAACATAATTGTATTTAGTTGCAGATTTCGCCAGCCGCCATTGTAAACCAGCGATAAATAGTAGGTATCGTAGTAGTATTGGTTATTTAAGAGCCAGGGGATTATGCTGTCACCACTCGCGCTAAGCGCGTAAAGGTTGTCTCCCCCCGAGTATTGTCCCGAAAAATAAACATTGATTACTTTGCCGGCCACAAAACTACCAGGGGTGTCCACCGATAAATTCGGGTAATAGATGGCTAAGGCCTCGGTCTCGTCGTTGGTTCCCAAATACATGTTGGATTCGTAAAAATAAAATGTATTCGACGCCACATTACCGCCGAAGGAAAGAAACACCGTTATCGCGATATCGAAATTCCAATAACCATCCTGGCTCATGGTGGCCGAGATGGTGTGGCCGCCGCGCAACGCCGCGCCATTGGCGATGGTGCCGGCGCTAACAAGCGTATTCCCCGCAGCGGCGTTGGTAACGGTGGTGCCGACGGCCCAGTTGGCCAGGTCGTTAAGGTCAGCGGCAGCGGCAGTGTCCAGCGTGCCCGGGCCGCTGTATTTGAGGTTGAACAAATCGTACTGCCCGTCAAAGAACGCCAGCCGGTCAACCCCCGCGCTGAGCAGCGTGGCACCGGTCAAGGCCTTGGCGGCGAAAGTGGAAAAGTCGATCGTCCGCGTCTCGTTAACACGGTCATACAGGGTCAGCGTCACCACCGCGCTGTCAACCTCCTTGGCATAAGCGAACAGGTAAGCCGCGCCGCGCGCGAAGCGGTCGGTGAAGGCGGCGGTCGCGAGTCGAAAGTGATTTTTCTCCGCGTTGGACACGTGGAGCGAGCTGTTGGAGAGCAGGTAGCAACGGTCGGCGAAGTCAAACATCCCGTCAGCGCTGACGGCATCAATAAACAACGTGGTATCGCTGTCCGTCGCCGCCTGATATGCCGCCTGCGCGGTGCGGAACGGCTTGGTCGCCTTGCCGATCTCCCCCGTCGCGTCGTCGCCGGTGATTTGCACGTGAGCGACATTCGCATCGTTGAGCGCCAGCGCCGGCAGTTGCGCCGCCGGCACCGTGCCGTCCACCAGGTCAGCCTTGGCGGGCAACGCGGCCACGGCTTGATCGGCGGTGTCCTGCGCCAGGTCGGCTTTCTGCTGCGCGGTGGTGGCATCCCCCAGCGCGTCGTTGGCCGTGCCTTGCGCCTGCTCCGCCTTGGCGTCCACCGCGGCGATCGCCGTCTGCTGCGCCGTGGACACCGGCTTGTCCGCGTCCGCGGTGTTGTTGACGTTGCCCAGCCCCACCTGCGCGGCGCTGACCGCGTGCGGGTTGTTCGTGTCGCCGACGTGCGCGGTCAGCGCCGCGCCGGAGGCATACACGCCGTCGAAAAACGTCTTCAACCACGCCTTAACCCCGCCGAAGGTGACCCCGCGCGTCACCCCCGTCGGCCGGTCGCTGGCCGTCACATCCGCGTCCTGTATATCATTGTCCCGATAGGGCGTCTTTTCCGCAATTCGATTGCTCATAAAATTATCAATCTCCAATTATCAATTCGTCAGTCCTCGTCCGCGAACACCAGCGTCGCCCCCGCCTCGTCGGTCAGCGCGACCCCGCCGTCGTCCAGCCACTCGTCATACCCCGGTCCCCCGCCGCCGGCCGGCCCGCCGCCCGACGGCGCCCAGTCGCCGTCCGCCAGCCGCGCCGGGCGGTTGACCGCGAAGGCCAGATCCATGCCGGCCGTTTCCCCTCGCCGCCCAAACGGTTGATAGCCCTGCAACACCGCCAGCGTCTCGCGCACAAACCCGTTTTCTTCCCAGCGCAACAAACCCCGATCCGGCAAGTCGTCGAAAAAGTCGGTCAACAACGCCATCGCCCCCTGGCTCGGCGCGAAGGTCAGCCGGAAACTGACCGTCCGCTGCCGGTTGCCGCGCGGCACCGGCGCGGCGTCCGTCGCCCGCAACCACTGCAACCACTGCACGTTGACCTGGCCCGCCGGCACGAAGTTGCTGACGAGGTTGCGCAACGGCGACTCGTCACCCAGTTCAATGCCGGCGTAGGTTATGCGCATGTCGCGTTGCTCCAGTGCAAAATTACAAATTGCAAATTACAAATTAATTTTGCTTTTTTAATTTGGCATTTTTCATGGTCTCGCCCGCCCGCGCCTTGATTTTGCCGTGGAACAAATCCAGGTCTTCCCGGCTCGGCGCGCCGCCGGCGAGGGTCAGCGCCTTGAGCGCCGCCAGCGCGACATCGTTGGGAAACGCCAGCAGGCCGCCGGCAATCGCGCCGGGATGTTCCCGCTCCAGTTTCGCCGCGCGCTCCGCGCCCAGCCACTTTTGTACTTCGTCTTTGGTTGTTGGCATAATCACTCCGTTCAAGTTCAAAATTTTAAATTTCAAATTGCCAATTTTGTTTTTTTATCTTTGCATTTTTCATTGCCGTCAGACCGGCGCGCTCATGCCGGCGTAGAACACCGGGTTCGCGCCCGCCGGCGACAGCGTGCGCCGTGTTTGGAATTTGATCTCGCCCACGCGGTCATCGCCGCTGGTGATATTCAGCGGCACCGCGGTCAGTTGCGCGCCGTACAAGCGCAGGTACGGCGCGTTGTTCGGCCCGGCGATGTCGAGCTGGCCGTAGGGCAGGCTGGTGCCGCGCTCCTGGTTTTGCGCGGTCACCGCGTCCAGCAGGTCGAACGCGTCGCGGTTGACCGGCACCAGCGTCGCGGTCGCGCTGAGGTTGCTGATGGAGCGGCACAACAGCCCGACCTGGTCGGCGTTGACGTCGTTGGCGGCCAGGTCGAAGCTCACCTTCAGCGGATCACGCAACTCGAACACCTGCGACTGGCCGGCAGCCGGCGTGAACGTCACCGTGTAGGGCACCGTGGGAATCTTGGTCGCGTCCGGTTGCGAGCCGGGATACGGCTCCTCGGTCAGCGTGTATAACAGCCCCTGGCCGTCGGGCAACGCGGCGGCGCTGTCCACGTCCGCGCGGCGGTAGCCCTCGACCGTCGCCTGGCCCCAGAACGTGTCGCCGGCGGTGAGGTTGAGTTCCGGCATCTGGCTGACCGCGGCGTTGTGCACGGTCAGCTTGAGATTGTCCTGCGTCCGCAAGACAAACTCGCACTGCGCTTGCGCGCGGCAGCGATACAGGCCGTTGGCCGGCGCGGTTAGCGCCAGCGGATTGGTATGCGCCAGCGCGTCGGCCCGGGTCGCGTAGAGCTTGAGCGTGTTCGCATCGACCGCGTGCGCGTAATAAAGTTGCTCCGGCAAATCCGCGCCGCTCAATTGCGGCACCCGCGCGCTGTCGCTGCCCTTGCCGACGATTAGCCCGTCGCCGTCGCGCAGGCCGTGGCCGACGCTGGTTAGCACCCCGTCGCTCACGGCGCTGACGCCCAGCACCGGGGTGTTATACTGGCCCGGCATGAACGAGCGAAACGGCAGCAGCACGTTCAGCGCGTCGAGGTTGACCACGCCGATGGGCGTGAATTGCACGGTCAGGAACGAGTTGTTCTTGCGCCGGTCAATCGCGCCGTAGGCGTCCGATTCCACGTCAAACGGGTCAAGGTTCGGCTCGACCGTGATGACGTCCTTCACATCAATCGCCAGGCCGCGATAATAAATCGTCCCGCTGCCTCGCGCTCTTCTTAGTAGTTTCATGGTTTTTATCCTTCCGAAAAATTTTACAGGGAGATCGCGGAGTTC
>JAISBF010000139.1 GCA_031266335.1 Verrucomicrobiales bacterium
TGGTATGGAACGCGGACATCCTTGTCCGCCAGCGGGCGGGACGCCCGCGCTCCATAGCGCAGTTCACCCATGCGCTTGAGCAAACTGTTTTGCTGCGCGAACCACATGGCTTGTTGGATCGCCACGCTGCTGTTCAGGACTGCACCGGCGGGGCTGACGCCGCTTTTGATGAAGTGGTCGCCATCCTTGATGATGGTGTCGATGCCCCAGTTGATGGGATCCCATTGCCAGTGCTCGGTGCCGTCGCCGCTGACGATGCCGGGGAGGACTTGGTTCGGGTCGGCTTGGCCGTTGCCGGTGGTGTCGATATGCACTGTGCCCTCACCGTCAGCGGTGCCGGTGACGGTAATGGAGCCGCCCGCGCCGGTGTCGCTGTTGACGCTGAGGTTGACGGTGCCGCTGTGGGTCAGGTTGTCGAAGATGACTTCGTAATCGCCGATGTTCCACACTCCGTCGTTTTTGCCGTAGTTGCCGTGGCTGTCCTTGTTGAAAGTCCACACGCTGTCGCTGCCGGTGATGAGGTTGCCGCCGTGGTAGCCGCCGCTGCCGGTGGAGTTGTTGTCGAGGATGACGGTCAGGATGCCGTCGCCAGCGTTGTTAACATCACCAGTCAGGGCGCTGTTGTTGAGGTTCACGGTCAGGGTCGCGGAACCGCTGTTGGTGAGGTCGCCGTTGAGGCCGCCACTGCCGCCGTTGATGTTGACGCTGACGGTGCCGCCGGTGCTGGCGCTCAAGTCAATCCCGCCGACCTGCTCCGTGTCCGCCCGGTTCAAGGTCACGGTCAGGTCCAGCGCCAGGTTGTCGCCGGCGTTAGTGCCAAGCAGGTTGCCATCGGGCGCGCTCAGCGCGGTGTCGTTGAAGACGACTTCCGTGGTGACGTGGCGGTCGGTGCCGCTGACGGTGATAATATTGCCTTGCTCAGCCGTGAGCGAACCGCCGTTGAGGATGACTTGCGCCGTCGGATCCACCTCAACCGTCTCGTCGAAGATGCTAAGGTTGACGCCGCCTTGCGCCCCGGTCAAATTGCTGTCCTGTAAGATAACGCTACCCGCGAAGGCCGCCGTGATCGCCTGCCCCGAGGCCCGCACCGTTACCTGGGTTCCCAGGATGGTTCCCGATTGCACGTACAATCCGACCCCGCCCTTGCCGAGAGGATCAAGCCCGTGCGTGGTAATCACGCTGTTGGCGCCCAAATCAATCAGGCTGTCGTACTGGGATTTCACTCCCTGTGCGGCGTACAATTCGCCAACGGAATCTCGTCCCACCCCATAAACGTCAATGGTCATGGCCGTGCCGCGCATAACACTGGTACCTGAGGCGACGATACCGAACATGTAGCGGGAAACGGTCTCATCGCCAGTGACCTTGATGACCGTGTTGCCGCCCAAATCAACGATGGAGTTAATCTCCGCCAAAACCCCGCCGGTATTCACGGTGGTAATGACGGCCCCGTCCACCTCCATCACGCTGAAGCGGGAGGCACGCAGGGCATAGCCGCAGCCGTTAGTTATATTCGTTTCAACCTGAAGATTCCGCAATACGGCCGTTGCCTGGTCGTAAAGGTAAACGCCGACCCAGTAGGCGCTGTCGGTTGTCCCGGAAACGCTAATCCTGCTGTCGGATAGTTCCAGGGCGCCTTTACTGGTGGTGTAAGCGACATAGCGGCTGTTGCCGGTGTCGAAGGTGGAACTGAGGGTGATGTTGGTGCCACTGTAGAGTGTCTGGTTGTTGGTGACCCGCAGGGCGGACTGGTCGGCGGTGCTTTCGTAGATTTTATCTGATTCCACAGTGGTGCCGCCGTTGACGACTTTGTTTTGCGCAAAGACATTCAACGCGGTAAAGTAAGCGAGCAAATACACGCTCGCTCTGATTCCGAGCCGCTTGGCGGCGAAGCAAACGCTGAGGGTGCAGATGGTTAGGAGTGTTAGTTTGGGGTTCATGTTGGTGGTTTCGGTTGGGTTAGTTGCTAGTTTTTAATGGCCACAAAAAAGCACAAAAAGCACAGAAAAAAGCAGGTTTAGCAAAGTTTTGTGGGTTCTGTGTTTTTTTGTGGCCAATTCATAGGGTTCCTTTGGGGTTGGTTAATGGCGGCCACTCAGCCGCTAAAAGTAGGTAATCCTGCGGGATGTGATGCTAATCGTGACGAGTGGCATCCCATCGATGGTGTTACCGGATGGGGAATGAGAAGGGTGAAAATTCGCGGAGAAATTAAAATGTCGAGGCAAGAGTCGTGCCGTGAGCGCGTGAGCGCGTGAGCGCGTGAGCGCGTGAGCGCGGTGTACTTACGTTATGACTTATCTTGCTCATCTTCAGCGGGTTAGCGGTAGTTAGTAGATAGCATGTAGTAGGTAGCATCTATTTATTCCCGATAACGAGATGGGACGATATGGAATCTGTCTGCCTGGCGCAAGGTTTTTTTTAAATTTATTGAGTTTTTTTAATCCGCAGATTCCTCACGGCAGCGTGTGCCCGGCGGCGAGGTAGATTTCGTACCACTCGGGGCGGGTGAGGCGAATGTCAGCGGCCTTGATGCAATCGCGCAGGCGGGCGGGGTTCATGGTGCCGGTGACCGGTTGCAGGTCCGCCGGGTGGCGCAGCAGCCAGGCGAGGGTGATGGTGGTGTTGGTCACGTTGTATTTTTCCGCGAGTTCGTTCAGCTTCTGGTTGAGTGCCGGGAACTCGGCGTTGTCCAGGAATACGCCTTTGAAAAATCCGTGCTGGAACGGCGACCATGGCTGGACGGTGATGTCGTGCAGCCGGCAGAAATCCAGGATGCCGCCGTCGCGGTCAACGGCAGCGTCCACCAGCATGTTGACGTGCGTGCCGGCGCTGATCATGGTCGCGTTGGTGATGCTCAGTTGCAGTTGGTTGGCTTGCAACGGTTGTTTGACGAATTTTTGCAGCAGGCGCATTTGTCCCGGGTTCTGGTTCGACACGCCGAAGTGCCGCACTTTGCCGCTGGCGGTGAGTTGGTCAAACGCGGCGGCGACTTCCTCCGGCTCCACCAGCGCGTCGGGGCGGTGCAGCAGCAGCACGTCGAGGTAGTCGGTCCGCAGGCGCCGCAGGCTGCCGTCCACCGACGCGAGGATGTGTTCCTTGGAAAAGTCAAAACGCTGGCCGGGGACGATGCCGCATTTGGATTGCAAAATCAGCTTGGCGCGCGCGACGCCCAGTTCACTGGCAGCGGCGGCGAAAATTTCCTCGCACGCGCCGCGCCCGTAGATGTCCGCGTGGTCGAAGAAATTCGCCCCGCTGTCGAGCGCCGTTTTGATGAACTTCTGCGCCTCGCTGCTGTTGAGCCGGTTGATGCGCATGCAACCCACGGCCACGGCCGGCACTTGCCAGTCGGTCTGGCCAAATTTGATGGTTCTCATAGGCAGCGCAGCATAGCCGCTGATGGTGGCGATGCCAGCCGAAAAAATCTCGGAACTCCGGCCACGAAGACGCGAAGGGATTTTTTTTACAAAGAGGACATGGAGGAATTGGAGGAGGGGTTTTGGTTGACGTCGTCGGCTAGCGGGATGAAGATGGCGGCATGAGTACAGTTACCATGCGGGAATTGCCGTTGGCCAAGGCGTTTCAATTAATCGAGCCGGGGCCGGTGGTGTTGCTGACCACGCGCTATCGGGAACAGGAGAATATCATGACGCTGAGCTGGCACATGATGATGGAATTTACCCCGTTGATCGGGGTCTTGGTCAGCGGCGGGAATTACAGTTTCGCGGCGCTGAAAAAAACCAGGGAGTGTGTCATCGCCATCCCGACCGTGGATTTGCTCGACAAGGTGGTCGGCATCGGCAATTGCGACGGGCCGGCGGTGGACAAGTTCAAGAAATTCAAGCTGTCACCGGCAGCGGCGTCGCGGGTGCGGGCGCCGCTGATTATGGACTGCCTGGCCAACATCGAATGCCGCGTGGTGGACACCGGTTGGGTCAACAAGTACAACCTGTTCGTGCTGGAAGGGGTCAAGGCTTGGATTGATCCCAAGCGCCGGGAGCGGCGCACCTTCCACGCTAACGGTGACGGTACTTTCGTGGTCGATGGCAAAACGCGCAATCTGCGCCGCCGGATGACCAAGTGGCAGGCGATTATTTGACGGTCAGCGGCCGCGCCCGCTGACGGTCACAGGGTTTGCAGCAGGGCAATCAGCCGCCGGTGCTCCTTCTGGATTTTTTTCCGCGCCACGGAACCGCCGGATTCGCCCAGTTTGTTTTGCAGGGTGACGACCACCTCACCGTTAGCGTCGAGGCGCAGGGACACCCCGATTTTGAAATAATGAACCAGGGCGCCGAGCAACAGCCGCTTGAGTCGGCTGCCTTTTTCATAGATGGTGACGGTTCCTTCCTGGCCGCTGACCCGGTAGCCGTCGGTGATGAAAATTTCGTGCGCTTGCGCCGCCAGAGTGTCAGCGTCAATGTCCAGAAAAGTGCAGGCTTCGGTACCCGCCGTGATGGTAAAAGTCCGGTCATAATGGCTCATACGATTGCTCCCGGTTTGGGCTTACTAACTGCAAACATGCGCCGGCAGCGGCGAAAGGCAATGCCAAAATGCGGCGGTTCACCGGCGGCGGACAAGGCGCTCAATTCGCGCGCTGCCGGGCCTCGTCCTTGATGGCGGAGAACAGGATGGCCTGCTCGGCGTACTCAATCCACGGGCCGTAAGGGACTTCATCATGATCCACAAAGCGCCAGTTGGTTTTGTCCAGTCCGCTCAGGCCGAGATAGTCGCGCACCGCCGGGGAAACGTCGAGGCCGGCCCGGTTGAAGTCCGCGGGGCGCTCGTTGCCGAACACGTATTTGACATGGTCGTAACGCAGCGGGCCGACATCTTCCCATTGCGCGAAACAGACGCGGCCCTTGAATTCAATCATGACCCAGTGACCGTGGCATTGGGATTGCCGCGGGTTGTCCCGGTAGGCCTGCCGGTTGTACCAAGGCACATACTTGGCGGCCAGCGCGGGGAATTTGACATCGTTGAAGGGCAGCGCGACGTAGAACGGATTCAGCGTCGGCGCGAATTTTTTCGGCAGGGTGGTCAGTTGCGCGGAGGCCACCCGTTTTTTGGGGTGATCCACGCCGCCATAATTGCGTGTCCACCGGCGGTCCCACGCGCTGGCGTAATTGGTGGTGTCGCTGTAACTGCTGTCGCCCTGGCCGATCCAAAAGTAAGTGGTGACAATGTTGCGTTTGACCGGATAGGCGGAACGCAGGGTAACCTCCTTCAGGGTCAGATAAGGCAGCCCCTGGGATGCCGCCAGGATTGGCCGACCCCAGCACGCGCCAACAATCAGGAATGCCAACCAAGCCCGCTGCATAAGCCCGCACCATAGGAATATCGGCAGCGGACGTCAAACATTTTATGCATTAATATGTAAATAATGCCACTGAGCGTGCGGCCAGCTTTTTACTGGCCTTTGCCGGTCGGCGGCTTACCATCGGCAGCATGAGCATTGATGTTACCGAACGACTTGCCAGGCATTTGTACAAGGATCCCGACATCCACCAGGCCGCCTTCGTCGCCTCCACCTCCCGCGTGATGGGCGATGTCACGCTCGGCCAAGACGCCAGCGTCTGGTATCACTGCGTGCTGCGCGGCGACATCAACGCCATCAAAATCGGCGCGGGCACCAACGTGCAGGACGGCACTATTGTGCATCTTTCCAACGAATACGGCGTGGAGATTGGCGACTATACCACCATCGGGCACCGGGCGCTGATTCACGGCTGCAAAATCGGCCACGAATGTCTCATCGGCATGGGCGCGACCATTCTTGACGGCGTGGAAATCGGCAACCGCTGCATCATCGGCGCCTGCGCCCTGGTCACCAAGGGCACGAAGATTCCCGACGGCTCCATGGTCTTCGGCAACCCGGCCAGCGTCAAGCGCCTGCTGACCGAGGGCGAGCAAAACGACATCCGTCACTGGGCGGAAAAATACATCAAGGTCGCCAAAGCCCACCTGGAGCGCCGCCACATCGTCCGCGAGCTTTCGCGCAAAGCGGCGCAGGTGGAGTGAGTTTTCGCCGTTGACTTTTTAACGCGTTAGCTATCAGCATCTGGACATCCGCTGATGCTGACAATATCGACGGAAGCCATTAGCATGAGCAAAACGAAGCAGTGTGATATTCGGCTCGCTGACGATCTGTTCTGGCTGAGCCAGGTTCGTGAGGTCAAGATTCATCTGGATGATGCCCATCCTGTTTTCGTCCGTGAGGTGAGCGTTTTATCAGGAGACCGCGCCCGGCAACCGACGGTGCCGTTTCCCGAACGACATCCCTATTTTGAATTCAATATCAACCTGAACGGACTGCTCACCCAACTGGTCTGTGGCGAAAAATTTGAACGGCAGACCGGCGACATCATGTTCCTGGCACCTGGCATTCCGCATTACGCTTTTCGTCATTCCTACCCCCATCGGACGATTACCGTCTATTTCCTGCCGCTGATGCTCCTGGAATTGGGGCCGAATGGCGACGGCGCCTGGTTGCTATCGCGTTTTACCAGGCCATCAACCATTGCTGAAAGAGTGATTCGTCCCCCGGTGAAGCTGAGGCAACAAGTGACGGAACGAGCGATCGCGATGATCCGGGAATTCGCGAACCCAGTACCCGGCGCGGAATTGCGACTCCGTTCTTTGTTGGCGGAGTCGTTGGTAAGTCTGGCGCGTTGGGAGCTATCAATTGACAAAGGAATGGACGCCCAGCCGTCATCCCAAGACTGGGCTTACCTTGAAAAGGCGCTGCGCTATTTGCATATTCATTACGCGGAGCCGCTCTATATTGATCAGGTGGCGGGAGCCATTGGCGTGACCGCCAATCGGTTACGGAATCTTTTCCGACAGACGCTGGGCATGAGTTGTTCTCATTATCTGCACTCGTTGCGCATCGCCCAGGCGAAATCCCGTCTTTGTTTGCCGAATACCCAGGTCACCGAAGTGGCGCTGAACGTCGGTTTTGAGACGCTCAGCCATTTTAACACTTCCTTCCGCAAACTGACGGGCATGTCGCCGACACAGTACGTCCGCTCGGTTTCTCGTTAGCCGGTCGTGCGGTAAAAAGTGCAACATTTCGATTCGAAAACAGGTAGTTGCCTCCTGGGGATTTTATTAGCGTGGGAGGCATGAAAAGAACCACATTTATTAAGCCGACTCTGCTTGCGATGAGCATCAGCCTGGGCTTTTATACCGGCCTGGCCAAGGCGGAGACTATTCTGGTGCCCAATGGTGATTTTGAGCAGATCAGCGGTACTAATAACATTGTCACCAAGACCAATGCCAATTGTATTACGGGCTGGGTCTTTTCCGGCACTATCAATAATTATGGCGCGCTTTATAAAGACAGCGCCAACAGTTTGCCTGAGCAGGGCAATTTTGTGGCCTTTATCAATACCGACTCCCCGGGCGATAATCCCACTCAGTTGACGAGTGCCGAATCTTTGGCAACGATCGCCGCGAATACGACCTACACCCTCACGGTTTCCATCGGCAATCCCACGGGCACTAGTGATACCAGTTGGGCTAACCCTGCTAATCTGACGATAGGATTGCTGGCGGATGATGTGGAGATCGGCACGCCGACGGCTATTCCCATCGGCACCATTCCAGAAAATTCCGACGGCACCCATTCGCAATTTCAAGACTTCACTTTTAGTTTCACCACCGGCGATAGTTTTGAAGTCGATTCGCTGATCGGGCAGAGCTTGAAAATTCAAATCACCTCGGTGTATGCGCAGGGACGCCAGTCTCATTTTGACAATATCTTCCTGGAGGCTGTCGCTATACCCGAACCTTCCACCTGGGCGCTGCTGCTGGGCGGAATCGGGCTGCTGACGATGACGATAGTTTGGCAGCGTCGCCAAGTGAACTAGCCTGATTGCCGTCTTGCCAGCGACGATGAACGGGAGCATTGTTCGAGACGTTGCAACCTCCCATGCGCATTGAATTCAACCACAAAGGAGTGTTGGTCACCGGAGCCGGCACCGGCATCGGCCGCGAAATCGCCCTGGAATTCGCCCGCAGCGGCGCCGATGTCGTTTTCCACTATAACCGCAGCCCCGACGGCGCAATCAGCGGCGCGCGCGAAGCCCGGGCGCTGGGGGTGTGCGCCGAGGCATTGTCGGCCGACTTCAGCCAGCTCGATGAAGTGCTCGCCCTGGCCGACCAAGCCGCCAAATTCCTCGGGCGGGTCGATATCCTCATTAACAACGCCGGCATCACCTTTAACAAACCGTTCCTACAGACCGAACCGGCCCAGTTTGAAAAACTCTATCAGGTTAACGTGCGCGCCGGCTACACCCTGACCCAGCAAGTGATTCCGGGTATGCTTGAGGCAGGTGGCGGAGCGATTTGCAACCTGACTTCAATCCACGGCTTGCAGGGAATGATCGAGCACTCCCTTTATGCCGGCACCAAGGGAGCCATCATTGCCTACACCCGCTCGCTGGCGATGGAATTTGCCCACCGGAACATCCGCATCAACGCCATCGCCCCCGGCTGGATCACAGTGGACAATTACCGCCAGGCCATCCCCGGGTTCGACCGCGCCGAGGCAACCAAAGCCGCCTTCGATACCATCCCCGCCGCCCGCGATGGCCTCCCCCTCGACGTGGCCCGGCTGGCCGTCTTCCTGTGCTCCGATTACGCCTCATACATCATCGGGCAGACCATTGTAATCGACGGCGGAACAACAGCGCTCATGTCCCTTGCCCCCGACTTCCGCACCCCGCTATCCGCGCATTTCGGGCGGCAATACCTGTAAATTTTTTGACTTTACCACAAATAAACACTTGCGCCGGCCAGACTAATCCGATACCGTTTCGCTCCGTTATCGGCACCCGCTGACCCTGACCACCGGAAAAGACGATGGTTAAGTCAAAGCGAGAACCCGGTAACCCGCTGAAGATGATAGACATAGGTCATAGAATCGAAGCAACGCGCTCACGCGCTCACGCGCTCACGCGCTCACGCGCTCACGCGCTCACGCGCTCACGCGCTCACGCGCTCAGTATGACTCCTGCCTTGACCCATTAATTTCTTCGCGGAGTTTTACC
>JAISBF010000001.1 GCA_031266335.1 Verrucomicrobiales bacterium
CAAATCAACACGACCCAGGTGAAGGCGGCAAGTCTGGCCGGTACCGGCACCGTCACTTTTAACGGCAGCAATAAAAAATTGGGCCTTGGCAGTGTCTCGGCGACTGATGCTCTCAATGCCATCACGGTGCACAGCGGCGCGTTCATCGCTCCCGGTGACCCCTCCGGCGCGTTGCAGGCGGGCACGCTTAACTTGGGCGCGGGTATTGCCAGCGTGAAGTTTCTGGCCGGCTCAATCTTCGAGGTGGACATCGCCAGCGATAGTTTGAGCGACCAACTGGCCATTTTTAACACCTCCAGCCCGGTGCTTGACTTTGCCGCCGGCTCCATCATCCGCCTGAATTTCCTCGATGACTACACGCCCGACGCTGACACTGACTGGTTACTGACCGCCGGCTTCGCCAGTCTCACCGGCGACTTGAGCAAAGTGCTGTTGCAGGACCACACCGGCGGCGCCTTGATTGATGACATCTGGAGCCTCTCCGCCATCAACGGCAATCTGCTGCTGTCCTACACTATTCCAGAGCCTTCCACTTGGGCGCTGCTGGCGGGCGGCGTCGGTTTGCTCGCTCTCCTGCGCCGGAAGCGGCGTTATTATTGAATATTGATTATTTTAAAAATCAGCGCCTCCGGCGTATTTGCAACTCATTCCGCCGGAGGCGCAAACTGAACAAATAATCAATATTCAATAATCAATATTCAATATAATATCGCCCATGACTTTTCGCCAACTCCTCACCCTGGGCACGGTCAGTGCGACCTGGTTCGTCATGTCCGCTCACGCGCAAGCGCCGTATAAAATCACCGCCGGCGAGTTCGCCAAAATTTACGACCCGTCGGTCGGCGAGGTCAAGCCGTGGTATATCAACGACCATTGCTTCGTCCGCGCTGACGATGGCACCTGGCACATGTTCGGCATCACGCACGCCGAGCCGGCGGCGCCGCTGGATGAAAAATTCCTGGCGCACGCCACCTCACCGTCACTGTCAGCGCCCGACTGGCAGAAGCACGACCCGGTGCTGTTCTACCAGCCGGGCGAGCCGTGGCGCGAGGCGCACGTCTGGGCGCCGTACATCGTCAAACACGACGGGGTTTATTATATGTTCTACTGCGCGGGCGATAAAGACCACACGCGCTACAAAATCCACCTCGCCACCTCGCGCGACTTGTGGCACTGGGAGCGGCACCCCGCCAACCCGCTGGTGGTGGACGGCTTTGACGCGCGCGACCCGATGGTCATCCGGCACCACGGCGAGTGGATCATGTATTACACCGCCAACAGCGAGCCGGCGGGCGGCCAGCACGTCGTCGCCGCCGTCACCAGCAGCGACCTGGTCAAATGGGGCCACAAGCGCGTCGTCTTCACGCATCCCGCGCGCGGCACGTTCGGCGGGCCGACCGAGTCGCCGTTCGTCGTCGAGCGCCACGGCAAATTTTACCTGTTTGTCTGCACTAACAATCCATACAACGATACCGCGGTCTATGTCAGCGAGGATCCGTTCGCGTGGGAGCCTAAAAACCAAGTCGGCAAATTCCCGGCCCACGCGGCGGAAATCGCGCAAGACCCGCTGACGATGCAATGGTTCATCAGCCGCGCCGGCTGGGGCCAAGGCGGCCTGTACCTCGCGCCGCTGACGTGGGGGGATTAACAAACAGCTACATTAACGCAAAGGCGCAAAGGGACAAAGAACACAAAGTTTTTTTTAATAAAAACAATCCCCCAAAAAATCCTTTGCGTCTTTGTTCCTTTGCGCCTTTGCGTTAAGGTAGCTATCGGCGGCGGCGCAGGGCGAGGAGCAGCGCGGCGCCGGTCAGCAACAGCGCCCAGGTGCCCGGTTCCGGGATGATCGCGAGAGAAGTGAGCAACAGGTTGTTGTTCAGGACACTCAGGCTGAAATAATCGCTCAGGTCATCGCCGCCGGCGTTTTGCAACAACACCTCGCCGAGGGTGATGCCGCTGAAGCCGCTGGTCAACAGCCATTCGCTGCCCACCGCGGCGTCGGCGAAGCCTTCGAGGAAATTGAACTGAATGATGGCGTCGTCGAACAGCGTCAGCGTCGGGTTGGAGATGTTGCGGTTGCTGTCGCCCGCGGCGGTGTAAACGGCTAGCATGTCGCTGATGCCGCTGGCGCCGAGGTCGAGCATGAGCAGCGCGCCGTCCCTGAAATCCACGCCGGTGATGTTCTTGCCGAAGTACAAAGCGCTGGCCTGCAACGGCCCGTCAACATCGCCGGGCGCGATGCTGCCGCCTTCTTTCACGATGACATGCCCGACGGCCTCCGTGACGGTAAATGCGGCGCCGACGCTGAACCGATAGTTGGCATTGTTAAACAGTACATAACCGGTGCCGGCGATGCTGGCGACCTGGGTGTTGGCATCCACCAGCAGTTTCGACGCCGCGTCAATGCGCACGGCGTTGTCGGCGGTGACGAAGTTGCTGTGGATGATTTGCAGTTGCGCGCCGCCCTCGATGAGCACGGTGCCGCCGAATTCGCCGCTGGCCCTGCTGTACGCATTGGTGGCGACAATCAGGCCGATGTCCGTGCCGCTGACGGTGTTGTGCAGGATGACGTTGCTCGACTCGATGCCGATTTGCGCGCTGCCGTTGAGGATGATTGGATTCGCCCCGGAGGAGATGGTGCCGGTGCCGAGGAAGTTAAAGCCGCCGGCGGCCAGCACCGCGCCGCTGGTGATGTTGAGCAATCCGCTGATGGTCTGGTTGCCGGTGATGACCTTCAGCGAGTTGATAGTAGTGGAACCGGGCATCGTCAGCACGCTATCCAGCCGCACGTTGTCACCGTCAGCGCCCGTCCAGCCGACGCGGTATTCGTCCGCCGCCAGCAACCGGAAGCCGCTGTCCGCGCCGCTGCCGCTGACGTAGGTTACGAAATCGGTGATGGCGCCATTGTAGCCGGCGCCTTGGTTGGGATTGTTGTGCCCGCCCGCCCACGGCAAAATGGCGATGTCTTTCGCGCCGTAGCTGGTGCCGTCGCTGGTGCCGACGAGGTCGCCGCTGATGGTGTCGTTTAGCACCAGAATCCGCCCGATGTTGGTGGTGCCGCCGAACGTGGTGCCGATGCCGAACAAGCTGACCGTGGCGCCGTGCTCGCGGTTGAGCGATTTCAAAATCAGCGGGAAACTCTCGACCGTCGTCGCGCCGCCCGTGATGACGCCGAGCGCGTTACGCCCGCTCTTCAGGTAAACATCGCCGACCAATTGGCTGTTAAGCGGCTTGGTGCCGCTGCCCTGGACGCCGAACGCGCCGGTGAACAGATTGATGTCCGTGCTGTCGTCTATCAAATTGACCGTGCCGGATTGGGCGGCGGCGATTTCGGTGGCGTGCAAATACAGGAACGGATAAGTGTTGGCGTTGGCCGTCAGCGCCGGGCGGGCGATGTTCACCGCGCCGGCTCCTTGCAGCCGCGACGCGGTCATGTTCTGACCGGCATATTCCAGCCACATGGTGCCGTCAAGCAGATTGAAATCGCCGCCGTGCAAAATGATATTGGCGGTGGCGTTGCCGCGCTGGCGCATTGGGTCGGGGCCGATTTTGGTGAAATCACCGGCGACCTCCACGGTGGCGTTCAGATAGATGGTGTTGTTGGCGTTGTTGAGCCGCGCCTTGCCTTGTGTGGGAACTCCGCTGTTGTAGGACAAATTCACCCCGTAGCCGGCGGCAAAAGTCGCGTTGCCGTGGAATTCCAGCGTGCCGCTGACAGTGAACGCGGCATCGTCAGCGGCGGCGCCGTTGGCGCTGATAAACATGGCATTGGGGTCGGTGAACACCAGCTTGCCCGTGCCGCCGTAGCTGTAGTTGAGTTGCCCGCCGTTGTAGTTGTTAAGGTAGGCAAAATCCCGCGGCACCGTAACCTCGCCGTTGTAGGTGAGGTTGCCGATGCTTTTGCTGTAGCTGCGATAACCGGTGACGGTGTAATCGCCGTCGGACGCTTCGGTGGTGGCTTGGCTGATGATGATGGCGCCGCTGCTGGTGACGCCGCGCACGTAGGTGCCGGCGGCGATGCCCGCGCCGGTGATGAGCGTGCCGATGGGCAACTGCCGCGCGTCATAGGTGCCGGTGTACAGCGTGGTCACCCCCGCCGCGAATGACATGCTGGCAATCACCGTGTCCGCCCCGTAGTTGCTGATGGTGTAGTTGCCGCTGCTGGTGCCGCTGTAGATGGTGCCGTCGGGCGTGTTGAAAGCGTATGGCGCACGGTTTTCCCACGTCTGCCGGCTGAGGGTCAACGAGTTCGCGTTGCTCGCCTTCCAGATATATTCAGCGGGATACAATCCGTAACCGATGAGCCGATAACCTTTGATGGAGTTAATATCGGTGATGCCGGCGGCCGTGAGGTCAACATTACCGGTAATCATCGGAAAATCACCCAGCACGCCGAATTCCAAGGCACTGAGGTTGTAAGTGATTTCGGTGCCGGTGTAGTAGAAATGAAAATTGACCTCGCCGTTAATCCAGTTGTCAGTATCGCTGACATTGAGGTTCGGCGCGTCCCATTTCCATTGGGCGTGAGCACCGACTGTGGTCAGTGCTAACATTATGCATATCAATGACTTATAGAATGCGGGGGGGGGGGGTGAGTTTATTGCTTTTCATAACATAACATCAATTAGCTGCTCCCAAGCACCATGACAAGTAAAAAATGCGATTATTTGAAAAGGGTCTTGCCTAGCGCAGCGGGGAATTTAGGGGTGTTAAGCGGCAGGATTTGAGCAGGAGGCGAATCAAGTTTTCGCCGCGATGATTCCAACGCCATTCACATTCCTTAAGGTGC
>JAISBF010000023.1 GCA_031266335.1 Verrucomicrobiales bacterium
TAAATATCGGCGGCAGCCTCGAACTCGGCCACAAGTTCACCTTCACTGATGATTGGTTCATTGAGCCGCAGTTCCAAGTCAACTACCTCCACATCCTCGCCGAAGACTACAGCGCCGGCCCGCTGACCATCAGCGCCCAAGACCTCGACGCCCTGCAACTCCGCATCGGCAGCCTCTTCGGGAGAACCATCAAACTCATCAACAGCGGCGCACTCCAGCCCTACATCAAGATCAGCGGCGTCGAAACCATCAGCAGCGGCGGCACCCTCAGAAACGGCTACCAACATACCCGCGCCAACACCGACGGTGCCAGAGCCGAACTCGGCGCCGGCCTCATCTGGCAACTCGACACCAACAACCAACTCCACCTCGACTACGAGGCGAGCTTTGGTGATAAGTATGACAAGCCTTGGGGCCTAACAGCGGGCTACCGCCACCAATTCTAAAGACCATTTGCACCACCAAGACACAAAGACACGAAGGTTATTTTCAAATAAACCTTCGTGCCTTGGTGCCTTAGTGGTTCAGATTTCTTCGCGTCTTCGTGGCCGGAATTCTCCCCCGGGAGCAGGTGGTGTCACGCAATTGTAACAAAAACGCCGGCTTAATCGTTGTGTTTGGCCGGGGCGGCGCTAATGATGAGGAAATGCGATTAGTTGTTTGTGTGGGGTGGGTTCTGGCGTTTGGCGGGGTGGTTGGCGCGGTACAGCCGCGGGTGGACTTCGATTATGTCATCGACGCCTTCAAGGACGCGGGCACCTGGCAGGCCAGCGCGACGCACAAGTTTGATTACCGGCCCGAACAGCGGGATGGTTGGGCGCCCTATCGCGACGGTCAGTGGGTTTACACGGATTACGGCTGGACCTGGCAGGGCGCTGACCGTGGTTCGTGGATGACCGACCATTACGGTTACTGGACCAGACGCGACGGGGACGATGGTCAGCGCCAGTGGGTCTGGGTGCCCGGCGGTTTTTGGTTGCCGGCCATGGTGGAATGGCTGCGCAGCGGTGATTATCTAGGCTGGCGCGCCTCGAGGCTGGACCGTTTCAGCAACACCCTGGAGTCGGAAGCGACACGTTACGGCGACCCCGCCGAATGGAATTTCGTGCTCGCCGACAAAATTCGCGGGCCGCTGACGGCGGATGATTTCGCGCCGCCGGCCAAGGCCAAGGAACTGCTGGTCAACGCCCAGCCGGTGGATCATATCTTTGTGTCCTATCGCGAGATTGACCGGCCCGGCCCGGATCCGGCAATCCTGCGACCGGCGGGCGACGGTCAGCGGCAAGTCATCATTCCCAACGTCACCGATTTGCCGGCCCTTGATGCCAGGCCGGAGGAGCAAGCCGCGCCGCGGAAGTACTGCGTTTACCGCCCGAAATTTTACCAGGATGAGGACGGCATTTTTCGCCGCGTGGAATTGTTCCTCAATCCGCGGGTCAGGGAGCAAGTTGACCAAATAACGCAAACCGACGCCGAGACGGCCAAACAACGGCGCGCGGCGGAAAAAAAGCGGGAAGAGTTGCTAGAGTCGCGGCGCCAGCACCAGGAGGATTTGTACCGCTGAGGTGGCCGTGGTTAGCTGCCCGGCTTGCATTCGTCTTCCTCCTCGTCGCCGAGATCCTGTCGCCAGCTTTTGGAAATGTAAGGGCGCGCGAAGCCGTAAAACAGGTAGCCCGCGAACAACACCGCCAGCGCGTAGCGGTAAAAGATAAGCACCACGCCGATCACCACCACATACGCCAGCAGCCGCGGCACCGACATCTGCGCCCGCCAGTCCAGCGCCTTGAAGCTCGGATAGCGGACCTTGCTGAACATCATGTAGCTGAGGAACAGCATCAGCGCCGCCAGAAAATATTTCCACGCGCCGATTTCGCGCTCCTGGCCGTAAATGTTCAGCAGCACCAGGGTGATGGAGGCGATCAGGCCCGCCGCCGCCGGAATCGGGAAGCCGGTGAAATCCTGCAGGCTCTTTTTGTCCGGGTTGGCGGATAACACGTTGAACCGCGCCAACCGCAGCGCGCCGCAGGCGAGGTAAATGAACGCAATCGGCCAGCCGATGCGGTTGGGCATTTCCGACAACACGATTTTGAACATCAACAGCGCCGGCGCCAGGCCGAACGACACGATGTCGGCCAGCGAGTCGAATTCGCGCCCGAACGGGCTTTCCGTGCCGCCGAGCCGCGCCAGCCGTCCGTCCAGCATGTCGCAAATGAACGCGCCGATGATGCAGTACAAACTGAACTGGTAATATTGCGTCCAGTCGCCCGCCTCGGCGGTGCGGTGGATGGTGCCCTCGAAAATATTCAGGATGGCGGTGAAGCCGAAAAACAAATTGCCCGCCGTCATCAAATTCGGCAGCAGATAAACCATCTTGTTTTCTTCTTTCATAAAGGCTCCATCGTCAGCGGCGCGGCCAGCGGGCGATGACCGTCAGCCCGCCCTTTACCCGCTCACCGGGCTTGACCAGCACCTCGCAATCCAATGGCAGATAAACATCCGTGCGCGAGCCGAAGCGAATCATGCCGAAGCGCTCGCCCACCGTCAGCGTGTCGCCCTCCTTCGCCCACGCGACGATGCGGCGGGCGATCAGGCCGGCGATTTGGCGGATGACCATATCGCCACGGTCAGTGGCGACCAGCCAGTTCATCGCCTCGTTTTGCACGTCGATGTCCGGCACGCGCGCGTCGAGGAACTTGCCCGGCTGATGCGTGATTTTCTTAATCGTGCCGTCGTATGGCAAGCGATTGACATGCACGTCGAACACCGACAAAAACACCGCGACCCGTTTCATCTTTTGCCGCGAATAAGCCGGTTCCACGACTTCGTCAACGAAAATCACCTTCCCGTCGGCGGCGCTGACGATGGCGTCACGGTCAGCGGGCGGCAGGCGGAACGGGTCGCGAAAGAAATACAGAACATACAAATGCAACGCCAAGGGCAAAAAAGTTAGCGTCATCCACAAGTCCGGCAAACACCAGCAAGCCGCCGCTGCTATTGACAATGCTGCTAAAAACGGCGCCGCTTCACCGAAAGCCCGGTTGGCGTTGGCTCTTCGCGCCAAATAATAAATCACCGCTGCCGCAATCATCAGGGCGGGAAACAGCCAATGGACAACTACACGCAACGAATCCATCCCCCACAGTTAGCGGATTGCAGGATTTTGAAAAGCGGATAACATCAGCCGCGCATGAGACTCCTCACGGTCAGCGGCTTGCTGGCGCTGTGCCTGTCACTGGCGGCGTGCCAGAGCAAGCAGCGGCAGGCCGCCCGCGCGTTGGCGGAGCGGGGAACGCCGCTGACCGTGGCGGCGCTGGCGCAGACTGCGCGGGCGGGCGACGTGGAAACTTTGCGGCTGTTGTTGCAGGCCGGCCTGGACGTGAACGCCGCTGACGCTGACGGGGTGACCGCCGTGGCCGCCGCGGTCAGCGCCGGCCAAACGGCCGCGGCGGACTGGCTCCGCGCGCGCGGCGCGGATCTCAACCAGCCCGACGCCGCGGGCCGCACCCCGCTGTGGCTGGCCGCCGCCGGCGGCGACCTGGCAGCGGTTGATTATTTGCTAGGCAACGGCGCCGATTTCAATCGCGCCGCCGCTGACGGTCGCGCGCCGCTGGCGGTGAGCAACCGCGTCCCTGTCATTCACGCCCTGTTGCAGGCGGGCGCGACGCCGGATGAGCACGGCATCCAGGGCCAGCCGTCCATCGTCTGGGCCGCCGCCGCTGGTGACCGCGCGCTGGCGGCAAAACTGCTGGCGGCGGGCGCTGACGTTGACGCCGCGGCCCGCGCGCCGGCGAGCAAGGACTTCCTCGCCATCGTCAGCGACAAAACCCTGGCTTATTATTTGCGGAAAGATTCCGGCGTGACCCCGCTGATGCTGGCCGCCGGGCGCGGCGACCTGGAAATGGCGAAACTGTTGCTGGCGCGCGGCGCGAAAAAATTCCGCGAGACCAAGCGCCACGGCTCGCCCGCCGTGTACCTCGCGTGCGAGAACCGGCACCTCGCCGTCATCCGCCTGTTGCTCGGCAAAAGCCCCGACCCGGCGGATTATCCGTATGCCATCCGGGTTTCCCTGGGCCGGCAGCGCGTCACCGTGACGCGGCGCGGCGCGGTGTGGCTGCGGGTCGCCGTTTCCACCGGCGCCAAGGACTTTGAGACGCCGCGCGGCGAGTTCATCATCACCAACAAATACGCCGACTGGCACTCGACCATTTACGACAACGCGCCGATGCCGTTTTTCCTGCGGCTGAACTGCGGCGCGGTGGGCCTGCACGCCGGCGCGCTGCCGGGCTATCCGGCCTCGCACGGCTGCATCCGCCTGCCGTCGGCAGCGGCGGAGAAAATTTTCAACGCCGTGGGCATCGGCACGCGGGTGACGATTGAGGATTAAAACTTACCGCGTAATTTTGAACTCCGGCCACGAAGACGCCAAGGCGCGAAGGGAGAGAGCATTTTTTTAATCACTGGCTTCCCGGGCGGGGCCGCCGAGCAACATTTGCTGCATGGCGGGCGAGGAGGTGCCGCCGGTGAGGTAAAACCCGGACGAAGCCTTGTGCGGCATCAGCAACATGGACAACGCGTCTTTCCAGGCGCCTTCCACCCAGAACGGCTCGCCGAGGAAGCCGCCGATTTCGGAAAATTCGCAATAAAACCAGATGTAATTTTCCGTGCCATCGGCAAAGCCGCCGTATTGGGCGACGACCAGCGACAGTTTTTTGCCGCGGATTTGCTCAATCTGGCAGACCAGCTCGCCGCTGCCCTGCAATTCCCAGCGCAGATCCCAAAATTCCGTGCCGTCGGTTTCCCAGGTTTTGCCATAACGGCGGATGACCTGGGCGAGCACGCGGGCAAACTCGTTCCATTCCTCCGGCGACCAAACCGGCGGTTGCAGGATGTCGTGAATCCGCTGCGCGCGCATTCGCCATTCCGCAAACAGGCGTTTAAGCTCCAGCAGCGACATGACTGTTAGCGAACTGGACGGGAACGCAGCCGCTCAATGGCGAGGTCCTGGTTGTCCTGGCGTCGTTGGATTTGCGCCTGGCTGCGGCGCAACAGCTCGATGGTTTTTTGTGCGTCGGCCAATTGCTTGTTAAGGTCAAGGATTTGCTGGCCGGTCAGCGCGAGCACCGCGGCCAGCTTTTTGTGTTCCTCCTGGAAGGCGACCTGCAACTCGGCGAAGCGGGCGCTGGTGTTGGATTCCAGTTGGGCGATAGTCGCGCTCTGGCCCTGGATTTGCTTCCACAGCACGTAGCTGCCGGTGCCGGCCAGGATGGTGACCAGCACGATGGCGCAGATAATGCCGATCACCACGCCGTTGAGCATGGTGTTGACGGCGGCCTGTTCTTTTTTCTGCCGGCGAATGCTTTCCGTGGCGCGAATGGGCGCTGGTTCGTTGAACGGCGATGTCATACTTGGTGGTTCCTCGGTGGATGGTTGTGGTTCGTGGTGGACGTCGGTAAAATCCGGGCGGCTGGCGGCGGGCGGCGGTTCGTCGCGCGGCGCGACTGCCGGGGCGGCGGTCGGCGCCGGGGCAACGGGCGCCGGCTCGACGGTCAGCGCCGGGGCCTTTTTTACCACGGCGGGACGCGACACCGGCGCGGGGCCGGTGATGAAATCAAACTCCAGATTGGAGCGTTTCTTTTTCCGCTTGCCGGGCGCGGAAGCCTTGGAAAAACCAAACATAAACCTGCGCTTGAATTTATCCGAAGCCCCGGCTTTGTAAACCGCTAAATCAAGGATTGGCCCGGCCCGCTGACCGTCGCGCCGGCCGTGGAATTTTTTACCGCGTCGATTGACAAATCCGCGGCGGTGTTTATGTTAAATCCCGTGAACGCAATCAACCACCGCGTCGAGCCGATTACCGTCAAGGGCAGGTCCTTTTGGCGGATGGCTTGTTCCGCCCGAAAATATGCGGGCCGGCGCCGGTGGTGAAGGTTGAATCGTAAACCGAAACAAGATTTGAAACCCCACCGCTGGCATCCACGGTGGGGTTTTTGTTGCCCCGCGTGATGCCGGCCCGGGTTTTCAGCAGCTAACCAGGGGAGGCGCAAGATGTTGATTGGAATAAATGGGCCGGCTAACCGGCCGCCCGCGCGCGGTGACGGACCGCGGACGCGGCGCGGCCGTTCCCGGCGGTCGGCTTGGGCCAGGAGCGCGGCGGAACGGTTCAATTACGTGCTGCAGGCGGCCGGGGTGTTGTACCGGCATTACCGGGAATTCGGACTCGACGAGGAACAGGCTTGGTCATCGGCAGTGGCCGATTTTTCCCTGGATTACGCGCGGGAAGTCGCGGCGCTGCGGCAGGAACGGAAACTGGCGCGGCAAGACCGGGAATAGGCATTTCGCTAAAAACCTTCATGAACTCCAGGTTCTCCCTGTTAAAAAAACGCAAACTGCTGCCGAGTTTTGCGATTTGCGATTTGCGATTTGAGTTTAAACTCCGGCCAAGTGTCCGCTAGCAACTTTGTCACCAGCGCCGTGATTCAGCACCTGTACATCCACGTGCCGTTTTGTGCGCACCTCTGCCCGTATTGCGGTTTTTTCAAGACGCGCAACGTGCCGGCGGAGACGCGCGGGTTCGTGCCGGCGCTGCTGGCGGAACTGCGCTGGGCGCGGGCGAATTTCGACGTGCGGCCGCTGACGGTGTATTTCGGCGGCGGGACACCGACGGCGCTGAGCGTGTCGCAATTGGAGGAATTGTTCGCCGGCTGGCCGTGGCCGCTGACCGCGCGCGAGTTCACGGTCGAGGCCAACCCGCTGACGGTGAGCGCGCGCAAGGCGGCGGTGCTGCGCGCGGCGGGCGTGAACCGCGTCAGCCTCGGCGCGCAGGCGTTCGACGCGGCCTCGTTGCGCCTGCTGGGGCGGCGGCACGACGCCGACGGAGTCCGCGCCACGGTGGCCGTCCTGCGCGCCGCCGGGTTTGACAATCTCAACCTCGACCTGATGTACGCGCTGCCGGGGCAGACCTTCGCGCAATGGGCCAGCTCACTGTCAGCGGCGGTCGCGTTGGCGCCGGAGCACCTCTCGGCGTACAATCTAAGCTACGAGGAGGACACGGAATTTTTCCGGCGCTTCATCGTCAGCGGCGGCGGCGCTGACACTGACCGTGAGCGCGAGTTTTTCCTGCGCACGACCGCACACCTGGCACGGCACGGCTACGCGCAGTACGAGATTTCCAACTTCGCCCGCGCGGGCCGCGAGTCGGCGCACAACCGCGCCTACTGGCGGGGCGAGGATTACCTCGGCTGCGGGCCGGGCGCGTGCTCGACGGTCGGCCTGCAACGCTGGCAAAACCTCGCCGACAACCGGCGTTACATCGAGGCGCTGACCGTGACCGGCGCGCCGCCGCGTGACATCGAGCCGCTGACGGTGAAGATGAAAACCGCGGAAAAAATCATGCTCGGCTTGCGGACTCGCGAGGGCGTCCCGCTGACCTTGCTGACGGACCAACCGGACGCGCTGGAAAACCTGATCCGCGAAGGGTTGCTCACCGTCAGCGGCGACCGTGCCGCGCTGACGCTGGCCGGCCGCCTAGTCACCGACAGCGTGGCGGAGTTGCTGATGGGGTAACGAAAGTTTTTTTAGTTGGCAAGATTCCATGCAACCAAAAAACCAAAAAAACTTTTAAAATTTCCCCTTGACGCTCACCAACAACTCGTTACTTTGCTCGCCATGATTTCCGAGCTTGACAACGCGACCGCCGGGCGGGTAAGTTACCCTCGCTCCCTCGCTCCCTCGCTCCCTCGCTCCCTCGCTCCCTCGCTCCCTCGCTCCTGAGTTAATTTTCCGGCAAAATTTTAACCACCTCATTCCCGATGTGGTTGTCAACCGCAGC
>JAISBF010000040.1 GCA_031266335.1 Verrucomicrobiales bacterium
TGATTATTCTCGACGGCTCGCACAATCCGCAAGGTTTGGCGGCGACACTGTCAGCGTGGCGCGACCTGACCGGCAGCGAGCCGCCGCGCGTCATCTTCGGTTGCCTGAAAGACAAGGACCCGCGGGCGCTGACGCTGAGCCTGGACCGTCCCGACGCGGAGCTTTGGCTGGTGCCGATTGAAGCCGCGCGCGGTGAGGCGCCGGCACACTTGGCGAAAATGATTCGCCACGCCAACACACGAATTTTCAACAATTCCACCGAGGCGCTGACGCTGGCGCTGACCGGCCGCACGCCGACGCTGATAATCGGCTCGTTGTACTTGGCCGGGCAAATTCTTGCCGCCCTGCGCGCGCAACCGCACGAGGTGAAATTGAACGGATGAGTTTTCGCTAGTCCACGGCGCGGTCTTCATTCGCGGAGAAGCGCTTTTCGAATCAAGCCGGGCTGGGCAACAGCTTCTTCAATTCCGCCACGCAGGGATTTTCGCCGTTGGCGGGTTCCACCAGATAATACTGCATCAGCGGCTTCGGTTTTTTCAACGGCTTGAACACCGTTCCCTGACCGCAATAATACGCCAGGTTCTCGCTCAGAAAAGTCACCCCCAGTCCCGCCGCCACCATGTTGACCGCCAGGATGCGGCTCTGCGCTTCCTCGATCACGTTCGGCACGAACCCGGCGTTCTGGCAGCTGCTCATGATGCGGCTGAACAAGCCCGGATTCACCTGGTACGGGAACAAAATAAAATGCTCCTTCGCCAGCGCCGGCAGCGGGATTTCCTTTTTCACCGTCAGCGGATGGTGGTCCGGCAAAACGATGCCCAGCGCCTCGGTGGCGATCGGCGCGCTGATGATGCCGGGCACCTGGCCGACCAGTGAAATAATCGCCGCGTCCAGCCGCCGCAACGACACCTCGCGCGCCAGTTGCTCGGAGTGCTCCTGCCGCAGTTGCAGCGACACGTTCGGCAATCGCCGCCGCAGGTTGCGTAACAACGACGGCAGGAAACTCGCCATCGCCGACTCGGTGTAACCCAGCGCCAGCGTGCCCCGCCCGCCATTGGCGGCCTCGCGGGTTTCCTTGGCCAGCGTCGCGACGTCATGCAGCAACCCCGCCACCCGCTCGTACAAAAAACGCCCGGCGTGGGTCAGCGTCACGCCGCGCCGGTCACGGTCGAGCAACGGCTTGCCGATGGCCTCCTCCAGTTGCTGAATTTGCCGCGACAGAGCCGGCTGGGTCAAATGCAACTCCTCCGCCGCGCGGCGAAAATTGAGATGGTCGGCCACCGCCTGGAACGACTTGAGCAACCTGAGTTCGAGATTCATTGATGCGATAAGGTTATCACAGCATAAAAAAATACTACTTTAAATTTATCACCGAATATCGCACAATCCACGCCACCAAACGCAAAGGATTTTATGGGCAAAACATTATTCGAGAAAGTCTGGGACGCGCACACCGTCAAGGTATTGCCGAACGGCCAGACGCAGTTGTTAATCGGCACTCACCTTATTCACGAGGTCACCAGCCCGCAGGCGTTCGCCATGCTCCGCGAACTGGGCTTGCGGGTGAAATTTCCGCAGCGCACTTTCGCGACGGTTGACCACATCGTGCCGACCGACGTGCTGTGCGAGCCGTTCGCCGACCCGCTGGCGGACGCGATGATGAAGGAATTGCGCAAGAACTGCGCCGAGTTCGGCGTCACTTTCTTCGACCGCGACACCGGCAAACAGGGCATCGTTCACGTCGTCGGGCCGGAACAAGGCATCACCCAGCCCGGCACCACCATCGCCTGCGGCGACTCGCACACCTCCACCCACGGCGCGTTCGGCGCGATTGCCTTCGGCATCGGTACCACCCAGGTGCGCGACCTGCTGGCCACGCAGACCATGGCGCTCGGCAAGTTAAAAGTCCGCCGCATCGAGGTGAACGGCAAATTGCGCCCCGGCGTGTACGCCAAGGACGTGATTTTGCACATCATCCGCACTTTGGGCGTCAACGGCGGCACCGGCTACGCGTATGAATATGCGGGCGACGTGTTCGACCGCTTCACCATGGAAGAACGCATGACTGTCTGCAACATGTCCATCGAGGGCGGCGCGCGGGTCGGCTATGTCAACCCGGACGAGCGGACCTTCGAGTTCTTAAAAGGCCGCCCCTACGCGCCCGCTGACCGTGACTGGGACGCCGCCGTGGCCCGCTGGCAATCCTTCGCCTCCGACCTTGACGCGCAGTACGATGATATCGTCACTATCAGCGGCGCTGACATTGAACCGACCGTGACCTGGGGCATCACCCCCGGCCAGGGCGTGTTCATCAGCGAGCACATCCCAACCGTCGAGACTTCGCCCGAAAGCGAACGCGCCCTGGTCAAGGAAGCCTTGGAACACATGAAATTCAAGGGCGGCGCGCCGATCAAGGGTCAAAAGATCAACGTCGCCTTCCTCGGCTCCTGCACCAACGGCCGCCTGAGCGACTTTCAGGAGGCCGCGAAATATTTGCAGGGCCGCCGCGTCGCCCCCGGTGTCAAAGCCATCGCGGTGCCCGGCTCGCAAATCGTCGCCACCCGGTGTGAAAAACTGGGCCTGGACAAAATCTTCACCGCCGCCGGTTTTGAATGGCGCGCCGCCGGCTGCTCCATGTGCCTGGCGATGAACCCCGACAAGCTGATTGGCGACCAATTGTGTGCCAGTTCCAGCAACCGCAACTTCAAGGGGCGCCAGGGCAGCGTCACCGGCCGGACGCTGTTGATGAGTCCCGTCATGGTCGCCGCCGCCGCCGTCACCGGCGAGGTCAGCGACGCCCGCGAAGTATTCGCCGCATGAAAAACCAAGCATCAATGGAAAATAAAAAATAGAAAATCAATTATGGCCCTGGCAAACATCATCACCATCAGCGGTCGCGCCGTCCCCGTGCGCGGCGACGACCTGGACACCGACCGCATCATCCCGGCGCGCTACATGAAATGCGTCACCTTCGACGGTCTCGGCGCATTCATGTTTTACGACGTGCGCTTCGACGAGCAAGGCAACCAAAAACCGCACCCGCTGAACGAGGAGCGCTTCAAGGGCGCGACCATCATTATCAGCGGCAACAACTTCGGCTGCGGCAGTTCGCGCGAGCACGCCCCGCAGGCGATTTATCGTTACGGCATCCGCGCCGTCATCGCCGAGGGCTTTGCCGAAATCTTCTTCGGCAACGCCACCACCCTGGGCCTGCCCTGCGTCAGCGTCAGCCGCGCCGACCGCGAGACTTTGCAACAGCTGGTTGAAACGGACGCTGACACTGCAATCAGCGTTGACCTGGAACAAAAAACCGTCACCGCCGGCGGCAAAGTGTTCCCCTGCGACATCCGCGAAAGCGCCCGGCAAGGATTAATCAGCGGCCACTGGGATCCGATTGCCGAACTGCTGGAAAGCGGCGGGCAGGTTGACGCGGTTGCCGCCAGCGTCGGTTATTTCTAACACTCAATGGTGGCAATGGTGGAAGATTTTGCGCTTGCCTTTCTGCGGTCGTCACACAGCATGAATGCCAATGAATCAGCCAAACCAAAGCCATAACAACAATGGCAACAAAGAAAAAATTGAAACCCTGAAAACCGTTGCGCTTGCCGCCACTGGCGGGGCCGCGGCGGGTGGCATTGCCTCTACCGCTGTTGGTGGCATGGGCTTGGCGGTGGGCGGCACGGCGGTCGCCATTGGCATCGCGCCTTGGTTGCTTGCCGGTGGATTGGTCGGCTTGGCTGGTTACGGCATTTATCGCGCCCTCAAAAGCGATAAATCAAAACATAGATGAACCAATGGATTTCCCGCAGCCTCCAACCTATATTGCCCGTCCCGGTGAGGAACCAACTGGACCATATACCGTTTTTCAAATTATCTCGCTATACAAAAACGGGATGCTGACTGCCGATACTATGCTGTGGTCGGAACCGCAACAAGAATGGCAACTCGTGGCGGATTATGCTGCCGCCGCGGATAACATTGAAGAAATGAAACAACAAGTCGCTGGGTTGCAGGAATCAGCGATAAAACAGGACGCCTTGGCAAACGAACTAACGGCGCAAGGCTGTGGTCTTGTCGCCAGCATTGTATTCACTATCGGCGGAATTATTGCCGCTTTGATTTTTTTAAAGGGATGTTGATTTTTGGCGGAAAAATCCGCCACCACGCCGCCGCGTCCTTCGCGCTGACCATCGCGTTGCGGTAATGTTCCACCATCATCTTGCCGTCACGGTGCCCCATCTCCTCAATCAACCTTCCACGGTCGTTGAAATGTTTCAAAAAATACGAACACGAACTGTGCCGCAGCCCGTCAAAAATCCACCGCACTTCATTGCGCTCGGTATTGACCAGTCTCAGTAATCTGTCCTTGTGCTTTTGAAAAATATCGTAATCCTCTTGAAACCCCTCCATCGCCCGTTCATCGGCGTGTCCCTTCAACAGCGGCTTCAACCACGCCTTTAAGTTGTCGCTAATCCTGATGGAACGCATCCCGCTTTTATTCTTGGCGTCCATCTCGGTAACGCGAATCTCCATGCCCTTCAAATCAACGTACCTGGTTTTAATCCGCAATGCTTCAAACGGTCTGATATGGGCGAACGCCCCCAGCGCCAAACCCACCGTCAGCGCGTGCCACCGCTGATGCTCTGTCTGTTGCGACTTACTGGCAGTGTCTTTCGCCGGCGCGGTTTCGCGCCACTGTTGCCACGACTGGTTCAACATCAGCGTCATTTGCTCCGGGGAATAAACCTTGGGAACGCCGCGCCGGATTCTCATGCGCCCGTAGGTGCTGTTCGACAGCGGATTGGGATTGACGCCGGCAAAGTTAAACACCCCCCACAACAACGTCCGGTAGTGTTTTCTGGTTTGATTGCTGATATTCAAATTCGACAGCCAAACATCCAGTTCCGCCGTGGTGAAACTGTTAATTTGGCGCCCCTTGAACGACTTGAGGAATACCGTCAACTGCTGGTTGTAGTTGTCCCAGGTATCCTTCCCGCATGATTTTTTCCTGACCGCCAGCAAATCCGCGCAAACCTTTTCGACCGCCTCCCCGCTTTTCATTATTGACTGCATATAATGTGCAAACACCATTTCCAGCGTATGACCCGTCGGCAAAGCCGCCAGCCCCTCCGCCACCACCCTCCTGACTTTGGCGGGCAACTCCGGCGCCGACTCCAATCCCGTGAACTCACTTTCCTTGCGTCTGGCAAACGCCAGCGCCTCCTCCTTGGACTTGAAATACTTTTGTTCTTTCTCGTCTGGCAGGCGAAAAAATTTTGGAATTCTGACCCGCCACTTCAATTCCGGGTGGGCATACGGGCGCGGCGTCATCTTGAAGGTTTTGGGCATCCTCCAATCGTAACCGTTTATAACCGTTTTTCAAGCAACAAGCGCAACATCGCAACACAACGACAACAAAAAAACGAGAGCGGAAACCGAATTTCCTGTAGTCTTGGAACTATGATAAACAAAGGGGAAGGGGAGAATTTAAGGGAAAAACTGGCGGTGAGGAGAGGATTCGAACCTCCGGACGGTTTTACCCGTCAACAGTTTAGCAAACTGCCGCTTTAGGCCACTCAGCCACCTCACCGTGCAGGCAGGTAAGATAAGAGGCAAAGCGATTTGCCTCAACAAGAAAATTCAGCCGCGCGATAAATATTATCTGGCCGGTTGGTCGGCTTGATCCTTCCGGTGTTTGGCCACCAAATCCAGCCAGTCCTGGAGCAATTCCTGCGCGCCGTGGTGATATTCCCGCAAAATCACCTGCAAGGTCATCGATCGGTCGCCGCGCCGTATGCCCAGCGGCACCTTGGCGCCGACCGCCATGTTGGATAGCGATTGATAAAAATGCGCCTTGGCCGTCACGGCCGTGTTGCCCAGGCTGATGATGACATCGTCCGCCCGCAGGCCCGCGGCATTCAGCGGACTGTCGTCCCTGACGTTGGTCACCAGCAGCCCCTGGGTAAGTTTCGAGGCGGTCAAATTTGCCAGTTCCGGGGTTAACTCCTGGCATTCTATGCCGGGATAAATCCGGTGTACCAGCGGGGAGTTTTGCAATAGTTCAAGTACCGGCCCGATGCCTTCCGGGGACAGCACCGTGGTCTCCTTGGCCATCCTGCCGTGCGGATGTTCAATGCGCGCCACGACGCCGGCCGCCGCGCCGTCCAGATTCAACAACAGCCAGCCGTCACGCTGTTCCGCCAGCGTGCCGTCAACCAGATAATATTTCAAGGTCAGCGTTGCCACCGGATCGGTCACCTCCAGCAGCCCGGAACTGGCCATGGCATCAATTACCCTTGGTCCCTCCTTGGGATCAAAGCCGAGCATCAGCAGATCCTCGGCGAAATTCGGCGCGGCTCCCGCCCAGCGCACCGGCGTCGTATCGGGCCGGGCAATGCGCACCAGCGCCAGATCCGTGGCCGCATCCGCCCCGAGCAGCGTCACCTCGTAGTCCTTGCCGTCCGTGGTATGCGCCGTCCAGGCGTAGCCGTTCAACAACGCGCCGAAATTGGTCAGAATGGTGCCCTGCCGGTCAATAAAGAAGCCGCTGCCGCTCCTGACGGGTGTGAGGCCATTGGCCGCCAGTTTGGTCACCAGCCGTTTGGCCGCGGAGTTTTCCCCCCAACGCGCCCCCGGCTTGGTCTCAATCGCCACCAGACTGGGCACCGCTGCCATTGCGGCGGCCTGGGCCTTGTTGGCGCCGGGCTTGCTGGAATCAACATTGGAACCCAGCAATAATGACGTTCCGGCCGGCTTCGCCTCCTTCGCGGAACTGAAATTTCCTCCGGCGGACATCTTGCCGCCCTTGGTCAGCACGCTATGCGTGCGCGCGCTGGCAAAAGGTCCCTCGATGCCGGTCAGCCAGGCCAGTATGCCGACCGTCAGCAGGACGAACAAAATCAGAAAAATGAGACGCCGCATGGCCGCATTGTAAGTGGCAAACCGCCAAATTCCAAATCGCAAATTCCGAGTCGGGTTAGTTCCGGGAATTGGCTGCAACCCAGAACCGCGGAGACGCCAAGGCACGAAGTGTTTTGGCAAATGAAAATTAACCGCGGAGACGCGGAGGCGCGGAGATTTTTAACCACGGATTAACACGAATGGACACGAATGAAAGAGGCAACCACGGTCAGCGGTTGCCTCTTGCATGTTATCCGTGCCAATTCGTGTTTATTCGTGGTTTAGAACTGATGCCGGTAGCCGGCGGTCAGGCCCCAGGGCTTGTCGTATTTGTCGCCGAAGGAGGCTTCGTAGTCGAGGTGGAGTTGGTTGTTGGTGTCGAGTTGCCAGATGAGGCCGGCGCCTAACTCGGCTCTGGCGCCGTCGGTGTTGGCGCGGGTGTGTTGGTAGCCGTTTCTGAGGGTGCCGCCGGTGCTGATGGTTTCGACGCCGCTGATCTTCACGTAGGGCTGGAGTGCGCCGCTGTTGGTGAGGTTGATGGTTCTGCCGAAGAGGCTGCCGATTCTCAGTTGCAGGGCGTCGAGGTCTTGGGCTTTGAGGTTCATGTGGCCGGCGGTGTAATCCTCGGCGAGGATGTGGAGGTAGTTCACTTGGAACTGGGGTTCGATGAACCAAGCATCGCTGAAGGTGAACTTCTTGCCGAGTTCGAGGCTGCCGCCAATATTCACGTCGCTGTAGTTGGCTTTGAGTTGGGTGTCGCCGTGGGGGGCTTTCAGGTTGTTATCCACGCTGGCGGCTTTGACGGTGGCGTCGATATAGAAGCCACTGCTGTGTAACCACGTGGCGTAGAGGCCGCCGTAGTAGGAGTTGATCTCACCGTCAGCGCCGGGGGTGCGGTAGTCTATATCGCTGCGGCCGTAACCGGCGTACACTCCAAGATACAAGTCACTGTCAGCGCTGATGGTGAACTTATGATCTGTGCCGAGATCGACGCCGTAGATGAGTTGTTCGTAGGCTTTGCCGGCGACTTGGCTGCCGATGTTGAGTTGTTGGCCGTAGCTTCTGAGCCAGATGTTGTCGATGAGGCTGTTGTATGGAACGCGGACATCCTTGTCCGCCAGCGGGCGGGACGCCCGCGCTCCATAGCGGAGGTCGCCCATGCGCTTTAACAAGCTGTTTTGCTGCGCGAACCACATGCTTTGCTGGACGGCGATGGCGCTGTTTAAGACGGCGCCGGCGGGGCTGGTGCCGTCTTCCTTGATGCTGATGGTGCCGTCGGGGTTGGGGGTGACTATTAGCTCTTCCAGGCCCCAGTCCACTTCGTCCCAGGTGTAGTTGCCAACACCGCTGCCGGTGACGAGGTTGCCGAGTATGTCGTTGGGGTTGGCTTGGCCGTCGCCGGTGCTGGTGACGTGGA
>JAISBF010000163.1 GCA_031266335.1 Verrucomicrobiales bacterium
TGCCAGTCGGCCAGCCACCGCGCCACGTTGGACGGATGCACGTTCACGCCGTGCTTTTTTTCAAGCCACAAAGCGGCGGCGTTAACCCCGTCCCGCTCCACCACGCGCGCGAACGCCGCGCGCTCACCGTCAGCGGTCAGCACCTGGTCAATCTTCGCGTGATGGTGTTTCTTGCGCATGTTTTTTCACCGCGGAGACGCGGAGTCGCGGAGGGTTTTTTGTTTTGGTTGCATGGATTCAGCGGTTCAGTTCGTTGCGGCCCAACTCTGTCAACAGCCACCGCGTCAGGTTGTCGTCGAGGCGGTCGGGGATGTTGCGGATAAAGTGTTTCGCCGCCGCCAGCCAGTTCATGGCATCGTCAAACTCCGCGCGCGGCACCGGCGGCGTCAGTGCCTTGTTCACTTTGTCGAACAGTTGCGGCTCGGACATGGCGTAATCGCCCGCCGCGTCCAGCAACTGTAAAATCGTCTCGCGCACCTCGCGCGTCCGCGTGTAATCGGTGTTCATATTTTTTTCTCCGTCAGCAGCCGGATGATCTCGTTCCGGAACTCCTTGTTGGCGGCGTTGATTTGGTTTTGCAGGTTCTGCGAAATTTCGTTGACCCGCCGGAAAATATTCTCGTTGCGCATCTCGCCGTCGCTGCGCATCTGCTCGCGCAGGTTCTCGATTTTCTCCTCGATGCGCCGTTCCACTTCGTCCACCCGCGCGTTGGTCGCAAACTCCGCCTCAATCGGCGGCTTGCGCCGCGAGTTCCACAATGCCAGCGCCAGCATCAGCACGCCAACCACCGCGCCCACTATCACCAAATCAATCACCATAAAATTCTCCACGTTCTCCATGTGCTCTCTGTAAAAATTCTCGCGTCACAGCCACCGCGCCCACACCAGTTGTTCCCGGTCGCGCACCTTGCGCGCCACGCGGTCACCTTCGCGCGACCCGGCCGCGTTGGTGTTGCCCTCAATCGTTGTTACCTCGCGGCGGCTGACGCTCTCGCAAGCGACGACATGGCCGACACGACGCAACGACGCAAAGTACACCCCGCCGATGTCCCCCTCCCGGACGTCACCGGCGGCGACACGTCGCGCGCGTGGAAACCACGCGGGCGACCACGCGCCGCCGCCGGTGACCGGCTTGGATGCAATTTTTGAAAGTCCCCAATGCAACAACGCCGCGCACCACGGCGCCGGCTTGGTAATGCCGCACGCGGCCAGATAGGCGCGCACCTCCGGCCCGTCATTGCTGCCCGGCGGCCGCTCGGTCACGCCCACCTGCGAACGCAGCACGGCCAAAAACTCCTGCCGCGAAGACGCCAAGGCGCGAAGATTTTTGGCAGTTGAGATTTGGGAAACTGGAATTTGTAATTTGTAATTTGAATTTTGTAATTTCCTCGCGCTCACAGCGAGAGCGCGAGGATGCACCCCAGCCACACCACCAAGTACACCGCCAGCGTCGCCAGCACGCGCTGCTTGTCCCACGCCGTCATGTTCTCCGGCGCGTCCACGAACGCCGTCCTGAACCACTGCCGGCGAAATTCCCGCACGCTCGGAAACAACCAGCGCACCAGCGCCATCGTCGCCCCGATGCTCACCGCCAGCCGTGCCAGAAACAGCGTGAACTTGTGCATGAAGGCCAACCCGTAGGTCGCCGTCACCGGCGCCAGCGCCAAGCCAACCACTCCCCACAACACCAGCGACGCCGCGAACAAGATTATTTCTGGGTAATCCCGGAACCAGTTTTTGATTTGAGTTTTCATAAAAATTAAAAAATAAATCCGTGTTAATCGGTGTTAATCCGTGGTTAAAAATTTCTCCGCGACTCCGCGCCTCAGCGGTGAAAAAAAACGCCGTCACACAGGCCAGCTTCAGTGCTGCCTTCAAACCGGTCTTGATCCACGGCCCGCCGATCACCCCGACGGCGATGCCTATCAAGGACGCAGCGCTAATCTTGAACCACAGCGAGACGCGGTCAAACCACCACTCGACCTTGAGCTTCCTGGCCTCGTTTTTGGCGAGCGACAAATCGGTTTTGAGCTTGCCGTTTTCCCCCCGCAACTTTTCGTAAGCGTCGGCAGCCTCGCGCAACGCGACCTCGCCGGCGCGGATTTTTTGGTCGAGGCCGGCCAACTCGCCGCTGACGCTGGCGAGGATTTTACGCGCCTCGGCGGTGTCGCCGCGCGCCAGGGTCTTTTGCGCCGCGCCAACGTCGGCGCTCACGCCGGCCAACCGTGGCGTGGTCACCGTCAGCGGGCGTGACGCGCAAGCGGCCGGCAAGAGCGCGGCGGCGGAAAGGCAAATTAACGCCGCCGCGCCCCAGCCAAGCGCCAGCGCCGCGGTGCGGATGGCTCCCCGCGCCGGCGGCGTTGGCGAAAGTTTTTGGTGTGCGTTGCTCACGCCAAATAATTTGGCGGAAGTCAATCGTCAAGACGAATTCGATGATGGGACATTTTTGTCCCATCTTTTTTTAGAGAGGGCAAAATATTTTATTGACAGGAAGATTTATTCAATCGGGATTTGTCGTTTTAATATTACCGCAATTTTATCAGTGCGGGTATTAAAAAAAAATTCTTTTTTGCCGTTAATTACGTCCACATGTTCGGGGAAGACGGTTTCAATGGCGGAAAATATGCCAGCCACCTCCCACCCGTCTTTTCCAAGTTTATTCAGGTCAACCGAAGGCACGAAAAAAAGATTGCTGTGCTTGGTGGCTTCAATCCTGCCACCATCACGACCGATATTAATTTTATCGGCATCAATAATTTTATATTCCCATTTTTGGGGAGCCAATTTTGGTTTTGTTGCTAACAAGGAGACGCGTTCATTTAGTTGTTGTATGGATTGCCAATGAAAATAGCCGACTCCACTAAATCCGGCTAATAACAGGAAACAAATAATTGCAAGATAGGACTCGGTTTTCATTGGACGCATTTTAGTGCGCTCTGTCACAAGCCGACAAGATTTTAGTTACCTATCTTTTGATACCTAGCAACTTCGTCTTCTTGCACCGCCAGTGATGGTAATTTTTTGAATCCCCAGGTGTTCGCCGTTCGTTCAGCAACTCCGGGGAATTGGTGTAGATCGCGGATGTATTGCTGGATAGCCAACTCCATCGATGCCTTGTATTCTGGTATTAACTCCTGAAATTCGGGCCTTGAATCTAGCTTTTTTAAAAAATTCTCCCATTTTTGATAGGAGTCAAAGATCGCGGTGTTGGCGCGCTTTTCTTTTATTATCCTGTCTTCGATAAAACCACCCAAGCGTAATAAATTTGGTTTTTGCGGATTGACTATTTCCGGCTTAGACAAGCCCTCGGCTTGGGCTTGTCTCCTTACCCAATCATCGTCTTGGTTGTAGGAGTGGTAGTCCATTTCACCCACACCAACCAAGAGCCATTCTTTGTTGATACCTAACCTCAGACAAATCAAATCAATAGTGGCAGACCTAGGCATATTGCCCTTAAACCAATGGTGTACGGCTGGATGACTCACAGAAATTAGGCGTGCAAACTTCGCTTTGGTTAGTCCAGCGCGTTTGATGGCTTTATCCAAGCGCTCTAAAAAATCCTTAATTTCACTAGCAGTCATTCAAGTACCTTAGCACGACTCAAAAAAATTAAAATTTTTTATTGACGAATGTAAGTACTCTAAGCTAGATACGTAAGTAATTGAAGTTATGGCAGCGAAAAACTTAAAAGGCAGACTGAAAAGAAAGGGGCTTAAGATCAAGTTTGTAAGCCGACTTGCAGGCGTGAATAAAAATATCGCCAGCCTTGTCCTCAGCGGGAAATACCTTCATCCCGTAACGCTGGAAAAACTACGCCGCGTCATTGAGTCAGACTCAACCCAATTTCCACAAACCGCATTTTTCAAAAGGCCGAAAACTAAATACCAATGACAACCCACCTATATAATACGCATGAAAATCGCCCTACAGACTGCCGCGCAAAAAGAGTTACGCGGCGTCTGCTTGGAGTTGGAAGAATTTTCACCATTGGCGGTGGTTCGTTTGTGTTGGAAGGCGTCAAAGTGGCAGAACGACATCGAGGATTACGCCACGAAGCATTTACCTGTCTCCGAACGGCAGTTATCACGGATAGACAATCACGAGCAATCTCTTCGCCCAGACGCGGAAGAAGCGATTTACGAAATTTATTCAGGACTCGGCTTACCTCTGGCCATTTTGAAATTTTGGGCCGGGCGCTGGCGGAAACAGGATTTATACAAAAGGCGCTTATTGGGAAATTTGCCGACGCTGGAAGAATACTACGGCCACTCTGTCAACGACCCTTTACCACAACGCCGCCCGCTGACGGTGGCGGCGCTGACGGTGCGAATGCTGCTGGCACCCGCGCCACGCCATCCATTTTTTCCCTCCTGCGAGGGCAAAACCCAAAACAAAATAACCAACCAATGAAAGGCAAATCATGAAAACCAACCTCAACCGCAGCGCCGCGGGCACGCAGGCGCACGAACAACTGGACGCGATCGCCAAGCGGCTCCGCAAGGGGCAACTGGCGCATCTGACTAACAAGCAATTTTACCATACCCTCGCGCAAGCGCTGGGTAACGGCTACATCATCGAGGGCTTGGCGGAAATCGCGCTGGAACTTACGGCGGAAAACAAGCCAGGCCAAACAAAGGCATAACCATGAAAAAACAACCAACTAACAAACCGCGCAGCGAAATCGGCGCCGCGCTGGACAATGACAACAACCAGCTGCCGCCGTTGGACACGGATGCATTCGCCGAACTCCAGTACCGGGTTGAGCAGTGGCCGGAATGCGCGCCCGGTAGGGGCAATCAGTCATGGGGCTTGTATGGGACGGAAAAAGGGCGGGTGCTGATCGTTGCCGCGGGCGGCGCGTTAATTGAAAGGCTCGCCGGGTTAATTGCGTTGATGGCGACGCGCGATGAACACCTGTCGCCGGCCCAGCGCCGCGCCGAGGCCGCGTTTGCGGCGTCAAGGGGGGTGTATGAATCCTGAACAAATCAACGTGGCCTTTGACACCTGGCTAACAAATAAGTTGGTGGAAGCACAAAGCGCCCTGGTCGGGGCCGCGAGCGAGCTGGCGCGGCAAGTCGGCGATTACTCGTCGATCAAACTGGAGGTAACCAAGTCCACAGGAGGATGGCCCGCGCGACCAAACTGGATTATCTATATTAATGGCTTCGGCCACTGCGAGGACGCGACGATCGCCGCCGCCCTAGCCAAACTCAACGCCCACAACCCGGTCGTGTTGAAAAAACGACGCCTAGCTGAGGCGCGGGCGACGGTCGCCGCGCTGGAACAAGAACTGGAGGGCGCATGAAAACTAATCCGACCGATTGCTGGAAGGGCACCAAAAGCCAGGCGCACCAAGTACTGGACGCCGTCGTGGATATTATCCGCGCCCGGCGGTTCGCCGAGATGGACAACCGGAGTTTTTACAGTCTGTTGACCGAGGCGCTGGCACGCAAGGTCGTGATAGCCGAAATCGAGGACATGATGCGCAGCATCGCGGAGGACGAGCAATGAGCGCGCCGACCATACTCCACGGCCGCCGGCAGCCCAAGCTGCTGCGTTGCGCGCACTGTGACACCACCGTCAGCGTCGGCCACGAGGCGACGCGGTGCGTGTGCGCGGCGTGCGTCGCCGGCGGGCGGATGTTGCCGAGGACGAAACAAACGCACTTCAACTTAACCGCGGAGCAACACTGATGAGCACTGAAAAATCAAAAGTCAAAACGCAAAAGGCAAAGTTGCCGCCGCCCGCGACGTTCGCGGGGGCGCTGACGGTGGCGCCGGTGGCGGACGTCGCGCCGCTGTTCGCCAAGGCGCGGGAACTGGCCGGGCAAGCCATCCACCACGCCGCCAGCGGGCGGCATTACGCCATTCTCGCGGGGCTGGAACTTTACCGGTTGCACGAACAGTTGGGCGTCACGCGCGGTGGCGCAATCAAAGACCCACAACCTGTGGGTATTGACTGGCCACAGCCTGTGGCCAGCCTCGCCGGCCGCAACTGGCGCGAAATCGTTTTGCAGGAAGTCGGCATCAGCGACCAGACTGCCGCGCGCTGGATGAACAACGCGACCAAGGCGCTTGCCGAACTGGGTGTGGTCTCGCGGCAATACCTTAACCCGCCGCCCGAAGCCTTGGAAAAGCTGCCTGAACTAATAGAGGAACGCGAGCGCGCAGAAACCGCCATCCGCAAGAAGGTGGCGCAAAAGCGCGAGGCGGCAAGGCGGGCGGCCAAGGACACGCCGAAAGCCAAGAGCCGGATTGACCAGTTTGTGGCGATGTATGAGGCGCTGACGGTGCATGAACTCAACTGGTTTATGGATAACAAGTTTGACGATTTGAGCAAGCGGCTCAAGGCAGCCGCCAAACGGAGGAACCAACAATGACCGCGCTGATGAATTATCAACAGGAACAGGAACTGCTGACCGCCGGCGAGTGGTCGCGCATCCTGGGCATTAGCGACCGGGCGGTGGCGCTGGGCGCGAACCGGCGCGAGCGGGTAAAAGACCATCATGGCGTGCGTTATCCGCTGACGGCGCTGCCGGCGGAAAAACAAGCGCTGGTCGAGCAAAAGCTGCGGGAGCACCACTGTCACACGCCGCTGGCGCTGCTCAACCAAATCAAGGTCAACACCACGCCGACGCTGGCGCCGGCGAAGGCGTTTGAAAAATACAGCGAGTCCGCGCAGGTGCGGGCGGCGGGCTGGCGCGAGGTAATGGAGTTTTTCGCCGGGGAATTGGAGCGCTGCCGGCGCATCGGCGACGCGGAGCAAAAGGCGGTGGAGAAGTTTTTGGAGGTCGCCGCCAGCGGCAGGTTCACGATTAAAAAAAGCCGGGGCCGGAAGGAAAATGTCTTCAAGGTAAAGCGGCCGACCACCAGAACCATCCGCAAACGGTGGGCCAGGGCGTTGCAGTTCGGCGGCGTGGCTGCCGCGCCGTGGGAAGCCTACTGTGACGAAAAATCCTGCCCCCATCCCAACGCAAAGAACGTGGTCAAACTGAACATCCCGCGGGAGTTTATCGCCGCCTTGCAATGCCAGGCGGCGATGCCGGGCATTCGTTCCAAGCGGCAGGCGGTGCGCAAGTTTGAGATTGACTGGCTGGCCGGGCGCGAGGTGCCGGGGCTGGGCGCGCCGGCACGACCGGGGCTGTCGTTCCCCTACAGGATGGCCCAACTGAAAGACCTGTTCCCCGAAAAAGACGTGCTGACCGCCGGACGGCTGGGCAAGGCGGCGGCGCGCCGCGACGCGCTGCCGTGCCTGACCAACGATTGGTCGAAGCTGCGCCCCGCCGAATTGTATGTGTTGGACGACAGCCGGTTGGACATTGTCGCCACCGACGACGCCACCGGCAACCCCGTGGAGATGCGCGGCTACTGGATGCTGGAGGTGTCGTCGCGGCGGATTGTCGGGTTTTTATTCCGGCAGAACGGCGGCATTCACGCGAAGGACGTGCAAGTGTTGACGTTGCGCGGGTTGAACAGCGGCGGCATCGCGCCCGCCGGCGCCGGTTATCACACCACGATTTTGTATGAGCGCGGGGCGACGGCGTGCTCGACGGCGTTTGAGTCGTTGCTGACCTCGCTGTTGCCGGGGCGCATCGCCATCCGGCGCACCGCCATGAACGGCGGGCGCAATTTCGACCTGGACTATTTGCAGGAATCGTCCGGGCATTGGATGGGCAAGGCGGTGATTGAGTCGCTGATGCGGACGCTGGCGTTCTTCCTGTCGCACCTGCCGGGGCAGCGCGGCGGCACCTACCAGACGCAGCCGGCGCAACTCGGCCTGGTCGGGCGCGACCGCGAGAGCGGCAAGCTGCGGTTTTTGGCGGACTCGCAAATGGCGGTCGGCACGCTGGCGGCGCGGGTGAACGCGGGGTTGGAGCGGCTGCCGCAATTTCAGTGGGTGAACGGGCGGTTGCGTATCAAGGCGTTAAAGCCGGTGTCATGGATACAGGCCGCCGTGCTGGAAGTGGTCGCCTATTACAACCAGCGCACCGATCACGAAATGCGGGGGTTCCGCCGCGTGGATGAGCTGGACGAAAACGGCGCGGTAAAACACCGCGTGGAATCGCCCAACGAACGGGCGGAGTTTTTGGAAAAATATCACGGCTTGGTGCCCGAACGGTTGCCCTACGGGATGATGCCGCGGCTGTTGCAGGACTTCAAGTGGGTGACGGTGAAGCAAAACGGTTTCACGATGGATGTTGACCCGCGCAAGGGTTTGCGGTTCTGGAGCGCGGATTCGATTTGCTGCCGCCTGGCCAACAAGAACGGCGGCGAGAAAAAATTCCTCGCGCTGTTTGACCGCGAGGCGCTGAGCATGAACACCGGCCCGCAGGAGGTTTATTTGTGCGGCAGCAAAATTGGCGAAAAGCATTGGGAGCCAGGCGACCCGGTCGTGTTCCACGAGCACCTGCCACTGTATCACAACCCCAACGCCGCCGACATCCGCGAGGTGGCAAAGGCCGCCGCCGAGACCGCGCGGGTGAACAAGGACATGCAGCGCCGGCTGGAGCGGGTGATGTCACCGGAGATTAAGCGGCGCGCCGAGGACGAGGAACACAACAACAAGTTACTGTCGGTCATCACCAGCCAGACGCGGCTGGATTTGCCGTTGGCGGGGCGGTCGGAATTCGCCGACTCCATCGCCGAGTCGCGCAATGACGCGCGCGTGGTGCAGGAGCACGTCGAGTTGGCGGTCGCCAGCGACCCCAAGACCATCTCAACGGGGCGGCTGACCGACAAAATGGCGGAGCGCAAGCAGCGGCGCGGCGCTGACGTTGACGAGGAAGTTTTGGAAACATTTTAACCCTAACAAAATAACGAAAGGCAAAATTATGAATACCAGATACGCGAAAGACCGGGCGGAGCGGGCGGCGCTGTGCAACCTGGCGCACAAAAAAATCATCGGGCTGCATGTCGGCCTGCCGACCGTGCTGCGTTACGCGCGCTGTCGGACGACACAGGAACGACACGCGATGACGTGGCTGGTCAACTACGCGCTCAACGTGGCGCGCCTCACCGGCGAGCAGTTGTGCGCCGGCGTTGCCGAGCCGCGCGCCGTCCGCGTCAGCGGCGGCATCCGCGTCGAGTTGCCGCGCCGGGGGCTGGGGCTGACGCGCGACGAGTTGCGCGCGGCGCTGACCGACCCGGACGCCGACCTTGGAAAATTTGTCGGCGCCACGGAAGCCTATCGCGCGGCGTTTGAAGGCAACCTCCCGGCACTGGTCAAGACGCGGGTGGACGCCATCGCGGGGGAGGCGTTCGCCTACGCCGCCAGCGAGCCGGCGATGGCGGAATTGCTGGGGAAAAATCGAATGGGCAAGAGCGAGTGTCTGCGGCTGCACTGGTTGCGCAACCTGCACCGGTGCGTGTGGGTGGAATGTCCCACCGCGAATGACTACCGCTCGTTTGTCATCGCGCTGGCACAACCGCTGGGCATCAGCGTCGGCGGCAGCAAACGCGGCGGCAAGCTGACCCAGCAACTCAAGGGCTGCTTTGGCGCGCAGGGGATTGACTTGTTAATCGTGGACGAGGCGCACCGGCTGTGGCCGCCGCAAATCCAATCCAAGCCGCTGCGCATCGAGCTTGAGCGTGAGCTATACGCTGACGGTCGCGGCTGCTCGATTATCAATGTGGCCACCTATCAGTTCACCGAGTCGCTGAATCGCGCCCTGGAGCAAAACGCGCGGTGGGCGCCGGGGCAATACCAAGGGCGGGTGACGCCATTTCACTTGCCAGCGCAAATGCCGGAGCGGGATTTGCGGGCGGTGGCGGCGCACTACGCGGACGGCGCGATTGAGCCGGAGGCGGTGGCGACGTTGGTGGACGCGGCGCGCTCGACGGAGGGTTATTGCGGGTTGATGGTGAATGTTATCAAGCGGGCGCGGCTGCGCGCGGGGGCGGGGGTCATCACGGATGCGCTGGTGGTGGACATCGTCAGCGACTTTGTGCGCGGAACGAGGCTTGACCAGCTGGCCGAGGCGAAAGCAATGGGGAGAAATTCCAAATTCCAAACTTCAAAATCCAAGTAAATCCCAAATTTCAAATCTCAAAGGCCCAAAAAAAATCATGAGCACCAAAACCCAGGCACTCAAAAAACCTCCGCGTCTCCGCGCCTCTGCGGTGAATCAAAAACTGCCGCAACCGACCTTGGAGCACGACGCGCCGCCGCGCCTGTGGCATGAGGTGGATTTTGTGGCCGCCGACGGGCGGCGGCGGACGTTGCATTTCGGCGCTGACAGCGCGTTGGCCGGGGTGCAACTGGCGTCGGGTTATTTGACCAAGCATCACCCCGGCGCGGTGATCACGGCGGCACGGAACGAGCGCATTGCCGGGCGCTGGCAAGGGGAGGACGTATGAGCCGCGCGCGCAAGAGCATCAAGGGCGAGGGCTACCGCCTGTTTCGGCGCGGGCACACCGCTTTTACAATGGGTGTGGTCGGCGACTACTTTTACCGCGGCGAGGTTTTTGGCCGCCTACATTGCGCGGTACGGATTAACGGGCGCGAGACGCGCCGCTCGTGCCACACGCACAGCGTGGCGGCGGCGCATGAGTTCGCGCAACTACTCCGCCAACATCTCACTCGCGCCACAACCGCTGATAGTGCGGGGGGGGGGACAGGGCGAACAAACAACTCTTTTTTAACCACAAGAGTCAGGCGGCGATTACACGCCGCCTCATGCTCCGAACGAAGTGAAGCAAATGAACACGAATGAACACGGATACAACCAAAAAAATTATGCAGACAAAACTGAAAGTATATGTGGCCGGCCCCTACAGCCGGAAAACCGAACTGGAACAATATGCCGAGCAGCTGCGCGACGCGGGATACGTTATCACCGCGTCCTGGCTCTATCGCCCAGAGGCGGACGACGGCGGCTTCGGCGACGAGCAAAAGACCTTGGCGGCCGCCGAGGACTTGGCGGACATCAAGCGCGCCGACGTGATGCTGAGCTTTACCGAACCGCCGGGCACGGTCAACCGGCGCGGCGGGCGGCACGTGGAACTGGGGCTGGCGCTGGCGTGGGGCAAGGCGGTCATCTGCATCGGCGAGCGCGAGCACGTGTTTCACTATTTGCCGCAGGTGGTGTGGCACGGGAGCGTGGACGCGGCGATCGCCGCGCTGGATGCGCTCGATGAGAAAATTTAACCCTAACAAAACGAAAGGAAACACCATGAGTCCATTAAACATGAGGAAGGAACAGAAGAAGGAACTGCGCGGGCTGAACCAACGCCTGCGGCAGTTGGATCGTGAAATGCGCGCGTCGGAGCGTCAGTTTCGGCGCGACGCTGTCGCGGTGCAACGCGAGCGCAACCGCCGTGGCAACGGCATTAACCGGCAAATCATCGCCGTTAACAAGCGGCGCGAGGTGTTGCTGGGGAGGTTGTCATGAGCGCCGCCGTCCGTCAATTGGTTGACCGGGGCCTCGCGTTAAGGGCGGAAATCGCCGCG
>JAISBF010000186.1 GCA_031266335.1 Verrucomicrobiales bacterium
CCGGGGATTTTGCCGGCGGCGGCGGCTTTCTCGCGGTAATCCACCGTCAGCGGGAAGAACTCCTGCCCGTCCTTGACGGTGGTGGCGGAGACGGCGCTGACGAAGACGACGGTCTCGCCGAGGCTGACAGTGACGGCACCATCGGCGAGCTTGCCCATTTTACCGGTTTCAAATTTGATTGGCAGGGCGCCGACCGGCGCCGTGGTTGAATGAATTGACATAACGTACTACTACTTTCTATTGGACGCCTAACCGGACCATTGGCGGCCCGGTTAAACTTTTAAGGCGAGGCAACCGGCGGAAAGTTCAGAGTACAAAACAAACATCCGCTGACAGTGATGGCTGTTTTGTTCTCTGTGACTTTCGCGCGTGGCGCCCCGCCTTAACGGTTTATTTTCTGATTTTCAGTTTCTTGATCAATGTCTCGTAACGAGATTTGCTTGTGCGATTCAGGTAATCGAGCAGCCGACGGCGCTTGCTGACCATGGTGATCAATCCGCGGCGGGAGGAGTGATCCTTGGCCGCGACCTTCAAATGCTCGGTTAAATAGTTGATCCGCTGGGTCAGGAGCGCGATCTGGACATCGGCCGAGCCGGTGTCCTTGTCGTGCAGGCGATTACCAGCAATAATTGTGTTTTTCTCAATCAGTGCCATAACGTGAGCCAAGGAGATTGCCGCTGACGCTGCCGGCCGTCAATCTTTTTTTGCGCGTTTTTATTTGACGCCGCTGGCGTCGCGCCGCGCGCAAGTCCCGGTGCTGGCCAGTTGTTCGCAGGTGGCTTCGATGCGGAGCCTGACCGCGCCGGGGCGGAAGCCGAGGTTTTTGGCAATGACGCTTTCGCGCACATCCAGGCAATAATCCTCGAATTCGACGATTTTATCGCAATCAACGCAGATGATGTGGTTGTGATTGGGGTGACTGGCGTAATTCGGGTCGTAATACATCTGGTCCTTGCCCAAATCCAGCTCGCGCAACAAGCCGGTTTGCACCAGCACGGGCAGCGTGCGGTACACCGTGGCGCGGGACACGGAAGGATCGACCTGGCGGGCGCGCTCGAGCAGTTCCTCGGCGGTGTAATGCTCATCGGTGCTGAAAGCGGCCTCAATGATGGCCTGGCGTTGCGCGGTGACACGCAGGCCGTTGCTGGCCATGAAACCGATGATTTTTTCCTTGATGGCCGGTTCGGTCATGCGCGGGATGATAACACGCGCCGCGGTTGGGCGACAAGGATTACTGACGGGGAGAACTGGGCCGCGCAATCCCGGACCGGTCCTCCCGTCGAGTCATCGTCAGCGAGACGGCGATGAATCTGGGACGGCACCGGATTATTTCACCGTCAGCGGCGGGACTTCGTCGATGTTGTGGGGGGTGGCTTGGTAGATATTGTTGATCCAATTGCTGAATAGCAGGTGGCTGTGGGTGCGCCAGGTTAGCAACGGTTCGCGGGCAGTGTTGTCGTCGGGGAAGTAGTTGGCGGGTTTGGTAATCGGCAGGCTGGCGGCGAGGTCGCGGAAATATTCCTTTTTCAAGGTGTCGCGGTCGTATTCGCTGTGGCCGGTGAGAAAAACCCGCCGGCTGTCGCGGGTGGCGACTAGATAAACCCCCGCCTCGTCGGACTCGCTGAGGATTTGCAGTTCGGGATATTTTTCAATATCGCCCCGCCATACGGTGGTGTGCCGGCTGTGCGGGACGGGAAATACGTCGTCAAAGCCGCGCAACAGCGGGTGGCCGGGCTGGTGGTTGCGGTGCGGGAAGATGCCGAACATTTTGCCGGGCAGCGGGTACTTGGGGATGCCGTAGTAGTGGTACAAGGCGGCTTGCGCGCCCCAGCAGATGAACAGGGAGGACCAGACGTTTTGCGCGGCCCAGTCGAAGATGCGGGCCAGCTCGTCCCAGTACTGGACTTCCTCGAAGGGCAGGTGCTCGACGGGCGCGCCGGTGATGATCAGGCCGTCGAACTTGTGCGGGCGGATGTCGTCAAAGTTACGGTAAAATTCGGCCAGGTATTCCGCGGAGGTGTTTTTGGCGGTGTAACTCTTGGTTGTCAGGAACACCGGCTCGATTTGAATCGGGGTGTTGCCGAGCAGGCGCAACAGTTGCGTTTCGGTGGTTTCCTTGGTCGGCATCAGGTTGAGGATGGCGATATGCAGGGGGCGGATGTCCTGGGCCAGGGCGCGGTTGCGGCCCATGACAAAGATGTTTTCCCCGGCAAGGATACCGGCAGCGGACAGGCCGTCTGGAATGTTGACTGGCATAGGAAACGGGCAACAGCCTAGGACAAAAACCCGGCGCTGGCAAGAATGGCGGCGGGGCGATTTCGTTTTCATGCCGGGAGGAACTGTCGGAAACTCCGGTCACGAAGACGCGAAGGCGCGAAGAAATTTTTACAAAAAGAACACGGAGGGAATGGAGGGGGTGGTTTAGCCAAGACAAACTTTCTCCAATAACTCCATGCTCTCTTTGTAAAAAAATCCTTCGCGCCTTCGCGTCTTCGTGGCCGGAGTTTTTGTCAACGCTCCCAAAACTCCCGCAAATCCTCCGGCCACGGGACGCTGACGGTGACCGGCTCGTCGTCCCACGTGAACGTCAGCGTCGCGGCGTGCAGGGCGTGGCGGGGGAGCAACAGCAGCGCCGCCAGGTCCGGCGTCCAGCCGTGTTCGATGAAACGCAGGTAGCAACACTCGTCGGGGCCGTAGATTTTGTCGCCGACCACGGGATGTCCGAGGTGCGCGAGATGAACCCGGATTTGGTGCAGGCGGCCGGTTTCCAGCGCCAGTTCAAGCAATGAAAATCGGCCACCGTCAGCGGCGGTTTTCACTGCCAGCCGCTGATAATGAGTCACCGCCGGATAACCGCCGACAGTGACGCCCTGCCGGATGTGGACGACGGCCGGGGCGCGCTTGCTGACGCGGTCGAGCGGCGCGTCAATGACGCCGCGCGCCGGCGCGTGGCCGCTGACGATGGCGCGGTAGGTTTTGCGAATTTCGCGGCGCATGGTCAGCTTGCCGAGCCGGGAGGCCGCTGCCGGTGACCGCGCGACCAGCACCAGCCCGCTGGTCTCGCGGTCGAGCCGATTGACGATGGCGGCGAACTCGCCGGCGAACCGTCGCTTAATCCATTCGAGCAACGTGAATTGCCCGTCGGGCCGCGTCGGGTGAACCAGCAAATGCGCGGGTTTGTTGACCACCAGCCAGTCGGCGCGCTCGCTGACGATGACCGGTTCCGCTGACGGTGACAAATGCAGCATCAAATCAATTTTAACCACGAATAAACACGAATTTACACGAATAATTTTGACATCACCATCAGCGGCTTTTATTCGTGTAAATTCGTGTTTATTCGTGGTTAACTAGCAACGATGGCGGATTTATTTGCACAGCGTGAACCGTTGCGGCCCGATACCAGGAAAAACCTGGCGGCGCGGATGCGGCCGCGGTCGCTCGACGAGTTCGCGGGACAACAGCACTTGCTCGCGCCGGGGAAATTATTACACCGGCTAATTACCTCGAACCGCTTCTCCGCGCTGCTGTTCTTCGGGCCTCCAGGGACGGGGAAAACCTCGCTGGCCTACCTGATTGCCACCGTCAGCGGCGAGCGGTTCGTCGCGCTCAACGCGGTGGAGGCCAGCGTCAGCGACTTGCGCAAGGCGGTGCAGGACGCTGAGGCGCACTGGCAGACGCTCGGCAAGCGCACGATTCTGCTGGTGGACGAAATCCACCGCTTCAACAAGGCGCAGCAGGACGCGCTGCTGCCGCACGTCGAGCACGGCACGGTGCGGCTGGTCGGCGCGACGACGCACAATCCGTTTTTCTACGTCAACCCGGCGTTGATTTCGCGGATGCAGGTGTTCGAGTTTCTGCCGCTGACGGTGGACGACGTGCTGCCGGTGCTGCGCCACGCGCTCGCTGACACTGAGCGCGGGCTGGGCGCGTGCAAGGTTGTCGCTGACGATGACGCGCTGCGGCACCTGGCGAAAGTTTGCGACGGCGACGTGCGGAAATCGCTCAACGCGCTGGAGGTCGGCGCGCTCTCGACGCCCGCTGACGCTGACGGCGCGGTGCGCTTCACGCTGACGGTGGCGCAGGAATCCATCCAGCGCAAGGCCGTCGTGTACGACAAGGACGAGGACGCGCACTACGACACCATCAGCGCCTTCATCAAGTGCGTGCGCGGCAGCGAGCCGGACGCGGCAGTGTACTTGCTGGCGAAAATGCTGCACGCCGGCGAGGACATCCGCTTCATCGCGCGCCGCCTCGTGATCAGCGCCGCCGAGGACATCGGCCTGGCCGACCCGCGCGCGCTGCCGCTGGCGGTGGCGTGCCAGCAGGCGGTCGAGTTCATCGGCCTGCCCGAGGCGCGCATCCCGCTGGCGGAGACGACAATTTACCTCGCCACCGCGCCGAAGAGCAACGCCGCTTATCTGGCCGGCGAGGCGGCGGCGGCGGCCATCAAGGAAGGCCGCACGCTGGAGGTGCCGAACAATTTGAAAAACGCGACCTACGACGGCGAGAAGGCGCTGGGGCGGCACGTCGGCTACCAATACGCGCACGATTACGCTGACGGTGTGGCGGATGAAAAAATGTTCGCCACCGTCAGCGAGTTTTATAAGCCGACCAATCGCGGTTACGAGAAACTCATCGCCGAGCGCCTGGCGCGGTGGAATGAAATTCGGCGCCAGCGCCAGGCGGCCCAGGCCAAATAAGACGCCTGGTCGCTGCCGATGGCACGGAAATAATCCCCAACAAACCGCCGCTGACGATGTGCCCGCGGTCAGCGGCGGTTTTTACGACTTGGCAATTTCGTCGTCCGGCGGCGTCCACGGTGTCCACCGCGGCAGCCAGCGCGGGACGTGGCGCTGGTAGCGGGCATAATCGTCGCCGAAGCGCCGGCGCAAGGTTTTTTCCTCGATCAGCGGAAAGTAAACGGCGTTCACCGCCCAGAACGCCGCCGCGTACGCTGCCAGTGACCAGGCGTTCAGGAGCAGCGCCTCGGCCAGCGCCATGAGCAGCACGCTGACAATCATCGGGTTGCGGACATGCCGGTAAGGCCCGCGCACCACCAGCTTGCGCGGCGGACGCCACGGCGCCGCGGTGCCTTCGCCGACCCGGTCAAACAACCACATCGTCCACGCTGCCAGTGCCAAGCCCACCATCAGCAGCGCCCCGCCGGCCGCCAACCATATCGGTTCATTCCGCGTCAATCGCCAGCCCGTCAGCCACAGCACCAAGGCTGGCAGGGTAATCAACGCGTTGCACGGCAGCAACACCACGGCTTTGCACCAACCGGACATGACTCGCAATCTAAGGCGTTTCACGCGGCAGGGCAACCGTCGAATGGCGCTCCTGGTCGCTGACCATGACGCGGCAGCGCATTTTCTTATTTGACGAAAGCTAATGCCCAAGAGTAGCATTTTAATTTTAAACCCCAATTTCTGAGACCGATAATAGGTATTTATTTTACTATGAAACACACAGCAATCACCGTGGACGGCAATGAAGCGGCCGCATCCGTGGCCTACCGCCTCAGCGAAGCGATCGCCCTTTACCCCATCACTCCCTCGACGCCCATGGGCGAGTCTTCCGACGAATGGTCGGCCAAGGGCAAAAAGAACTTGTGGGGCAATACTCCCGCCGTGGTGGAAATGCAGTCGGAAGCCGGGGTGGCGGGGGCCATCCACGGGATTTTGCAGGCCGGCACGCTGGCCACCACTTTCACCGCGTCGCAGGGGCTGCTGCTGATGATTCCAGCCATGTATAAAATCGCCGGCGAGTTGTCGCCGTTCGTGCTGCACGTCACGGCGCGGGCGCTGGCCACCAATTCACTGTCCATTTTTGGCGACCATTCCGACGTGATGGCGGTGCGCCAGACCGGTTTCGCCATGCTCAATTCCGCCAACGTGCAGGAAGCGCAGGATTTGGCCTGCATCGCGCATCTGGCGACGTTGCAAACCCGGGTGCCGTTCCTGCATTTTTTCGACGGTTTCCGCACCTCGCATGAAATCAACCAGATTGACTATCTGACCGACGACATGCTGCGCCGCCTGCTGGATCCCAAGTTGCTGAACAATTTCTACCAAAACGCGCTGACGCCCGACCGGCCGACCATCCGCGGCACCACGCAGAATCCCGACGTGTATTTCCAAACCCGCGAGGCGGGCAATCCGTTCTACCTGGGCACCCCGGCGGCGGTGCAGCAAATCATGGATGATTTTGCCAAGGTCACGGGACGGCAGTATCACTTGTTCGACTACACCGGCCATCCCCAGGCCGAGCAGGTCATCGTGGTGCTGGGTTCCGGCGGCGAAACCAGCATTGACACGGTCAATCATTTGAACGCTGACGGTGGCAGGTTTGGCGTGTTGCAAGTGCGCCTGTTCCGTCCGTTCGACGTGAATTTGTTCGTCCGGGCGCTGCCGCCGACGGTGCAAAAAATCGCCGTGCTGGATCGCACCAAGGAACCCGGCTCGGCGGGCGAACCGCTGTACCAGGACGTGGTCACCGCCCTGCACGAAGTCGCGGACGCGCCCCAGGCGCAGGTGTGCGGCGGCCGTTACGGCATCGGGTCGAAGGAATTCACCCCGGCGATGGTCAAGGCGATTTTCGACGAATTGCAAAAAGCCGCGCCGCGCCGCCACTTCACGGTCGGCATCATTGACGACGTCACCGGCACCTCGCTGACGGTGGACGACGATTACGACATCGAGCCAAGCGAGAACAAGCGCGCGGTGTTCTTTGGCCTCGGCTCCGACGGCACGGTCGGCGCCAACAAGAACACCATCAAAATCATCGGCGACGAGACCGAGTTCAAGCCGCAGGCGTATTTCGTGTACGACTCGAAAAAATCCGGCGCAATGACCATCTCGCACCTGCGCTTCGGCCCCAGGCGCATCAATTCGCCGTACCTCATCAAGCAGGCGAATTTCGTCGGCGTCCACCAATGGCAATTCGTGGAAAAATGCGACTTCGCCGCCTACGCCGCCAAGGGCGCGACGCTGTTGTTGAACAGCCCGTTCACCGTGTACAAAATCTGGGATCATCTCCCGCTGGAACTGCAAGCCGCCATCCTGGAGAAAAAGCTCCGGGTCTATGCCATTGACGCCTATCGCGTGGCGCGCGAGACCGGCATGGGCAGCCGCACCAACACCATCATGCAAACGTGTTTCTTCGCCATCAGCGGCGTGCTGCCGCGCGAGGAAGCCATCGCCCAGATCAAGAAATCCATCGAGAAGACCTACCTGCGCAAAGGCCAGGCGGTGGTGGAAAAAAACTGGAAAGCGGTGGACCAGACCCTGGCTAACCTACACGAAATCATCGTGCCCGAGCAAGTCACCTCGACTCACCGCCGCCCGGCGGCCATCCCCGCCGAGGCGCCCGCCTTCATGCACCGCGTCACCGCGCTGATGATGGAAGGCAAGGGCGACCTGCTGCCGGTGAGCGCGTTCCCCGTGGACGGCGTCTGGCCGACCGACACCGCCCGCTGGGAAAAACGCAATTTGTCGCAAATGATTCCGGTTTGGGCGCCGGAGTTGTGCATCCAGTGTAATAAATGCATGCTAGGCTGCCCGCACGCCACCATCCGCGGCAAGTTCTACCCGGACGCCGCGCTCCAGGACGCGCCGGCGACCTTCAAGCACACCGCCTTCAAGTCGCGGGAAAATCCCGGCTGCCAGTTCACCATCCAAATCGCGCCGGAAGATTGCACCGGCTGCGGCCTGTGCATCGCGGTCTGCCCGGGCAAGGATAAAAACGACCCGAAACGCAAGGCGCTGACCATGATGCCGCAGGAACCCATCGTGGACGCCGAGCGTGTCAACTGGAATTACTACCTCGGCCTGCCGCTGCCTGACCGCGCCAAGCTCAAAACCGACCTGGTCAAGGATTCGCAATTCCTCCAGCCGCTGTTCGAGTTTTCCGGCGCCTGCGCGGGTTGCGGCGAGACGCCTTACGTCAAGCTCATCAGCCAGTTGTACGGCGACCGCGCGCTGATTGCCAACGCCACCGGCTGCTCGTCCATTTACGGCGGCAACCTGCCGGTCACGCCGTATGCCAAGAACGCTGACGGTCGCGGCCCCGCGTGGGCCAACTCGCTGTTCGAGGACAACGCCGAGTTCGGCCTGGGCTTGCGCATGGGAGTGGACCAAAAAAACGACCGGGCGCGTTATTTGCTGGCGTCACTGTCAGCGGCGCTCGGCGACCAGTTGGCCGGCGAACTGCTCAATGCCGACCAAAGCACCGAGGCGGGACTGGCCGCCCAGCGGCAGCGGGTCGTCGAATTGCGCGACCGGCTCAGGACGCTGACCGTGCCCGAGGCGTCGGAATTGAACCTCATCGCGGATTATCTGGTCAAGAAAAGCGTGTGGATTGTCGGCGGCGACGGCTGGGCCTATGACATCGGCTACGGCGGCCTCGACCACGTCATCTCGCTCGGCAAAAAAGTCAATATCCTGGTGTTGGACACCGAGGTTTATTCCAACACCGGCGGCCAGCAATCCAAGTCCACGCCGATGGGCGCGGTGGCGAAATTCGCCGTCAACGGCAAGGCGCAAACCAAGAAAGACCTCGGCCTGCTGGCCATGAGCTACGGCAGCGCCTACGTCGCGCGCATTGCCTTTGGCGCCAAGGACAGCCAGACGGTCAAGGCGTTGCACGAGGCGGACAACTTCCCCGGCACCGCGCTGATCATCGCCTACAGCCATTGCATCGCGCACGGCATCAACATGGAAACCGGCCTCAACCAGCAAAAGCTGGCGGTGGATTCCGGTTACTGGCCGCTGTACCGCTTCGACCCGCGCCGGCTAGACGCCGGCCAAAGCCCGCTGATCCTGGATTCCGCCGAGCCGAAAACCCCGCTGGAACAATTCATGGCCAACGAGACCCGGTTCAAGGCGCTGAAACAAATCAACCCGGAACGGTATCAAAAACTGGAAACCACCGCCCAGGAACAGATCCGGCAAAAATACGCGCAGATCAAGGGCTTGGAAACCAATTGGAAAGCGCAACTCACCCCGGCCGCCAACGGCACGGGCGCGCCGAGCTAATCGGCCGGTTATAGCCATACCTCATCACAACCCCGTTTAATCGCGAATTTGACAGTGGTCGCGCCGTTCCATCGCGCGCCGACACCGGCAGGCTGGCCTGTGCGCCATTGACATTGCGCCGCTGAGAGTGCCGCGCACCGTCAGCGGCGGCAGGCGCGCGTTTTTTGGCAACGGGATGCGGCATGATTTCCAGCGGCACCGGCAATGTCACCGTCAGCGGCGGCAACGGCATCAATGGCAACGTGACCAACAGCGGCAGCGGCACGCTGACCGTGAGCCTGAACAGTAGCAGCCTGACCGGCGACATCACCATCTACGGCGCGGATATTGGCACTGATCATAAGTTTACCTTGTCCACTGACAGTGACCTCGACTACCGCATTCCCGGCACTAACGGTGAATTCAACTCCTACTACGGCGGCCTCTACGCCACTTGGCTCCACAGCAGCGGCTGCTATATAGATGTCGCCAAAATTTAAAAACACTGCGTGTCTTGGTGTCCTCGTGGTTCTGAGTTTTCCCTGTCACCCGGTTCAACCGCACAATCCCGCCAGATAACGCTCGGCTTCGATGCCGGCCATGCAGCCCGCGCCCGCCGCTGTGACGGCCTGGCGGTAAATCGAATCCGCGCAATCTCCGGCGACAAACACGCCGTCCACATTGGTATGCGCGCGTCCCGTCGGTGTGATGAAACCCGCCTTGTCCATGTCAATCACGCCTTGGAACAGCTGCGTGTTCGGCACGTGGCCGATGGCGACAAACACTCCGGCGCAATCCAGCGTCGCGCGCGCGCCGGTTTTCACGTTGCGCAATTTCACACCGGTCACCCGGTCCAGATCGACGCCCAGCACTCCTTCCACCACGCTGTCCCACACCGGTTTGATTTTCGGGTTGGCCAAGGTGCGGGCCGCCATGATGCGCGAGGCGCGCAGTTGGTCGCGGCGGTGCGCCAGATACACCAGTGAGCCGAAGCGCGTCAAGTACGCCGCTTCCTCGCAGGCCGAGTCGCCGCCGCCGACCACCACCAGCGGCTGGCCGCGGAACATTGGCAGCGCGCCGTCGCAGGTGGCGCAATAGGTCACGCCCTTGTTTTCCAACTCCCGCTCGCCCGGCACGCCGAGATGACGGTGACTGGCGCCGGTGGCGATGATGACCGCCCTGGTCTCGATGACTTTGCCGTCCACGGTCAGCGTCAGCGGGCGCCGGGAAAAATCCACCCGCTCGACCACGCTCATGTACTCGACACGCGCGCCGAACCGCGCGGCCTGCTCCTGCATCTCCATCATCAGCGTGTTCGCGTCCACTCCCTTGCTGAAACCGGGAAAATTCTCCACCGCGGTGGTGGTGGTCAACAAGCCGCCAGGCTGCGCGCCGGTCACCAGCAGCGGATTGAGACCGGCGCGCGCCGTGTAAATTGCCGCGGTCCATCCGGCCGGGCCGGAACCGATGATGACGACATTTTCCATGCGTCTTTTATAGGGTGAACGCGGTTTTGCGCCAGAGCGAATTTTGCGCCGGTTCCGGCTGTCGCCAAGTCAGGCTGAACCGCAATAAAAAAACCCGCGGGGAAAGCCCGCGGGTTTTTTTGCATCATCAGCCGGTTATTTCTTGGCGCCGGCGACGACGATTTGGCGTCCCATGAAATCGCTGCGGTGGAACTTCTCCGAGGCGGCCTTGGCAGTTTCCAACGCGCCCATTTCCACGAAGCCGAATCCCTTGGAATTGGAACGGCTGTCACGCACGATCTCGACATTGTTGACGCTGCCGACCTGCGAGAACAGATCAAACAGGTCACTTTCCGACGTTTCGTAGGAAAGGTTGCCGATGTACAAGCGCGGCGTTTCGATTTCCGGATTCTGATTTTCCTGGACGGGGACGTCGAGACGCTCCGAACGTTCGGCGCGCGGCGCGCGTTCACGATCACGGTCGTGTTCGCGGTCGCGGTCGCGGTCACGTTGACCGTTGACTGGTTTGCCATTGGTCGAACGTTTGCCGAAACCGAACAGTTTGCCGAGGAAGGCGGTAATCGGGTTGGATTTTTTCTGTTTTTGGTAACCGCCCTCGCGGTTGCCACGGTAACGCCCGCCGCGATTACGGCGGCGTCCACCACGATATCCGGAACGTCCGGATCTTTGTTCTGTATTACTCATGTTGCTGGTCAAGCCCGGGAGGTATCGGCGAGAGCGTTCAGCAGGCGAAACCGCAAGGGGAAAGTGACAACGCGGACCACACACCGTGCGTTAGCCGCCAGGCTTGGCCCGCGGTTTTACGCTGATGATGCAGGTAGTCCATTGGTTTTGTCACAATCTGTAAAACTAATCGGTTTTCAGTAAAGAACCGAAAAATTTCCCCAAGGGTTATTGCTCAAACGCTCTTCGCAAGGATAACACGGTCAGCCTCAAGATTCTTTGCCAGGCACCGATGTTTTATCACGTTGCAAACAACGGCGCTGAGATAAATCAGGCTAAAACCCAGTCCCTGAGCTTTAACTCCTTTCTTCGTATGAAAGCATATTTCAAGATCAGGCGGTCAGCAATACTTAAATACAATAAATATTCGCAGTTCACTTTGCCCCAATGACAGCGATGAGCAGCCGCAGGTGATTACGGCTTAATAACCGGGCATGAAAAAACGGCCATTGGCGTGCAAGCCAATGGCCGTGGTCAAAGGTTGTTGACAGGTCAATTCTTGGCGGGAGCGGGGGCCGGCGCCTCCGGGGCGGCGGTCGGCGCGGTTTTGCTCGCCAATTCCTTGGTGGGATCGGGAATATTGAATTGAATCTTGGCGTCGTCACGCAGCTTTTCAATGATGCGCCTGGCGAACTCACTCTCCTTTTGCGATTGCAACCGCCTGATGATGCCTTCCTTTACCTCATCGAACTCCAGCACCTTGGCGGGGGTCAATTCAACCAATTGAAACACCAGCAAATTGGCGCCGATTTCCTGCACCGAACTAATGCCGCCGGGTTTCAGGGTCTTGATGATTTTACTGAATTCTGGACTGAAATTACTGGCCTGAACCTTCTGGGTAACACCGGCTTGAGGATTGGCGGGATCAAGCTCCTTGGCGACTTTTTCAAAATCCTCGCCGCCGCTCACGCGCTTGCGGGCGGTTTCGGCCGCCGCCTGTTTCTGCTTCTTGTCGGCCGGGCTGACATCGGCGGGCAGCGGCGTCGCGATGTAACGCAGCGAGTACAATTCTTCCTGGGGCCAGAGTTGCTGGTTGCCATCATAAAAAGCCTTGGCGTCAGCTTCAGTGACCGGGGCGGGCGCGTCCTTTTCCTGCTTGATCAGGTACCGGATGGTTTCCTGCTGGTTGATTTGCTCAATCAGCTCCTTCTCCGTCAGGTCGGATTCGGCGAGCCGTTTTTGAAATTCCTGTTCATCTCCGCCAAATCGCTTTTTGGCTGCGACGAGTTCGGCGTCAACCTCGGATTGGATTTTGCTTTTGAGCGCCGCCGTCTGTTTGGCAATGATTTTTTCCATGATCAGGCGGTTAGCCACCTGCCAGTCCAGCATGGCGGACTGTTCCGGCTTCAAATCCTCGATTTTGCCGCCGAAACGGGAAATGAACTCATTTTCCTTGGCGGTCAATTCCGCGCGGGTTACTTTGCCGCCCTTGAAGGAAGCGACGACAAACTTGGCATTTTTGGGATCTTTGGGCGAGCAGGCCACCAACGCGGCCAGACAAGCCACCGAAATAATGGATGAAATTTTCATACAGGGGATTAATACTGCGGATTTGCCCGCGAAATGCAAGCTTGTTTATTGATAAATTCCGAACCGCCCGTCAGTGGGGATTTTAGCTTTGTACCTGAGCGCGCACTTTGCAGCGTTTTTTACCACCTTGCTTACAGAGTAATTGAATGCGCTCGAGAGGAGTCGAACCTCCACGGTGTTAACCACTAGTACCTGAAACTAGCGCGTCTGCCATTTCGCCACGAGCGCGTAATCAAGAGGCAAGGATTCTCCAGTTTTTTTGCGGCAGGTCAAGCCCGTAAGTTTCAATTTACGCAATTAAAGATTTTTATCTCGCCCCGTTCGATGGCGACCGCCCCCGCGGGAAAGGTGGCATCAAGGCCCTGCATCAGGCGTTGCACCCAGGGTTGTTGGTCGGCGCCCTTGGTGAGAAACCAGATTTCCCTGGCCTGGCGCAGCGTGGGATAGGTCAAGGTCAGGCGCTGGGCATCCATCTGCGGCACCCAGTCGGCGGCGGTGAACTTGACGTTTTCCCGCAAGGCTTTGGTGCCGGGAAATAGCGAGGCGGTGTGGCCGTCGTTGCCGACCCCGAGCAGGATCAGGTCGAAGCGCGGCGGCTGGCCGAGTTCGCGAATCAGGCGGCGCTCATAGTCAGCGGCGGCGTCCGCGGCCTTGGGCAGTTCGGTTTTCCAGCGTTCCAGCCGCACCGGCAGCGGATAAAATGCCGTATAAATCAGGTGATAGTTGCTGTCCGGATGATCCAGCGGCACCCAGCGTTCGTCGCCGATAAACAAATGAGTGGCCGACCAAGCCCAGCCGCTTTTGCTCAACGCCCGGTAAAAACCGACCGGGCTGGCCCCCCCGCTGAGGGCAACATTAAAAACCCCGCGTTTGTGCAGGGCCGCGCTGCCGGTGGCCTGCCAGTGCGCGATTAACGCGGCGAGCCAGTCCGATTCGTGGTCAAAGCGGTGATTAATCATGGCAAATTGGCAGTTTACGGTTTTTGCCGGCCAGTGCCAGCGGGTTTTTTTGAAATGGGGAAGGCGCGGAAGCGAGTTGCCCAATCGAACGCTGATGCTGGCGTCATTGACAGTGGCGATGTTCGTCAGGCTGACAGTGGGAAAAGTCGCGACCGACCGGTGACTCACGCGCGCCGGTCCGCCGACTTGGTTCCGCTGGCGCGGCGGGCCAGATTTTCCTCGACCAACGCGCTGACCGTCTCCTCCAGCGAGCGGGTTTGCTTGCCGAGTTTTTTTCGCACCATGACCGCCAGCGCCGGCGCGGGAATTGTCGCACCGTCAGCGTCGATTTGCTCCAGCAACGCGCGCACCGCCTCCTCAATAAACATCCGGCTGCTGTGGCCGCTATGCTGACAATGTCGCATGACCTCGCGCATCAAGTCGCGGCTGAAACGGATGTTAATTTCGGCACTGGCCATGCCCGTTAATTAAATACGCAAAATCAAATAGGTTAATTTATTTGTTGCCTTGCACGCATTATGCGTGCTATAGCACTCTGGCTCGTTGCGAGAAGCGAATGAGCACATTTAATCAACCACGAAGGAAAAATCAGCAAGAGAGACCATCATATGAACCGCAATCTTCAAAAATTATCCGTCTTAATCCGCGTCATCTGCGGCCTAACCAGCCTGCCGCTGACCGTGTCGGCGCAGCAGCAGTATTTGGCTTCGGGCACCAAATTGGTGCTGACCGGGACTTACACCACCAGCACGGATGGCGCGGCCGGTTACGGTTTCTATGTGCGCGGCGGCACCATGACCGTGCAAAACGACGTCACCATGATTACCACGGGCAGCGCGGCGCAAGGGTTGCGCGTCCAGAATGTCAGCGACGCCGTCTTGTTCGGCGGCGATAATTTGAAAATCATCACTCAAGGGTTTAGTAGTAACGGCATTTATATTTTTGGCGCCACCAGCCACGCTGGGGAACAATGTTCAAATCACGGCCAGCCGGCGTATTATTGCCATGGAAGCTGACGGCGGGGCGCTAACCATCGGGGACCACTTGACTGGCACGGCCAGCAGCTACGGCCTTTACCTGTCGGGACGCAATACCCTGATCATCGGCGACCGGGCCAGAATCTTGGCCGCCAGCGACGGTCTTTACGCCAGATACGGCGGGCATATTGAAGCGGGAGCGGGGCTTTATGTGGAAGTGGCCGATGGCGTGGCCGCGCGCGCGCAGGGCAACCTGGACACCGGCGTCAGTTCGACCGCCATCGTGCATGACGCCACGTTGATCGCGCACGGCACCGGCCTCAAGAGCGGTGGATTAAGCGCCATCACCGGCGGGTTGGTCATCGCTGACCGTGTCGATATTACCGCGACGAGCGGTTATGGCGCGAGAATAGAGTCGAGCGGCACAATTTTGATAACGGACAGCCGGATTACCAGTGACAAGGCGGTGCATGTCAACGAAGCCATTGGCGCTGACGCTGATGCCGCGGCGGTGATTATTGTAAAAAACAGCGACCTTGCCGCGGTCAGTGACGTGGTTTTCGTTGAATCGGCATATGGCCCAGGCATAGACGCGAATGCCCGGGTGGAAATTATCGGTGGCACTGCCAGCGGCGGTGGGAACTTGATAAACAACAACAGCTTAAGCGGCACTTACAATATTGTTCTCGATAATGTGGCCACGTCCGACGCCGGCGGCATCACCGTCAGCGATCACAACAACGGCGACACCATCGTCAACGTCAGCGGCGGTAGCGGCATCAACGGCGATGTGACCAACAGCGGCAGCGGAGTGTTGACGGTGAATCTCGACCACAGCGCCATGCGCGGCGACGCCAACAACCTCGGCGACGGCACGCTGACCGTCACTCTCGACCACAACTCAATCGGCACCGGCGGCTTCAACGGCGGCAATCTCATCGTCGGCGGCGACAGCGAGTGGACTTTCGATAAAGACAGCCACGGCAATTACGGCGAAAATAACGGCACTTGGAACATCGGCGACTACGACGTCACCTTTGACCACCTCACCAACAACGGCACCATCAACCTCAGCGTCAACAGCGACACCGGCGCAGGCGGTTCTATCGATGTAGATACCGCTGACGGTGACGGTACCATCCACATCGACACCACCGGCAACGGCCAAGCCGACCCGAACCAAATCCTCCCCGACATCGTCAGCGGCGAGGGCACGGAAAACTGGCAATGGGATCCGATCGACTGGGGCATCGACACCATCATCAAAGACGGTGACCACTTCATCAAGAACGGCACCAGCCCTGCCGGCGCAGTCTTAAACAGCGCCATCGCCGCGCAACAAAGCCTGTGGTTCGCGCAGCAAAACAGTCTGTTAAAGCGCATGGGTGAACTGCGCTATGGAGCGCGGGCGTCTCGCCCGCCAGCGGGCGGGACGCCCGCGTTCCATAACCTCATCGATAACCTCTGGCTCAGAAGCTATGGCCAACAGCTCAACATCGGCAGCAAAGTATCAGGTAAAGCCTACGAACAACTCATCTACGGCGTCGATCTCGGCACCGACCATAAATTCACCATCAGCGCTGACAATGACTTGTATCTCGGCGTCTATGCCGGCTACGGCCGCAGCGATATAGATTACCGCACCCCTGGTACTGACGGTGAGATCAACTCCTATTACGGCGGACTCTATGCAACGTGGTTGCACAGCAGCGGCTTCTATATCGACGCCACCTTCAAAGCTGCCAGTGTCGATAACGACTTGAAAGCCCCCTACAGCGGCAGTCAAATCACCGCTAACTACAGCGATGTGAACATCGGCAGCAGCCTCGAACTCGGCAAGAAGTTCACCTTCAGCGATGGCTGGTTCATCGAGCCTCAGTTCCAAGTCAACTACCTCCACATTTTGGCTGAGAATTACACGGCAGGCCCGCTGACCATCAGCGCCCAAGACCTCGACGCCCTACAATTACGCATCGGCAGCGTGTTCGGTCGCATCATCAACCTCACCAACAGCGGCGCGTTACAACCTTACGTGAAGATCAGCGGCGTAGAAACCATCAGCAGCGGCGGCGCCATCCGCAACGGCTACCAACACACCCGCGCCAACACTGACGGTGCCCGTGCAGAAGTAGGCGGCGGTATTATCTGGCAACTCGACGCTGACAATCAACTCCACCTGGATTACGAAGCCAGTTTCGGCGACAAGTACGACAAGCCCTGGGGACTAACAGCAGGCTACCGCCACCAGTTCTAAAAGCACATTCAACGCAGAGACGCAACACCTTAGCGGGCTATTACGCGCCCGCTCTAACGACACTAGCGAAGCGAATCAAAGGCGCGGAGGTTTAATTAAAAAAATCTCCGCGTCTCCGCACCTCTGCGGTTAATAAAATTCCTTCGCGTCTTGGCGTCTTCGTGGCCGGAGTTCTCAACTTACTTCGCGGTCAGCATTTCACGAATCATGATGATATGGTTGCGCAAGGTGTAGAGTTCCCAGGCGAACGTGTAAGGCACATAGGTTTTTTTAACATTGGCCTCAATGTCGTCCAGGCGTTTCAAAAGCGTGGCATTGTCAGCGGCGCGGTTGGCGTGGTCGCGCTCGATGGCGCGGATGCTTTTGTACCATTTCCAGATGTTGCGGCGCATCGACCAGCGATAGGTGGGCATGACCATTTTAAACAACGGAATCAGCAGGGTCAGCAACGGCAGCAACATGATTTTGGTGCGGTCAATGAAAGCGGCCAAATGGTACGGCAGGTAGCGATGCAGGAACGACGGGCCGTTTTGCAAGTAACGGGCGGCGTCCTTGTGCATGAGCAATTCGGTGTTGTGGGCGGCGGGAAAATCAATGGTGTTGCTGAGCAGATTGTGACGATGGTGCAGGGCGGTGGCGGCGGCCAGGAGTTGGCTGACAATGGCGGGATGGAGATCATCCCTGGCGATGAGCGTGGCGACCGGGGCCAGCAGGGTGAGATCCCGCGCGGGCTGGTTGTTCGCCATGTCAACCACCCCGGCCGGCAGCGTGACGGCATCGAGGTAATCGTACCGGCGCACATAGGCGGCCGCGTCGTCGAAGGCATGGGTGCGGACGGCGGGATTGGTCAGCAGCCGCCGGATGACTGGCACACCAACAGCGCCAACGGCGAACATGGCGTCGAGCCGGCCGGCGGTCAACGCTTGCCCGGCCTCGTTGTCGTCGATGATTGTCAGCGTTGAATTTTGCCCGGTGACGCCGCTCCACTTGAGCAATTCGGTGGCGAGGAGATTGCCGCCGCTGCCGCGCAGACCGATGGCGACGCGCTTGCCCTTGAGGTCGCGCAGGGAGTTCACGGTTAGCGTCGGTTGATGGAACAACCACAGCGGCTCGTGGAACAACGCCGCCAGCGCGCGCAACGGCGTGGTATCGGGATCAAGATTGGCGGCAGTGACCGCGCCGCCCTGGATGAAGGCGGCGTCCACCTCGCGGTTGGCGTCGAGCATCAGCTTGAGATTGTCCGCGGCGCCGTTGGTGACGCTGATGTTGACCTTGATGCCTTGCTTGGCGAGCAAGCCGGCGTATTTTTGCGCCCACCAATAATACGCTCCGTCAGCGGGACCGGCGGCGATGGTGATGCTCCTGGGCGGCGCGGGATCCACGAAACGCCAGCAATAAGCAAAGACAGCCGCCACGGCGAATATCCCAACGAGCAACGGCCACTGGGAGCGAAGACAGGCGAGATAACGGTTCATGATATCGGACATAGCTTGATTAAATTAAAGGCGTTTCTCCAATTCCTCCATGACCTCTTTGCTGAAATTAAAACCGTCAACCCAACTCCGCCACCGCGCGGCGCAGGTCGGCCACATCACCCCACTCGTGGCAGAAACAAAACCAAAACCGCGCCTTGGCCACCGGCTTGCCGCGCCACGAGCGCACCAGCGCCGCCAGGGTTGGAAACTCCTGCTGCCCGAGCGGCCCCACGCCGGGCGTGATGGCCACGCGGTCGCCGAACACCTCGTAAATCTGCTCCGCCGGCGTTTCCGGATAACAACTCTCCAACCCCAATAAATTCACCCCGCTGGCCGCCAGGTTCCGCAAATGCTGTCCGTACACGCCGCAGCAATGCACATACACGCCGCCGAACCGGTCGGCGATTTTCTTCAACAGCGGCAATTCAAACTCCGCGTACAAATCCGGCCCCAGCAGCGGCATATAATCCTGCGTGATGCCCACGCCGCGCCCGCCGGTCAGCGTGACGAACGGCCAGATGTTGCCGACCACCCGTTCCGGGCCGATTTCATCGCGATACCGCGCCACATACTCGATCAGCGTGTCGGTCACCCGCAGCGCCACCGCGCGCACCGTCTCCGGCTCCTCGTACAAACCCGCGATTAATTCGCCCTGGTCGGCCAGCAGCAATGCCAGCGTGTTCAACGGCCCCTGAAAATCCGGCGTCCGCACATACAACTCGTCAAGTTCCAGCCGCGCGCGCACCTGGTGATACAACCGCGCCGCGCGCGCGAAATCAGTCTGCTCATAAGGCAGCGGCTGCGCCGTCAGCGACAACAAATCCGTCACCGTCGCCGCCACCGGCTCAATGTGAATCATCCCACCGCGACTGGCCGGAATCCGCTTGCCGCCGTAAATCGCCGCGGTGGAAATCGTGCCGAAATCCGGCCCCAGCACCGGCAGCACCGAGTCGTCACCGTCAGCCGCCGCGTCACGCCGCAACACCGCGCAAGCCTTGGTAATGAACTCCTCCTCGTCGGGAACCTGCCGATAAACCGGTTCATGACAAACACTCAGCAAACGCGACGCCTGGCCATTGAGAAAAGCATTGATATGCTGCAATGCGGTACTCATAAAAGTTCCGCCACAATGCCAGCGGCAACCGCCAAGGCAAGTCTTTCCCATTGGTTTAACCACGGATAGACACGGCTGAACACGGATAAAAAAACAAAAAATAATCAGTGTCCATCCGTGATTAAAAAAAACCTTGCACAAGTTAAGCGAATCCGATACCTTCTCACCTCATTGCCGCCAACGGGACCCTGCGATAAACGGAACCAGTCAGCGGCAAAAGGTTAAGCATGAACCTCTTCCGACATAACGCCTTTGATCCGCGCAACGCGCAACGCGCAACGCGCAACGCGCAACCTTAACTGACTTTTTCCTGGCGGAGCTGTGTCTTGAATTTGCGTTAACCTTGGCAACTTTCTCCACCTTCACTCCCCAAAAGATTGCCAATATTCCCGCCGATAGAGCCTCTTCGGCCTTTGGCCTAAGAACTGGTCGGCAAACCGGTCGTCGAAAAAGTCATCGTCGGCAGCGACATCACCGTCGAGGAAGAGAAAATCTAACTACCAATCAACCAAAACCTTGGCCACAAAAAAACACAGAACCCACAAAACTTTGTTAAACCCGCTGCTTTCTGTGCTTTTTGTGTTTTTTTGTGGCCATTAAAAAATCTGCGTAATCTGCGGATTAAAAACTTTTCAACCAACCAACAACCGAAAGCAATAACATGAACCCCAAACTAACCCTCCTAACCCTCTGCGCCCTCAGCGTTTGCTTCGCCGCCAAGCGGCTCGGAATCAGAGCGAGCGTGTATTTGCTCGCTTACTTCACCGCGTTGAACATCTTCGCGGACGTGAAATACGTCACTTCCGGACAAGATATCACGGAAGACAACCAGACCTACGAAGCCGTCACCGGTTCCAACGCGCTCAGAGTCACCAGCGGCACCTACCACGGCACTAACATCGTCTTGTCCTCGACGGCTAATGCCTCCACCGCTTACGTCACCAGTCAAGGCTCGCTCACCCTGACCGGCGGCACCATTACTGCCAATGCTGACTTGGCGGTATTTGCTGGTTTACAACTCAACGGCACCTCGACCGCGATGGTGGAAAATGTCGTCGTGGTACTCAACGGAGATAACCGTGGGTATGGGCTGAATGCGTTGAATGATGCGACCATATCCGTCAAGGGCGGTTCCGTCACGGTCAGCGGTGAAGGTGGCGAGTGGGGACACTTTGCCGTCTATGCGGAGAATCACGGACGGATCTATGTTGAAGACCTGCTCGTCACGGTTAGCGCGACCAAAGGTACGGGCGTGCTCGCCGAGCATTACGGCTTTGCCGAGCTGCATAATATGACGGTGCATAGCCAGGCCAACGGCATCCTGGCACAGCGCGGGAGCACGCTCATTGGTGACCGGGTAACCATAGTGGCTGACCATAACGCGGTTGCGATTAATCTGAGCGGCACGCTCATTCTGAACGACAGTTCGGTTACCGCGACCGGCACGCAACAGGCGATATTGTCTGTTAACGCCAATGAATTCGGCGCGGCAGCCGATTTGATAATTAACGGCGGCACCTTGGCCGGCAACGTGGATTTGTTGAGCGTCATGTCAAGCACCGGCATCAATCAAGTGACCTTGAACAACGTGGACACTACCGGCGTGACCGGCGACAATAGCATCAAGGTTTCCGCTGCCGATACGAGCGCCACCACCGTGGACATCAATGGCGGCATTGGCGGCCTCAACGGCGACATCACCAACAGCGGCAACGGCACGCTGACCGTGAATCTCGACCACAGCGCCATCACCGGTGACGTCATCAACCAAGGCGACGGCGCGCTCGTCATCACCCTCGACAACAACTCAACCGGCACCGGCGGCTTCGCTGGCGGCAACCTCATCACCGGCGGCGACAGCGCGTGGACTTTCGACAAAGATA
>JAISBF010000219.1 GCA_031266335.1 Verrucomicrobiales bacterium
GCGAAGGAGCGAAGGAGCGAAGGAGCGAAGGAGCGAAGGAGCGAAGGAGCGAAGGAGCGAAGGAGCGAAGGAGCGAAGGAGCGAAGGAGCGAAGGAGCGAAGGAGCGAAGGAGCGAAGATTTTACTCGCCCCTCTTTCGCGTTGTCAATTAAAAAGTGCATGGGATGGAAAGTAGCGAGGTTTGAGTTGTTGTCAAACTTTTTTTATATTTTTTTTACAAGGAGTTCATGGAGGACGTGGAGAAAATAATTCCCCTTCACGGCAGGGGAATTGGCGGGCGCGGGAAACGAGGATGGTGAGAGGTATTCCGACGTCAGCGCTTCCACTGCTAACGATGAGGAACCCGTTTTGAAAAAGCCGTCGAGCGCCTGGAACATCTCACCGTCAGCGGCAGGGAAAAGTAATCGCGCACCGTCAGCGTTTTTCCAAGATGCCGTTTTGCGCAATGTTTTCGACAACATACAGCACTTTACTTAAAGATAGTGAGACGACCCGATTAAGTGTGCGGCAAATCGAGTTGAATTCATATAGGGACGAGTTTGTAGATTCTGCTTTTCTTTAAATGCTAATGATGTATATTCAGTGAATGGCTATTACCGTAATTGAAAAAATACAAGAACTGGAAAAGTTAAAATCAACCGCCGCCAAGCTGTCCGCCGCCATTGAGACGGAGCGCACGAGGGAACTCGCCACGCTGCCCGCCAAGTATGGTTACACGGACCTCAACGACTTTATCAAAGCGTTGAAAGACGCGGCCAATACTCGCGCCGCGCGCAAGCCGCGCGCGGTCAAACCGAATAAAAAAGCGAAAGGCAAGTATGTTCGCGTCACGCCCGAACTCAAGGAGCAAGTTGCCGCCGCGGTGCGGGCCGGACAGTCTGCCGCTGCCATCAAGGCCAGCTTGGGATTGTCGGTGGCCAGCATTCACAAAATCAAAACCGCGCTCGGTTTGGTGAAGCCGCGCGGCGCCCAATTCGGCGCGGCGGTGGTTTGAGCTAACACGATAATACAACCGCAAGCCCCGCGCGCTGGTCGCCGGGGAAAAAATCAATCGCCGCTGACGGTGACAACACGGTCAGCGGCGATTGTGTGTCGCGGCGGCGCGGCGCGGCGCGATTTTTTTTGCGTTCGCCGCGGGAATGTTGCTAGTCTTTGCGCTTACTTTTATGAGCAATCTGGACGACACCATCAGCGCGGCCGTGGCGGCGGGGAAATTGTTGCAATCCAGCGCGGCGCACCTCGCGGCGTATTGGCCGGCGGCGGCGGACTGGGAGCGGGCCAGCGTCAGCGAGCTGGTCGCTGACGGTGAGTGGACGGAGCTTAACGACCGTTTTTACCAGACGCTGAAATTCGGCACCGGCGGCTTGCGCGGGCGCACCATCGGCCGGGTGGTCACCGCCAGCGAATGGGGCGCGAACACGGCGCGCCAGGGGGCGCCGGAGCATCCCGCCGCCGGCACCAACGCGATGAATTTTTTCAATGTCAGCCGCGCCACGCAGGGCTTGCTCGCGTATGTGCGGGCGGCGTTTCCCGGCGAACAGGCGCGCCTTGTGGTGTCGCACGACACACGTTATTTTTCCCGCCAATTCGCGGAACTGATCGTCGAGGTCGCGGCGCGGCTGGGGGTGGACGCCTTTCTGTTTCCCGCCGACCGCTCGACGCCGGAGTTGTCGTTCGCGGTGCGGTATCTCGACGCGCACGCCGGCGTCATGGTCACGGCCAGTCACAACCCGCCGCACGACAACGGCTACAAGGTTTATTTCCGCGACGGCGGCCAGGTGGTCGAGCCGCACGCGTCGAACATTATCAAACAGGTGCGGGCCATCAGCAGCGGCCAGGTTGCGCCGCCGGTGGACGACGGCCGGCGCGGCACGGTCAGCGTGGTGTATGAAAAACTCGACAAGGCGTACCTCGACGCCGTCAGCGGGCTGGTGCTCGACCCGGCGGTGATTCAGCGTCAGCGGGCCAAGCTGAAAATCGTCTTCACGCCCATCCACGGCACCGGCATCCGCATCACGCCGGGGTTGCTGGGCAAATTCGGTTTCAACTATGTCATCGTGCCGGAGCAGGCGAAGGGCGACGGCGGGTTCCCGACGGTGCAATCGCCGAACCCGGAAAACGCCGAGGCGCTGACGCTGGGCCTCGCGCTGGCGCGCCGCGAGGGCGCGGACCTGGTGCTCGCCACCGACCCCGATGCCGACCGCATGGGCGCGGTCATCCGCGACCGCGCGGGCGAATACCAGGTCATCACCGGCAACATGATCGGCTCGCTGCTGGCGGCGTACCGGCTGGAGCAATTGTTCGCGCAAAAAATCCTGACCGCTGACAATGCGCGGCACGCCGTGCTGATCAAGACCTTCGTCACCACCGACCTGCAACGCGCCATCGCCGAGTCCTACGGCGTCCGCTGCGTGGACACGCTGACCGGCTTCAAATACATTTGCGAAAAGATGCGAATTTACGAGGAACAGGCCGGCGGCCGCGGGGCACAGTCAGCGGCGGAATGGCGCGCGCGCCTGCTCGCCACCAGCTCGTTCTGCGTGTTCAGCGGCGAGGAAAGCTACGGTTATTCCGGCGGTGATTATGTCCGCGACAAGGATGCCAACGCCGCCGTGCTGATGTTCGCCGAAATGGCCGCCGCGGCCGCCGACCGCGGCCTCAACGTGTTGGAATATCTCGACCGCCTGTATTTGCGATACGGCTACTACGCGGAACAACTCGGCACGCTGACGTTCGAGGGCGCGGCGGGCGCGGCGAAAATCGGGAAATTGCTCGACAGTTACCAAACCGACCCACCGTCAGCGTGGGGCGGGAAGCCGGTCGAGAGCGCGCGGAATTTCGCCCGGGAAGATATTTACGACGCGGACGGCAAACTGTTGCCGAAAGAATTGATGCTGCTGTTTCACCTGGCCGGCGGCTATCGTATCGCCGTGCGCGGCAGCGGCACCGAGCCGAAAATCAAATATTATTTCTTCGGCCGGGCCACGGTCAGCGGCGCGGCGGAGTTGCCGGCCGTCAAGGCGGCGGTTCGGCGGGAATTGGAAGACTTGTGGGACGCGACGCGGGCGGACGCGGCGCGGCGGGCGGCGTGAATTGGAACGGAAACGATTATGAATGAAGTATGGTGGCTGCTGGCCGGCGTCGGCGCGGTGCTGGCGCTTTATTTTGCCTGGGGCGGGGCGCGGTGGATTTATGAGCGGTTGCGGTTCAATCCGGAAGAACGCTGGCGCCGCCGCTATGACCGCAAGTTAAAGCGGCATTTCAAGTCCATGTGAACGCCGCGCCGCGTGATTACTGTTGAAGAGGTTAACGCCAAGGGGCCAAGGCGCGAAGTTTTTTGGGGTAATAATGAAGGCGGCGACTGACGCTGAATTACTATAGTTTCACCTTCTCCGCGTCTCGGCGTCTCCGCGGTGAATTTTCCAGCGGCGAAAATCCTCGCCGCTGCCCTTGATCAAGCCGACAACAACTGGCGCAACGTCAGCGCGTCCGCCTGCAATTGTTCCGGCGCGTTGTGTTTGACCAATTTCAGCAAGGCGTAGCGCGGTTGGCCGTCCTGCCGCAACAAATTGAAATATTCCCGCCAATCGGCCGCCTCGGCGGCCAACGCCTGGCGCGCGGCAACATCCGGCCCGCGATGAAACACGCGCACGTTCGTCAGGCGCGGGAGCACCGCCCGCAACAACTGCAAATTGTACGCGACCGTTTTGCCGGCGGTTGGCTGCCAGAGAAAATACAAATTCGGATGCCTGGCCTGGTCCAGCAGGCTGACAATGGAACCCACGCTGTCGGTCAGCGTGCCGGCCTGGCACTCATACGCCACTTTGATGCCGGCGGCGGCGGCCAGCCCGGCGATATGCGCCGATTGCTCGACAATCCAATTGACATAGGCTTCGTCAGCGTCAGCGGAGGATTTGATGCCCGCCCGGACGCGAATCAGCGGCGCCTGCAAATGCGCCGCCGTTTCCAGCACCCTGGCGAAATCCGGACCGTGGCGCTCGCTGGCGCCGATGCGATAATAGGAACTATACGCGACAATGGCGATGCCGTGCTCGCGGGTCAGCGCTCCCACCCGGCGCGCCGTGGCGTAATCGCCGTGCGGCACATGCGTTTCCCCGTCCCACTCGATGCCGGCCAGCGCCGCGGTGCCGCACCAGTTGACCAGTTGCGCGGGATTCAACTGCCGCAGGGAAACGGAAGCCAGGCCGGGCTTGATGGTTTCATGACCAGCCATGCGCGGGGCGGCGGCTTATTGCGCGCCGCGAATCATGTGTTCCAGTTGCACCGTGTCCGCGACAAACAGGCGAATGCCTTCCGCCAATTTTTCCGTCGCCATCGCGTCCTCGTTCATCAGGAAGCGGAAGGTTTTCTCGTCGCTGGCAATCCGCTCAAGGTCAGCGGCCCGGGCTTGCGCCACGCTGAGCTTTTGCGTCACCACTCCGTCGGCGTCCCGCAACTGCTGCAATAAATTGGGGCTGATGGTGAGCAAGTCGCAACCGGCCAGTTCCAAAATCTCGCCGACATTGCGGAAACTGGCGCCCATGACTTCCGTGGCGTAGCCGAATTTCTTGTAGTAGCGGTAAATTTTGCCGACCGATTGCACGCCGGGATCCTCGGCGCCCTGGTAGTCGCGCTGGTTGGTTTTCTTGTACCAATCGTAAATGCGGCCGACGAACGGTGAAATCAACTGCGCCCGCGCCTCGGCGCAAGCCACCGCCTGCGGCAGGGCGAACAGCAGGGTCAGGTTGCAACGGATGCCTTCCCGTTGCAAGACCTCGCTGGCGCGGATGCCCTCCCAAGTGGCGGCGATTTTGATTAAAATCCGCTCGCGGGCGATGCCGTTTTGCTCGTACAAACCGATTAATTTGCGGGCCTTGGCGATGGTGGCCTCGGTGTCGAAGGACAACCGGGCGTCCACCTCGGTGGAAACCCGGCCGGGAATCAGTTGCAGGATTTCCAGGCCGAACAGGATGAGCAGCGCGTCAATCACCTCGGCCGGCCGCGCTCCGGGCTGGTCCTTGATGGCCCTGAGCAGCAGCGGCCGGTATTCGTCTTTTTGCACCGCCTTGAAAATCAGCGAGGGGTTGGTGGTCGCGTCCAGCGGCGCGTATTGCTTGATGGACTGAAAGTCACCGGTGTCGGCGACGACTTTGGTGAATTTCCTGAATTGGTCGAGTTGGGATAAAGCGGTGTTCATAAATAATCCGCTGATGGTGCCAGCTTGCGTCTGTTGTGCAAGCGGATTGTGAGGGGTAAGGAGAGCTTCATTAACGCAAAGGGACAAAGGAGCAAAGAATTTTTTTTTACAGGGAGATCATGGAGTTCATGAAGGTTTTAAAAAAACAAACTCCATGTTCTCCATGATCTCCCGGTAAAAAAATTCTCCGCGTCTCCGCGCCTCTGCGTTGAATGTGCTTTTCAGCGCCGGCGGCGCAGGAAGGCCAGCAACGCGACGCCGGTGCCCAGCAGCAGCCAGGTCGAGGGTTCGGGGATGGTGTTTAAGACAAGGTCGGTGCCGTCGAGGAACAGTTCATAACCGCCGGTGACGCTCCAGTTGTCCGCGTCGAAGCCGCTGGTCAGGCCGCTGAGGATGACGAAATTCTCGACCGCGACCGTATTCGGGTTGTTCACGGTCAGCGTGTAATTGTTGCCATTCAAGCTCAGGCCGTAGGTGTGGTCGGTGAAGGTCAGCTTATCGTAGGTCATCGTGTCGAGAATGTCCCACACATACGTGAAATCGCCCCACAGTTGCCAATCATTGAAGGTCAATTCGCCGACGGTGCCGAGGCCGCCGCCGGTTATCGTGGAGTTGGCATCGTTTAAGTAAACTACGCTGTCGATGATGCCGCTGCCGCCGAGCGCGCCGCCCGCCTCGACGTAAGTTGCCGCAGTTAGCGCGGTGGAACTGTTGTAACGAAATTCGCCGCTGTTGACGGTAACGCGGTCGGTGCTGTTGATGCTGCCTGCGTCGTCAACCAGCAACACGCCGCCGCTGATGGTGGTGCTGCCGCTGTAGCTGTTGCTGCCGGTCAGCGCCCAGGTGCCGGAGCCGACTTTGTTGATCGCGACCTGGCCGCTGCCGTCGGCGAGTTGTCCGCCGAAGGTGCCGCCGCCCACTTCAAAGGTGACAAGGCCGGCGGCGGCGGCGCTGACGGTGGCGCTGCTGTTGGCGGCGAATTGGGCGCTGCTGTTGGCTGCCGACCAGGTGGACAACTCGGCAAGTTTAATCGTGCCGGCGGCGCTGGCTTGCACGGTCAGCGTGCTGAATTTGCCCTCATTGGTGGCGGAGTCGAACAGCACCAGGCTGCCGCCGAGGTCGGTGTTGGCCGCCAGTTTCAACGTGGCCACGCCACCGTCGCCGCCGCGACCGGTGAGGCCGACGGAAAAATTCAGTACGCCGGTGAATGCCGAGAGGTCGCCGGTGAGCGATTGCACGGCATTGACGTTTTCGGCTTGCAGGTGGACCACGCCGTCGCCGCTCCACGCGCCGCTACTGGTGAAGGTGCGCCACTGGCCGACCATGATGGCGTTGTTAGTCGAGGTGAAAGACAGGTCGTTGGCGAACTTGCTCCAGTCGCCATCATATACGTACAGCGAGGCGTTGCCCTCCATTGAGACTTGTCCGGGACCGAGGAACAGCGGGTTGGCGATTTGCAATTCGCCTCTGCCGAGTCTGCTGTCCAAGTCGCGCAGCACGGTGCCGCCGGTGTGCGTGTTGGCGTTGTAAAGTCGGGCATAGGTGTCGGTGCCTTTGCTCAGCACGAGTTGCAAGCTGCCGGTGAACAGCGTGCTTTCCAACATGCGTCCGAAGCCGCCGGTGGTGATGGCAAAAACGGACTGGGTGGCGGCGTTGTTGGTGATAGTGCCGCCGGCGGACAAACCGATAACACCGGTGCCGTTGGCCGGATTCAGGAAGCCCCCGGTGTTGGTAACATCGTAACCGTTCAAGTCCAGCACGCCGCCGCTGAGGTTCAGCACGGCTTTGCCGAAGGTGGACGCCGCTGCCTCGCCGCCGATGACGACTTGGCCTTGGTTGATGCTGAAATGGCTGTTGATGTTAATGAACGAGCCGCTGAGGATGAGCGTGCCCGCGCCGGATTTGGTGATGATGTTGCCGTTGATGTTGGCGGCGATGTTCAACGCGCCCGCGCCGCCGGTCCAGAGCAGGAACTCGGTCTGCCAGCCGGTAACCAACACACCGCCGCTGATGGTGTAATCGTGGTCGCCGGCGAAGATCATGCCGCTGCCGTTGTAGGCGCCGTAGATGCCGGCGGCACCGCCATTGCTGGCGCCGCTGACGCTGGTGGCGGTGAAGGACAGTTGCCGCCCGTCCAGGTTCAGCGACTGGCTGGCGGCGTCGGTGGTGATTTTCAGCGTGCCAACGGTTTTGTTGCCGGTGAGAGTGGCGTTGCCGTCGATGACGGCGTGGTCGGTCGTGCTGGTGCTGTCGAAGAAGTTGACGTAATCGTCGAACGCGACCAACGCGCCAGTGTCAGCGTCCACCCGCGCCCAATCTTTTCCGTTGATGGTGATATAGTGGAGCAGGATGCCGCCGTTAATGGTGGTGACGCTGGGCGCGTACACCAGGTTGCTGCCGCTGATGCTGAGGGTGGCGCGATTTTCCCAAACATTGGTGCCGGCGGCGCGGCGGAGGTCGCCGCTGATGCTGATGGTCGCGGAACCGCTGTCGCGCAAAATATCAGTGTGGCCGGATTGATCCTTGCCCCAGCCGAGGGTCAGCGAGGAAAAGTTTTCAATCGTCGCCGTGCCACCGCCGTGCAACGTCAGCGCGGCATTGCTGCGGACATTCAACGCGCCGCCGAAGCCCAGCCGGGCGCCGTCGTCGGCGGTGTAATCCAAAATGGTGTTGCTGGCCTGGCCGAGCGTGACGTCGCCGGTGTAACTGCCGCTGCCGGTGACGGTCAGCGTGCTGGCGAGCCGGTTGTAAAAGCCGCCGAAGCCGTTGCCGTTGAGCGCCGCGCCGGCGCCGGTGACGCTGCCGATGACAACCTGGTCGGTGCCGCTGAGGGTGAACATGCGCGCGGTGGCGCCTTCGCTGACTGCCAGCGCGCCGATGTGCAGCGTGTGGCCTTTCAAATTGGTGGTGAGGGTGCGGTCGCCGCCGTAGTTGACCACAGTGCCGGTAAGCCAGATGTCGCCGCCGGCTGAGGTGTCATTGTTGATGCCAACATTGTTTTGCAACCACAGCGTGCTGCCGATGGTTTGCGAGACGGTCATCTGGTTGCGAATCTGCGAGGTGAGCGCGAGGGTACCGCCGCTGATGCTGTAGGCAAGGTTGGCTTCGCGGTAATTGATTTCCTGAATCACCGGGGCGGAAGCGAGGTCGTTGAGCAAATCTGTGATGGAAGAATCTCTAAAATACCAAATGGGGCCGTCGAGGTCGCTCCAGTTGGCGTTGTTACTGAATTTGTTATCCGCCGGCGTCGCGCTCCAGACCCGCGCCTGCGCCTGCCACGTCGCTGACAATGACAGGGCGACGGTCAGCGCCAATTTCCACAAGGTATATTGGTTAGTTTTCATGATGTTTGCTCCGAGTTTAGTTCCAGTTTATTGCCACAAAAAAGCACAGAAAACACAAAGGGGTTACCAAGAGGACACGGAGGAATTGGAGGGGGGTTTTGAGTTGCCGCAAACCTGCCTCCAATAACTCCATGTTCTCTTTGTAAAAAAATTATCCCTGCCCCGTGCCACTGACGGGCGGACTGTGCCGCAAGGGGAATGAAGAGAGTAAAGCCTTGCCGAGAAATTAACGACTTGGCGTGAGCGCGTGAGCGCGTGAGCGCGTGAGCGCGTGAGCGCGTGAGCGCGTGAGCGCGTGAGCGCGTTGCTTCGATTCTATGACCTATGTCTATCATCTTCAGCGGGTTACCGGTTTTTCACTTCCGCTTAACCACCCATGTTTTCCCGGTGGTCACCGTCAGCTTGCGCCGATAACAATTGCGACGTTACATTAATCGCCGCGTTAAAGCAATGGTTTTCATTAACTTTTTTTGAAGAATTTTTTTACCGGGAGATCATGGAGTTCGTGGAGGTTTTTAAAAAAAGAATCTCCATGTCCTCCATGTTCTCCCTGTAAAAAATTCTTCAGGACGACGGCGAATCTGCCGCCTTGCCATAGAGCTTGTCAGCGAGATTGCAAGCCGGGGCCTCCGGGGTGCCGCTGACCTTGCAGGCGATGGATTTGGACCCGTCAGGCTGGGTGCTGAATTGTTCCGTGACCTCGGCGGGCAATTGCTGGAGCAGCGTCGGGTTGACGGTCAGCAGGACATCGAAGTCAATGGTCTGGTCATACTTGACCGTGCCCGAGGCGCTGATTTTCAGGTCGGGAGAGATGATTTCCAGAAAATAGAACGTCAGTTGGTCGTCGGCGATTTTGAAGGAGCCGTGGACGGTGTCAAACTGGGTGTCGCGTAGTCCGGGCTGCTTGAGCAGGTTGCCGATGAGGTCGAGCACCTTGACGCCGGTGAGCCGCGTCGCCTTGGACTCAAACCAGCCCTTGCCCTGAATCAGGCTGGGGTGGTTGAGGTCGCCCCACAGGTCGCAAGAAAAATTCAGCCTGGTCTGCAACAGCGTCGGGTCGGCGTTGAAAGCCTTGAGCAGCGCGGGAAAATCAATGTCGCTGAAATGCAGCGAGACGCCGTAATACTGTTTGGTCGCGCCCGGGGCCGGGGCGAGCGGGATGGTGATGGCGCCGGTAGCCTGGCCGCCGTAGGCGCTGCCGCTCAGCTGGGTGCAGCGGAGTTCATCGTTGGCGTAGCTGACCTGGGCCTGGATGTCGTGGAGCGTCAGGGTCGCGCCGAATTGCATGTCGCGGGCGGTCAGCCGGCCCTGCGCGGTGCCCTGGCGGTTTTGGATGGCCAGGCGCCCGGTCAGGTTGATGCCGTCGGCGTGGAACAGTTCGTTACCGTCAGCGCCGGCGCGGAGGCTGACGGTGGTGTCGCTGAGGTTGATGTTGTCCAGCCGGATGACGAAGGTGTTGTGCCCGGTGCTGAGCGTCAGCGCTTGCTTGATGAAATTATGTCGCGGCCGGGGCAGCAGCCAGGCGTCGTTCTGGTGGGTGAAATTGAGGCGGGCCTGCTCAAGGTCGAGGCGCGGCACCTTGATTTGCTTGCGGCACAACGCCAGCGGGGAATACTCCACCGACACGCGCCGGATTTCCAGGAAGACGGCGGCGGCGGCCTCCAGTCGCAATTCTTGCACCGTCAGGCCGCGAAGCAGGTTGATGCGGAGGTTTTTGGAAGTCAGCCGGCCGCCGAATTTTTGGGAGAACACGGCGTGAATTTTCTCTGTCATCGCGGGGCGGTTAAGGTATAACTGGGCGGCCAATAAACCCAAGCCGCCGATAATCAGCAAGCTTGACCCCGTGACCAGTAATATTTTTTTAATCCGATGAACCGCGCGCAAGCCAATATTTGTATCATATTCAATCCAACTGCCAAGGGAGAACGCGCCAAAAAATGGGCGGGCGAAATCAAGCGCTGTTTTCCCGGCGCGGAGTTTCATGTCACCCGCGACGGCGGCCACGCGCGGGAACTGGCGCGCGCGGCGGCCCTGCGCGGTTGCGGCAAGGTGGTCGCGGTCGGCGGGGACGGCACGATTAACGAGGTGGTCAACGGCATCGCGGGCACCGCGGCGGCCCTGGGCATCGTGCCGCTGGGCACGGCCAATGTGTTTGCCCTGGAGCTGGGCATTCCCGCCGCGCTGGAGGCCGCCGCGGCCATTGTCCGGGCGGGCCGACTCAGAACCGTTGACCTGGCGCGGGCGGGCCGACGGCATTTCATCCAGCTGGCGGGCGTCGGGTTTGACGCGGAAACGGTGCAGGCCGCGGACCTGGCCATCAAACGACGCCTCGGGCCGCTGAGTTATGTGTTGGCGGCGGCGCGGGTGGCGGCGCAGGAGCCGCCGGTGTTGACGGTGGAGGCGGACGACCGGCGGCGGGAGGAGGGCTGTTTCATGCTGGTCGGCAACGGGCGTTATTACGGCGGCCCGTTTGAGTTTTTCCCCGGCGCGCGGCTGGACGACGGCTGGCTGGAGGTGTGCCTGTTCAAACGCCGCTCCCACATGGATTTGTTGCATTATTTCCAAGGGGTGTTGTGCGGCACGCACACTCATTTTGAGGATGTGGAATATTTTCGCGCCCGGCGCATCCGGGTGTCGGCGGCGCACGCGGTCCCGGTGGAGGTGGACGGTGAACTGGCCGGGGTGACGCCGGTGGAGTTTGCCGTTGGCGAGCAACCGTTGCAGGTGTGCGTGGCGGCTTGAGGCGGCCGGTTACCTGGTGGGCAGGGGATCTTCGGCGGCGGCGTCTTCGGCGCGCAACTGGATTTCGTCCGCCGGCGGTTGGGCCGCACTGTCAGCGGCGGTGGTCGCGCCGTTCCCCGCGGCTTTTTGGCGCGAGTGCAAGAGTTCTATGTGCGGCGCGGCGGGCGGGGCGAAGCTGTATTGTCGCGCGGCGGGGGCGAAGATGGTTTCGTCCGGTTGTTTCCGCAGGAAGGCGGCGGTGACGTCGCCCTCGGCGGGCACGGTCGGCTGGATATCGCCGCAGCCGATGGAATTTTTGCGCGCGTAGTGAATCAGGATGGTTTGTCCCGGTTGCAACCCCGCGCCGCTGCGGTACACCTGGGTGACGGTCGCCTGGATTTTGATCAGGCTTTGGCCCTGGTGGAACAGGCCGCTGCGCGCGGCGATTTGTACCTTGAGCACTTTGATTTCCAGATGCTCCGGCGCGTGCTCCCGAAAGGCGCGGCCGTGGTCCGGCGCGGTCTGGGTTGGGGGTTGATGGTTGGCGTCAGGGTCAGCGGGCTTGGCGGCGAGCCGTCCGGCGCTGACGATGAACACCGCTAACAACCCGCAGGCGCGTAAATTCGGTTTCATGCTGTTTAATACTTGAGGATTGAAAAACACGAGGTCGGCGCGAGCTTGTCCCGGCCGTGCAGAAATTCAAGTTCCATCAGGAAGGCCGCCTCGACCACCTGGCCGCCGAGTTGTTGCACCAAATCAATGGACGCCCTGGCGGTGCCGCCGGTGGCGAGGACGTCGTCAATGACCAGTACCCGCTGACCGGCCTTGATGGAATCCGTGTGCATTTCGACGGTGTTCGTGCCGTATTCCAGCTCGTAGGAGACGGCGATGGTACGGTAGGGCAGCTTGCCCTGTTTGCGCACCACGGAAATGCCGGTGCCGAGCACGTAGGCGAGCGCGCTGCCGAACAGGAAGCCGCGGGCGTCAATGGCGACGATTTGGTCAATACTCCGGCGCTGATAATGATCGGCAAACGCGGTGACCGTCAGCCGGAACAATTGCCCGTTTTCAATGATGGGCGTGATGTCCTTGAAAACCACTCCCGTCCTGGGAAAATCCTGGATGTCGCGAATCGCGGCCTGCAACCGTTCCCTGACGCTGTGCATGATTTGCATATTCGATTAATTAGAATTGTCGGTTGCCGCGATTTGTCAAAATAAATTTTAGCATTTCGTTATCATCTCAAATCTCATAACTCAAAACCATAACTGATTAATTTAGAGTCTTGCTTAGCGCAGCATAGTAAAAACCGTTAACAGTAAGGCAAACAAATGAAGAACTGATATCTGAAAGTTGTAAATTTTTTTCCGCGGTGAAGTTTTGGTTGTTGGCAAAGTGTTATGCGTTGGACTTGCCGGCAACCACGGTGGTGCATTTCTGCGTGCTTAACTGTAATACCACCCAGCGAGTGTACACCTTGTTGCGCGAACGAGTCATCGTGCTGGCTCTGGTGGAACTGCGACCGTTCGCCGGGGAGATTGAAGTGGACGAGGGTTACTTCGGGCCACAATGGGTATGCGGTAAACGTGGATACAGCACGACAGGTATCTTGCCGCCGATGGTAACATGCTGTTTTTGGCCTCGGCAGTTGGTTATGTGAAACGATTGTTGCACAATGACAGGGTAAACCTGTTTTTGTGCAAGCATTACCGCCAAATTCAAGAAGACTTTGTACTACCGGTCAAACAGGTCAAAAGTGTTAATTTGACCATGTGAGACTACTAGGTTGGCTTATAGACGATCTTTACCCGTAAATTTCGGGAAGTTTGTTTTGTTTCCGTTGTTGGTAGCAGCAATTGTTTGCGCCTTCCGGCTTGGTATTGTTGGGCGGTATTTTTTGGGTGAGATCTGGAAGGTTGTCTGGAAAACTCATGCATTGGCGATAACGTTCAGGTTCATGTTTTTTCCATGATTGCAAAATATGAAGCCACATTTCCCGATAGTTTGTCAGATCATCTTCATCCAATGCCAAGGTTCGGATAAATTTACGCCCGTCAGCATTTTTAGCATGAATTTTCCCATCATTGGTGACATAAACCAGTTGACCGTAAGCATGCTGGCATGGGTCGGGAACCCATTTTGCGGATTTGGCACTGTTACACGAACTGCAAGCATAAACCAAATTCGAGTATTCCAGAGCCAAATGCTGGGCTTTTTCCCGCGGCACCAAATGTTCAACTACCCACGAACTGCGCCGTCGCCCCCATTTCTCACGGCACAAACAATAAACACAACGAAAATCAAATTCATCGCGTAACCAAGGTCGGTAATTTTCCCACTCCCGATAACCCGCCGGTCCATGTTTTCGTACATGCGGCGTGGTTGGGTAGCTAAAAGGGTTACTCATCCCATTTTCCTTCCCACTTGAGGCGTTCCACCTCTTCTTCAAGCTCACGCATGGGATAGGGGGCGAGCAACTGCCGCCGCAGTGAGGTTTGTTTTTGCAACCGTTTTAATTCCCGTAGTTCATCTATTGTGATTTTGTCCTCATATTCCTTGTCAATCAGGTCGGAACGGCGTTCATTGTGTTCAGGCCAATCGACAGTGATGGCAAGCAATTCATCCAGAGTGTTGATGGCGGTAAAATCCCTTGGCAAATACTCTTCTTGCTCGAACGGAACCCGTTCGCGTGTATGGCCTGAAAAATAATCAAGCACACGGCGCTCCAGCTTGGGGGACAAATTGTAAAGCCGAAATACGGCGGCATCCATGCGCCAGTGCAAATCACGGAGGAGCGGCGGGCTGACGTCATCCGGTAACAAACCGGGAAGGGTAGGAGCATCCGTTTCGGCATTGGTTTTGTGCCGACGTGATTTGGCGGATGGTCGGGACAAACAGGCTTGCCGATAAGCCTGTGCCGCGTTTTCAATTTCTTTGATTTGAGTATTGGTAGGTTGAGGCAATGGTAGTTTTCGTATGGTGCCGGCAAGATTTTGGCGTTTGCTTGTATGTGCTTTGCTAAAGGCGTTGGTAATGGGAGAATTCAAGATTGCCCAGAGAAAAGACAAGCTGTAAATGTTTTTCTTGGGACGAACTACCAAATAGTTTGATGTTACAGGACGCCCCTTTTCATCAATATAAGCGGCGATGCGCCAAGCCCCAATGCTGATGCGGACATAATTTAGTACCACTTGTGGAATGTCTATTGTATAGCCAGAATGAGGGCGGCGAATAGCTTGGCGATTACGGTTAAGCCAAGTCAATGGCGGCAGTTGGTGTGTTTCCGTCGTTTTGGGGAAATCGTAAAATCCAAGGGCATAGCCCGATTTTTTAGTTGTGGAAATTTGAGTTTCGTTTTTAGGAAATGACGAATCCGTTTCCGACTTGAATGAAAAACCCTGCCCCACCTCGGCAACCTCTTCCAGCGTGCCCCTTCCGCTTAAATAATCCCATACCTCTGCCAAATCCGGCAACAACATCGTGTAATTGGGAGGCTTGCTGGCGTCGGCAGGTTGGCGCGTTTGCTCTATTGCCGCTATGCCTGTTTCCCTGAAGTCCGTGAGATTGCCCGGCTCCACATTTTTGAAAACCGTGCCTTGGACTTGCGTTTTGCCCGCCAATTGGCGGCGGCCGATCAACACCGCCGACTCGACATTGGCCACCTTGAATACTCCTTGTCCTGGTAAACGCAAAATTTCCAGCCATTCAAAATCACGCCACAATGCGGCGCGCAACGACTGCGCCTTGTGCGAGTCAAGTACCGTCTGCGGCATGACCAATCCGACCAAGGTGCCGGGGTTGGCGGCAATGGCAATCTGGCGCAGCATTTCCGCCGCTTTGCTGAAAGGTGATAAGCTTTTTACCTGCTCCGGTGATGATCCGCCGCGTTCAAAAGGCGGATTGGCAACCACAATATCAGCCCTGCGGAGGTGTGTTTCTATCTGCGTGCCCTGAAACAAATCACCTTCGTCCAAACACCAGCCGTTGCAATTGGGAATATCCGCCAGCGTGAGAGACAAGCGTGCCACCTCACGGGCAAAGTCGTCAATCTCCGCGCCGCGCAGCCGCCTTTTTAACCATGCGTGGCGTTCACTGTCGCTTTGCGTGACGCAGGGTTCCATCGCGGTAAGTACGCGCAACGCGCCGAGCAGAAACGGTGCGTGACCGCAGGTTGGCTCATAAACATACCGCCGGTCGGCAGGCATTTCCTCAATCCACGGCGCTAGCCGGCTGAAAATATAATCCACCAGCCACGTTGGCGTGCTGTGCGTGCCGAGCATGCGGCGGGTCTGCTTGGTGATGAGCGCATTTTCGTAAACATAGGCCAACGTCTCGGTACTGGTCAGCGCCAGCGAATTGTACCGCGCGAGTTCTGCGGCGGCTTTGACGAGAGCTTGACGGCGGTTATTGGGTAAATTTTGGTCAATGGACGCGCCATAATGTTTGGTCACGCGGTCAAAAGTTGTTTCAATGTCAGCAAGGTTGAGTTGTTTGAAATTGGACACCTCCTTGTCGCGTAACAAACGGGCGGCGAGCAGCCAGAAATTGGCTTTCACCAGCCATTGTGCCTGTTTCTCGCTGAGCTGTTCGTTGTTATTTTCCCAGCGCAAATGCTCGCTGGTAACGCGCATCATGCGCTCAACCAATTCACATAATTGTCGGCCTGCCTGGGCTTCCACCATGTTGAAAGTGCCGGCATCCACAAAAGTTAATTGCTGTTCGGTTTGGAGTCGTCCAAGTGTCTTGGCGCGAAAAATTGCCCCCGGCGTAATTTGTTTGGGGTACACCTTAAAAAAATCGTCAAGCGGGCCGCGCGTATGGTGCCAAAGCATTTGCGCGTCATCACCTTTGTGGAACCAGATATCCCAACGGGATTTGCCCGGTGCATTGACGAATACCAGCGGTGCTCCTGTTTGCTGTGTTCGGCGCAGATCAGCGTCAAGATTGCCACCGGTTGGCAGCGCGCAGACACAAGCGGTGCGGGTGTCACAAGGACGGTGAGAAAAGGCCACCAGCGGTACCGTTAGCCCGTTGTTCAGAGTGGTAGTCCGCATATTGATATCTTCAAAACCGTTTTGCCGTAAGCGACGGCGAAGCGGTTCGGAGTCAAAAGGAAATTGTGCGGTATCACTCACGGGGCAACACACTAATGTTCCAAGGGAAATATTGCGATGTTTTTTTAATCATATCCATAGCACTATCGGATGAGAGATATTGGTTAAAATCACTTTAGCATCAGTTAACTTACTCTCAAATCCGGGTGAATTTTCTATATTAGAGGTTGCAAGAAAACCTCTTCCTTGACCTCTGATGGTAAGTATCTATGTTGACCGGTGTGCGTTAAGATTACGGCTGTCTGGCGGGCAGGCGGGGGATGGATCGGAGGGACGGGTCTTGTTCTAGGGGCTGACCAGCCCCGGACGCCACTGTGCCATAGTGATGGATTGTGCTTATGCAGGGAATGCCCCCCGCGCGCTGGTGCGCGCAACTGGGCTTTAAACTGGTCGTGCTGCCACCCAACCCGCGACGGCGCTGACCGTGGCGGCTCAACCAACGGTATTACCGGCGGCGCAATACAGTCGAACGTCTGTTCCGCAGGCTGAAAGATTTCCGGCGTTTATTTACACGTTACGACAAGCTTGACCGCATGTTTGCCGCCTATGTCTCGCTCGCTTTAATAGTAATAATTCCAGTGATAGATATAGGAATAGTCAGGGTTTGTTACAAAATATCTTGAGAAAGTCTATAAGAGCCTGTTCATAATCTTTTGAGGAACAAGGCAAGTAGGGCGAGGACGGCGAATTGGAGTGAGGAGTTGAGGAGCCGCTCACAGTTTTTCCAGCGGCGGCGATGTTTTTCCAGTCAGGCAAAGGTGCGTTCAACGATCCAGCGTTTGGGCAGCACCACAAAGGCGGCTAGTTCCGCACGCTTGATAATTTGCACCTTGGCGCGCGGCAAGCAGTGGTTGACCTCCTGGGCAAAGGTGGCGCCACTGTAGCCGTGGTCGGCCAGGATGGTTTGGATGGACTGTAACTCGGCGTGGTGCTGGCGCAGCAGTTCGATGGCGCCGCGACGGTCGGTGACATTGGCGGTGGTGACCATGAGGCCATGCGGCAAGCCCTGCGTATCCACCGCCAGATGGCGTTTGATGCCGGAGACCTTTTTACCAGCGTCATACCCCTTGTGTCTGGCACTGTCGGTGTTCTTCACACTCTGGGCGTCAATGATTAGCAGACTGGGCTGGGCCTTGCGTCCAAGGCTGACGCGGGCCGCGCCAACCGATTTTTTTTTAGGGCCTGTTGCAGCAGGCTCTCGGTGTCATTGGCGGCATTCCAGATTTGCCAGTAGGCATAGACCGTGCGCCACTTGGGGAACCCAGCGGGAATCATCCGCCATTGGCACCCACTGCGCAGCACATCCAGCACCGCGCAAAATACTTCGTATAAATCCACCTCGCGCGGGCGGGTCTTTTTCCGCGCACTTTCCAATAGCGGCTTGATCTTCGCAAATTGCTCTGGGCTGATATCACTGGGGTACTGGCGGCGTTGGTTCATCCCGCTTACTCTACACAAATAGTAGATTATGTACAGGCTCTAAGAAAAAATTACCGGCGGAGGGTCTCGAACCCACACACACTTGCGTGTACCAGATTTTGAGTCTGGCGCGTCTGCCAATTCCGCCACGCCGGCTTGTGCAAAGACGGGCAACTTAGAGGAAAATCGGCGGCTTGGCAAGCGATGAAATTGGTTTTGTGCAATCGCCCGCGTTCGCTAGGCTGGCAGCGCTGACCGTGGCATGGATATATATGGATACCGCCTGGCAATTTTTACTGGTCATCCCCGCTTACCGCGAGACGCGGCGGCTGCCGCCGTATTTGCGGGCGCTGACGGCGGCGCTGGCGGACGCGGAGTTCACCACGGCGCTGCTGGTGGTGGACGACGGGTCGCCGTCAGCGGAGCAGGCCGAGTTGCGCGGGTTCGCCGCGCCGCGCCGCGCGGGCAATTGTCAAATTTTGCCGCCGCTGCTGTTGCCGCGCAACACGGGGAAGGGCGGGGCAATCCTGGCCGGCTGGCGGCACGGCGTCGCCGCGGCGCGCTGGCTGGCGTTCGTTGACGCTGACGGCGCGGTGCCGGCGGGCGAGGTGCGGCGGGTGTTCGCGCTGGCGCACCGTCAGCGGGCGGCCAACTGTTGGTTCGGCGCGCGCGACCGGACGGCGGGGCGTCATGTTCAGCGGCGCTGGCTGCGCGGGTTGCTGGGCAAAATCTTCGCGTGGCTGGCGCGAACCTGGTTGGGCGCTGAGGTTCACGACAGTCAGTGCGGTTTCAAACTGATCCCGGCGGCGTTGTTCCAAACCAACGGCGTTGCTATTCAGGAAACAGGATTTTGCTTCGACCTGGATTTGTGGCTGACGGCGCGCCGCGCGGGCGCGGTCATCGTCAGCTTGCCGGTGGATTGGCGCGACCAGCCCGGCGGACAGCTGCGGGTGTGGCGCGACGGCTGGGCGATGTTGCGGCAATTGCGGCGGCTGCGAAAACGGGTTGCCAGCGGCGGGTGAACGGTGCATGATGCGCCGATGTTCAAACCAATTCTACTGCTTGGCTGGCTCGCGGTGCCGGCGCTGACGGTGACCGCGCAGGAATACAGTGTGTTCAACCCCTGTCCCGACAATACGTACACGGCGGACGGCAAATGGAAGCTGCACGACCGCGCCCGCCCGCAACCGCCGCGCGTCGCGCCGGACACGGCGCAGGAAAAGGAATTTGCCGTCGCGCCCGCTGACGCTGTAAAGCTATCCTTCGCGCACTGGAAAGACACGCGCATCTGGCACGCCGAGGGTGACGCGATTGTCAGCCACCCGGCGCCGCGCGATTTGGAAAGCCTCGAGTCGTTCGGCTCCTGCCGCATCCACCTGGAATGGCAAGCGCCCGCCGAATCCAACAAGACCGACCAAAACCGCGCCAACAGCGGCGTGTTTTTGATGAACACCTACGAATTGCAGATTCTCGACTCCTATGAGAACGTCACCTACGCCGACGGCATGGCCGGCGCGCTGTACGCCGTCAAACCGCCGGACGCCAACCCGCTGCGGCCCTCCGGCGAGTGGCAGAGTTACGACATTTGGTTCCAGCGCCCCACGTTCAGCGACAAAGGCGCGATGGTCACGCCGGCCTGCGTCACCGTGTATATCAACGGCGTGCTCGTGCAGAACAACGCGCCGTTCGACGGCGTGGGAGTGTATCAACCGCGCGCGCCGTACCGCAAACATGCCGACAAGCTGCCGCTGCGGTTGCAATACCACAACGAGATCATCAGCTTCCGCAACATCTGGGTGCAACCGCTCGCTGACGATGCGGTCGTCGCGCCGGCGGGCAAGGTCGGCCTCGTCGCGCCGTGAACGATTTCCGCGGCGGACTGATGTGGCGAGAATAATAAAACGCGTGTCAGTCGGCGACTAAGGCAAATTGCCAGCGCCGGCCAACCGCGCGAGCGGCGCGTTCCATGGTTTGCAAGGTGATGGAGGTATTATTTCGGTCAAGCAACCGCTGTACCACCGCGCGACTTGTTTGCATTTTGCGCGCCAATGATGACAGGCTCAAATTTTCCTGTTGCAGCACGTCTTGCAATTCCTCCACGATGATTCGCTTGGCGGCGGCGGCGCATACTTCTTCATAAAGACCGTCCGCTTTCAGCAAATCGTCCAGGCTCGAGCCGCGATGTTTATTGGTTGGTTTCATAGTTTTTCTTTCTGCGTTTCGCCAAGGTCAACTCATCCAGCGGCGTTTTTTGCGTTTTCTTTTTGAACCCGTGCAGCAAAATCATTTCTCCGCCAAGTTCCGCGAACAACACTCGCGCGATAGTATTGGGCAAGGTCGCGCGCACTTCCCAAACGCCGTCGCCCAGGTATTCCACCAGCGGCTTGCGCCATTGGCGCAAGCCTTGCACCGTCTTAATATCTTCGCCGATAATGCGTCGCTCCACACGCGGCAGTTCTTTTAGCCAGTCTCGCACCGGTTCACGACCTTCGCTGTTCATATAAAAGCGGACATCACGGGGAAGTTTTCGCACAACGCAAGATACTATGCCTCAAAATTGATACAGGGCAAATCCAAAAAATTCTTTGTGCCTTTGTCTCCGTTGTTCCTTTGCGTTAAAATTCTAAAAAAAATCGTGAAAACCCTTGCTTTAGTGTGGCGATTAAGGTAACGTCGCATTTGTTGTCGGCGTAAGCTGATGGTGACCACTGAAAAAACATGGGTGGTTTAGCCAAAGTGAAAAACCGATAACTCGCTGAAGATGACCGAGATAGCCCATAGAATCGAAGCATCGCGCTCCAGCGCTCCAGCGCTCCAGCGCTCCAGCGCTCCAGCGGCATGAGACTTGCCCCGACTTCTTGATTTCCCAGCAGCGTCTCGCTCGCTTCATTCCCCTTACGGCACAATCCGCCCGCCAGCGTCAGCGACGGCTGGGACCAAATTTTTCAACGCAGAACCGCGAAGGATGCTCCGCGCCCTCCGCGTCTCCGCGTTGAATCAAAACAACAAACAAGGATAAAAATATGCAACAGCTAAAATCAACGAACATGCGAATCTGGGGCAAATGGACGGCGGTCGTTTTATTGACGGCCAATCTCACGTTGGCGCAAACTTGGACCGGCAACGGCGCTGACGGTGACTGGAGTGACACGGCCAACTGGGAGGGCGGCGCGCTGCCGGTGCTGCCGGCGACGCTGACGTTCGACGGCAACCGGCAACTGAACACTAACAATAATTGGGCCGCCAGTGCCACCGTCAGCGGCCTGACCTTCGCGGCCACGGCGGGCGACTTCACCCTCAGCGGCAACGCGCTGACGTTGGCCACCAGCGGCACCGTCGCCGTGCTGGGCGCGACCAGCCAGACCATCGGCCTCGACTTCAACCTCCTTAACTACGGCGTGGAATTTAACGTCGCCGCCGGCGGCACCCTGACGGTGAGCGGCAATATTTCCGGCGGCAATGACAACTCGCCATATAACAATGCCCTCAACAGCCGCGCGCTGACCGTCAGCGGCGGCGGCGACGTGTTGCTCTCCGGCAGCAACAGCTACCACGGCTCGGTCAACGTCAGCGGCGGGCGGTTGATACTCGGCGGCGATCACGTGCTCGGCGCGTTTTCCGCTAACAATCAAAACGTCGGTAATGGCTATTCGCTGGTGTTGGACTCCGGCACGGTGGAAATGAACGGTCACCACGCCATGCTGTACGGTTACACCGGCAGCGTCGGCACGCTGATTGTCAACTCAGCCGGTGGCGACGCCGTGACGCTGACTTTTGCCGGCGGCAACTCGCTCTACGGCCTGGCTAACACCAATTTTAGCGGTAATTTGCGGCTGGTGTTCAGCGCTACTTTCCTCGGCACCAGCGTCATGTCCATTGCCAACGATTACACCGGCGGCACGGTGTTCCAGGACAACGCGGGCGCCGATGTCGCGTTGATCAGCGTCAGCGGCAGCTATGTCGCCCCCAACAACGCCCTTCGGGTGATCAATGCGCTGGCGTTGGGCAGCGGCACGGTGGAGTTCGCCGGCAACGGCTATATGGGCAGCAACAACAGCGGCGCCAGCGGCTGGGATAACTGGCTCAACGACATCAAGGTGACCGGCACTAACAACTGGCTGGCCTTTTTCAATAACACGAATTCCAAGGGCAGTTGGCATGGCGACGGCACCATCAATATTCACAACGGTTTTTCGCCGACCTTCACCTTCAGCGGCAACCTGCACGACTTCACCGGCCGGCTTAACTTGATTTCCGCCGGCAATGACGCATTCGCGGTTGTCGGCGCGGCCGCCGGCAGCCTGGTCAACGCCAGCGTCTCCCTGGTGCTTGCCGACAACACCGGCACCAGCAACCGGTATGTCTATTTGCAGGCCACCGACGCCAATCCCACCGTGCAAATCGGCGACCTCTCCACGCTCTCCGCGCCGGGCGGCGGCGCCGAGTTGGGCGCTTACGGAGCTGCCGTGGTGCGACACACGACGGCCGGTCTCGCCACGTTCCAAGTCGGGGCGCTGGGGCTGAGCAGCACCTTCGCCGGCATTGTCAGCGACAACGGCGCCATCACCGTCGTTGACGGCACGCTGACCTTCGCCGACAGTCATGGCAACAATAAATCCGCCCTGGCCAAGGTCGGCGCCGGCACCTGGACGCTAACCAACCAAAACACCTACACCGGCACCACCACCGTCAGCGGCGGGGTGCTGTTGCTCAGCGGCACCGGCAGCATCAACGGCAGCGCCAGGGTGGCTGTCAGCGGCGGCGAACTGGCGGTCAACAGCAGCGTGGTCTTGACGCCGATGGTGTCGGTGGGCGCCGGCGGCGCGCTCACCGGCAGCGGCACGCTGGGCGGCACGGTTGAATTTGACGACGCCACGGGCACCGTCAGCGGCGGCGGCCTGGGCACCGTGGGCACGCTGACGTTCACGGACGCCCAATATTGGGACGATTTCACTTACCTCTGGGATATCATCGGCACGGGCCAGTACGACACGCTGGACATCACCCACACTAACGGCCTGCAATTGATCGGCGACCATTACACGCTGACGGTGAACAATCCGAACGCGGTTGCGATTGATAATTTGGTCATCATCAGTGGCGTGATTAAGGATTTCGACGCGGACAATTGGCAACTGGGCGAAGGCTTTTCCCTGAGCTACAAGAATAATGAATTACTCCTGAGCTACGCGATCCCCGAACCCTCGACCTGGCTGCTGCTGGGCACCGGGGTTGCGTTGCTGGCCGTGCTGCGCCGTCGTCGCTGACCACTGGGAGCGCCGGCTTCCAGCCGGCAGATGGTCTCAACACAGCCGGCAAGATGCCGGCGCTCCCAGTGTAGTCAGCGCTGGCAGGCACGCTCAGCAGCCAGTTCCTGCGCCGACGGCGGTAAAAGCACATTCAACGCGGAGGCGCGGAGACGCGGAGAAATTTTTTACAGGGAGAACATGGAGGACATGGAGATTCTTTTTTTAACCTTCATGAACTCCATGATCTCCCTGTAAAAAATTTTCATGAAAACCATTGCTTTAGTGTGGCGATTAAGGTAACGTCGCATTTGTTGTCGGCGTAAGCTGACGGTGACCACCGAGAAAACATGGGTGGTTTAGCTGAGGTGAAAAACCGATAACTCGCTGAAGATGATTGACATAAGTCATAAAATTACAGCACCGCGCTCACGCGCTCACGCGCTCACGCGCTCACGCGCTCACGCGCTCACGCGCTCACGCGCTCACGCGCTCACGCCGACTTCCTGATTTCCCGGCGAAATTTCGCCCATTTCGTTCCCCTTACGGCACAGTCCGCCCGCCAGCGTCAGCGGCGCGGGGCGGGGATGATTTTTTACAAAGAGGACATGGAGTTATTGGAGGCAGGTTTGCTGCAATTAAAAGCCCCCTCCAATTCCTCCAGGTCCTCTTGGTAACCCCTTTGTGTTTTCTGTGCTTTTTTGTGGCAATTAAACTGGAACTAAACTCGGAGCAAACATCATGAAAACATGCAAACAAATCGGTAAATGGCGGATAATGGGCGCGGTACTGCTGACGTCGGGCGTTGGCGCGCTGGCGCAGACTTGGACTGGCGAAGGCGCTGACGGTAACTGGAGTACCGTGGACAACTGGGACGCCGAGCCGACGTTCCCGGCGACGCTGACCTTCGACGGTAACAAGTATTTGACCAATAATAACAACGACTGGACGGCGGGTTCCATCGTCAGCGCCCTGACCTTCGCATCGACGGCGGGCGACTTCACCCTCAGCGGCAACGGCTGGAATCTCGCGGTCGGCGGCACCATCACCAACCTGGGCGATGGCACGCGGACGATTGGCACGGATATTTATCTGACCAGCAATCAGGCGGCCTACACTAATAAGGACAATAACTACATCACCAACACCGGCAACGGTTCTTACCTGGACGTGACTTCCGGGACGCTGGTGCTCGCGGGGAACCTCAGCGGCCCGGTGGGGGCCGGCTGGGGCTTCAACGGCAACGGCCAGGGCGGCTGGGTGAAGACCGGCGCCGGCACGCTGGTGTTGTCCGGCTCGAACACGTATCAGGGCGCCAGCATCATCGACGGCGGCCTGGTCATCGTCGGCAGCACCAACGCGTTCGGCACCGGCGCGGCCATCGCCGACGGCAACGCCTATCAGTTGATGATTACCTCCGGCACGGTGGAGTTGAACGGTTTTGACACCACGCTCAAGGGCCTCCATCAGTTCACCTCGGACATGACCGGGCTTGGTCAGGCTGGCACCGCGTTGATTACCAACAGCGCGGAGCAGACGGTTAGTCTGACCTTCGCCGACGGCAGCAATGTGTACGGTCTGGCTAGCGTTAAACTAAGCGGTAATCTTCATCTGAATATCAATAACAAGGGCATGGGCTCCGTCAATCTCAACGCCGCCAACGACTTCACCGGCGGTGTTACCCTTGCCAGCTATGCCGCCCCCACCTACAGCCTTTATACCGACACGGGACTCTGGTTGCAAAGCGTGGTCGTCGGTCTGGGCACCGGCGCCATTGAGTTTAACAACGGCGGGTTGCAGACGAATGGTGCTACCTCAAACAACCTGTCCCAAAACGTCACCGTCAGCGGCACCAATAAAATCAAAATCCAAAACATGAACCTCACCGTCAGCGGCACATGGACGGGTGACGGGTTGATGGCGTTTACCAACGGCTACTCGCCGGTGAATGAGTTTCAGGCCGACATGACCGGCTTCACCGGCACGCTGATTTTCGGTGCGCAAGGTAGTCACACGGTCAAGCTCAGCGGCACCAACGCCGACCTTTCCAACGCCACTTTCCAAGCCGCCAACAACCGTACCAATTGGGACGGCATCACCACCGTCAGCGCCAACGCCGCGCTGGTCAAGTTTGGCGATTTGAATTCATGGTTCGGCAACGAGACCAACGGCTCTGCTTCCGCTGCCGTGTATTCCAACCCGTCGGGAGAACAAATCGTGTTGAATACCACCCTCAGCGGCGGCGCGACCTTTGAAGTCGGGCACCTTGGCAAAAACAGCACCTTCGGCGGCACCATCGTTGACGGCAGCGGCCCGGTCGCGCTGACCAAAGTCGGCGCCGGCACGTGGACGCTGACCGGCGGCAACACCTACAGTGGCACCACCACCGTCAGCGGCGGGGTGCTGTTGCTCAGCGGCACCGGCAGCATCAACGGCAGCAGCCGCATCGCCGTCAGCGGCGGCGAACTGGCGGTCAACTCGTCCGTGGCGCTGACCCCGATGATTGATGTCAACGCGGGCGGCGCGCTCAGCGGCAGCGGCGTCATCGACAGCGTGGTTTACTTCAACGCCGCCGACGCCACGGTGACAGGCGGCGGCTTTGGCACCGTCGGTGAGTTGACCTTCAGTGGGGAGCAAGTGTGGGACAGTTTCACTTACGTGTGGGATATTCTCGATACCTTGACATACGATAAACTAAGCTTCACCGACAACATCTATGGCTTGGAACTCATGAACGGATCCTATTACACGCTGACGGTGAACAATCCGAATGCGGTCGCGGTCGATCATTTGACCATCCTCAGCGGCTTGACTAGCGGCTTCGACGCGGACAATTGGAGCATCACCAGCGGCTATGAACTGTCCCTCAACGGCACCAACCTCGTCTTAAACACCATCCCCGAACCCTCGACCTGGCTGTTGCTGGGCACCGGCGTCGCGCTGTTGGCGTGCCTGCGCCGGCGGCGGTAAAAGAGCACATTCAACGCAGAGGCGCGGAGACGCGGAGATTTTTTTTTACAGGGAGAACATGGAGTTCATGGAGGTTTTTAAAAAATAATCTCAATGTTCTCCATGATCTCCCTGTAAAAAATTCTTTGTTCCTTTGCTCCTTTGTCCCTTTGCGTTAATGAAGCCATTTCCCGTTTACTTGCCGGTGGCATCAGCACCGCTGAAATGGCAGTAGCCGCCGCAACGCCGCGTAATAATCCGCCGACGGCACCTCCGGCGCGGTGAACTGATTGCGCGCGGTCCGCAGCACATTGCCAACCTGGTACGACGCACCGCACTCGTGCGCGGAGAGCAGCGTGCGTTCGAGGTTCTCGACGAAATTCGGCAGATCGTACGCCACGGGACAGCCCGGCGTGGTATGCCGCAGCATCCGCGCCCGCTCCTCGTGCTGCAGGTAGTTTGTCCCGGCCACGTCGAATGTGCGATTGATGTCGATGTACTCCGCCAGCCAAAAATGGCCCGCGCAGCCGACGTGGATGCCGTCCGGCTTATGGCGCTTCAGCTCCGTGTAGAAAAGCCGCGACAACTGCACGAAATAATTTTCTTCGCCGCGCCACGCTGGGTCGGCCGGCGGGCTTTCCGGATGCACCTTGTCCGCGAGAAAATCAGTCTTCACGCCATCGAGGTCACAGCAGCCCGGGTCGGACGAAAAAAGGAAATGGAACAACTTGCGCAGGTACTCCTGCGTCGCGGGCAGCGAGTAATCCCGCGTACGCGCGCCATGGCGGTTCAGCTTGCCGCCACCGGCCAGCTCGGTGGGGGTCACCTCCACATCCTTCCAGATCTCGGCCCAGCTCCACCACACGACGACCTTGAAACCTTGGGCATGCAGCTCATCCACCAGCCCGCGCATGTTGGGAAAACGCTCCGGATGCGGCTCATACTGCCCCGTGCCCACGGCCCATCCCGCATCAATCAGGATCGTGCGGAACGGCAGCTTCTCCCGCTGGATCACCTTCACCGCGTCGCGCACGAATTGCTCCGTCAGAATCGTCACCGACTTCGGTGCCGCCGCATCGACGTTCGCCTGGTCCTTCAATTCCACCGGCACCACCGTGCGGCTCAGGTAAACCTGGTCGATCCACGTGCAGTAAACCGGCTCGCGCCACCACGCCTCGCGCGCCTTGTGCGTGGGATTCTGAATCTGCCCGCCCTCGATCAGCATGCGCGCGAAGACGTCGAGCATCCTTTCGACCGTCGTGTCATGACGGCTGAAGAAGCGGAAGCGCGGCGACACAAACTCCTCGCCCGCCGCCAGCGGCTGCCCGTGCGGCTGGTCGCCGTAGTCGAGGTGCCACCGCTGCACTTTCTTCTCGGCGACCTCGAGGTACATGCCGTAAGCCCGCGGCAGCTCAAATGCCGTCAGGCAAAAGAGAAACCGGATCTTGCGAAACAGCAGCAGCGTCGGGTGCGGCGCGAACTGCCAGTCGGTCGAATACGTGTCGGTCTTGAAGCCCGGCCCCGATTCCGCCAGCAATTCCGGCCACGTCGCCGGCGTGTGATGGCGGTTGCGGTAATTGATCACGTCATAACAATCCAGCGCCGTCCCGCGCGGGAAAAACTCGATCGCGTTGAGTTGTGTCGCCGCGCGGGTGCGGAAGCGGCACGAGAACTCGAAAGCGTCCTCGCCGGGCCGCGCCTCGATTAACACCGAAAAAGATTCGAGTCCCGCGCGCTGAAAGTGGAGTTCGAGCCGCTCCGGCCCGGCTTGTGCCGCGCGCGTGAAACAAAGCTCGCCCCGCGCGCCGTCAAGCTCCGGAGCGAACAGTCCGGGCGCAGGGGTTTGGATGACACGCTGCCCGGTCTGATTGTCGATCAGCGCGAGGACCCCGTCGGGGCTGGTTTGCAGTGTTAGGGATGGAGTGTGGAGAGCGCAGGCCGATAAGGTATTCATGGATGCGGTCGGCAACTTAAGCTGACTCATTGTCCAATCACAAGAAGTATTTTTTAAATAGCGCTCATTTTTCCGTTTGCAATTTGCGGATTTGAGAGCTTCATTAACGCAAAGGCGCAAAGGGACAAAGGCGCGAAGGATTTTTTACAAAGAGCTCATAGAGTTATTGGAGAAAGGTTAGCGGCAAGCAACAGTCCCCTCAAATTCCTCCATGTTCTCTTTGTAAAAAATCTTCGCGCCTTTGTCCCTTTGTTCCTTTGCGTTAATGTAGCTGAAGCTAATTTTTCCATTTGCAATTTGCCGGTTTGGGTTTTAACTCCTGTCTCAACTATGACTTCAATGACTTCACGCGAGCGTGTGTTAACCGCCTTGTCCCATCGTCAGCCTGACCGGGTGCCATTCGCGCTCGGGTTCGGGCCGACGGGTGAGTTGGCGGTGACGTTGGAACAATATTGCGCCGCGCAAGGCGTCCACTGGCAGCGGCTCGCCGCCGCCGTGGTTGACAAAATCATCGTGCATACGCCGTATTGCGGCCCGCTGACGGTGACGGATCCGAACTTGAGCACGGAGCTGTTCGGCATCAAGACCAAGACCGCCGATTATGGCGGCGGGCGCTACGAGGAGTTTACCGATTTCCCGCTGGCCGGCGTGCAGGACGCGGCGGAGTTGGAACAATATCCGTGGCCCGACCCGACGCAGTTTGACTATCCGGGGCTGCGCGAGGTTATTTTGCGCGACAATCCCCGGCGCGAGAAGGCCGTGCAGATTTGGGGCGGCGACCCGTTTGAGTTGTACACGTGGATGACCGGCATCGAGGAAACGATGATGAACCTCGCCGCCGAGCCGGACCTGGCGCGGACGGCGCTGACGTTCATCACGGATTTTCTCGTGGCGAAACTGGAGCGCGTGCTGGCCGCTGCCGGTGACCTGCTCGATATTATCTTCATCGGCGACGACCTCGGCGGGCAGACCGGCTTGCTGTTTTCGCGCGAAACTTACCGCGATGTTATTCAGCCGTCGCACCGCCGGCTGGCGCTGACGGTAAAAAAACTGGCGCCGCACGCGAAGGTCATGTTTCACACTGACGGCGCGGTGTTCGATGTCGTGCCGGACTTGCTCGACGCGGGCGTGGACATTCTGGAAGCCGTGCAAACCGACGCGGCGGGCATGGAGCCGGAGCGGTTGAAAGCCGCTTACGGTGACCGCCTGAGTTTTCACGGCGGCATCAGCGTCCAGCACTTGCTGCCGCACGGCGACCCGCTGACCGTCAGCCGTGAATGTCAGCGACTGGTGGAAATTTTCGGCGCTGACGGTGGCTACATCGCCGCGCCGGCGCACGCCATCCAAGTCGGCACGCCGCCGGAAAATGTGTTCGCCATGCTGCGCGCCGTGCTGGGCGAGGGGGTGTTTGAGCGCTGCCTGGCTGTGGCGCGGGGTTAGGGAAGAAGTTTTTTGAGTTTATTAAGTTTTTTAGGTTTTTGAGTTACGCGGTACCGCGCCAACTTAAAAAACTCAATCAACCAAAAAAACTTAAAAAACTAATCTTCCGCCCGCCGGATTTTCTCCAGCTCGGCCTTCAACTCCCTGGCGCGGTCCGGGTATTGCTCGACGACATTGTTTTTCTGTCCGGGGTCGGTGGATAAATCGTAAAGCTGGGTGGGCAATGTCTTGATATTGGTCATCGTGGCGCCGCCGCTGCCGGCGTGGTCGAGGTAAACCCACTGGCCCTTGCGCAGGCCCAGCACTTGGTTCCACGGGTTGAGCACGACGGTGTCGCGTCCGGCGGCGTCCGCGCGGCCCAGCAGCAGCGGCGCCAGGTTTTCGCTGTCGCGCGCTGACGGTGGTGTTGGTTGGGCCAGCAGCCCGGCGAGACTGGCGTGGAGGTCCACGATGCAGAACAACTGGTCGGTTTGCGCGCCGGGCGGGATGTGGCCGGGCCAGTTGACCATCAGCGGCACCCGGTGGCCGCCTTCCCAGTTGGTGGTTTTTTCGCCGAAAAATTCCCCCGCGCTCGTGTGGCCGCTCTGGCGCGTGCCGCCTTGGCGCGGGCCGTTGTCGCTGACGAAGATGATCATGGTGTGCTCGCGCAATTGCAACTCGTCCAGCGCGCGCACCACTTGGCCGACGGAGTCGTCCAGTTGCGCGATGTAGTCCTCGTAAGCGCCCAGGCCGGTCCGGCCGGCAAATTCCTGCGCCGGCGTAATCGGCTCATGGACAGCGGTGGACGCCCAGTACAGGAAGAACGGTTTGGCGGCCGGTTGCGCCGCGTAAGTTTTGAGATAGTCAATCACCTTGTCGCGCTGCGTCGTCTCCACTTTGCGGTCATCCCAATCCGCGGCCGCCATGCCGGGGATATGACCGTAGGGCGACGGGGAAAAGACCGTGCGCATCCCTGTCGGTTGTGCGGCCACGCGGTCGTTTTCAAGGTACGTGTAGGGCGGATAATTGACGACATCCTCGCCGTAATAATAATCAAAGCCGTACTCCAGCGGGCCGCCGGTGATTTTGCCGGCGTAATCGATGCGTTGCGCGATGCTGGCGTAATTGTCACCGTCAGCGCGCACCGGGCGACCGTCAGTGGTCGGCCAATTCCAGCCCAGGTGCCACTTGCCGATGCAGGCGGTCTGGTAGCCGGCCGCGCGCATGGTCAGCGCCAGCGTCGGGGTGCCCGGCGCCATGACCGGCGGGTCGTAAGGCCGCAGCACGCCGTGCTTCAGCGGGCCGCGCCACGCATAGCGGCCGGTGAGCATGGCGTAGCGCGTCGGCGTGCTGATGGAGGCGGGGGCGTAGGCCGCGCGCAATTGGTTGCCGCCGGCGGCCAGCCGGTCGAGATTGGGCGTGGGCACCTTGGACTGCGGATTATAACAGGCGATATCGCCGTAACCCAAATCGTCCACCAGAATCAGCAGGATGTTAGGCCGCGGCGCCGGCTCGGCGGCGCGCGCCGCCGGCAGCAGCAAATGCCACAGGTTCAACAGCAGCGCGCCCAGGAGATTTTTTTGCGAAATTGCTTTCATCGGTTGCGCGGCATGTTATCACGTTGCGGATAAAAGCCATGACTTTTTGACGGAAATAATTATGGGTGGAGTTGCGGCATTCAATGTGGTGGCCAAGCCGATTGGCGCGGCGTGCAATGTGCATTGCGCGTATTGTTTTTATGCCGAGAAGGCGCGGCTGTTCCCCGCCGGCGAGAACTGCAAGATGCCGGACGAAATTCTGGAACTTTACATCCGCCGGTTTATCACGGAACAGGACGCGCCGGAAGTGGATTTCGTCTGGCAGGGCGGCGAGCCGACCTTGCGCGGGCTTGATTTTTTCCGGCGCGCGGTGGCCTTGCAGCGCCGCCACGCCGGCGGCAAGGTGATCCGCAACGCGCTGCAAACCAACGGCACGCTGCTGGACGACGCCTGGGGCGATTTTTTGGCCGAGCACCGCTTCCTGGTCGGCGTCAGCATTGACGGCCCGGAGCCGTTGCACGACCGGCACCGTCAGCGGCGCGACGGCGGCGGCACCTGGGCGTCGGCGTTGCGCGGCCTGCGCGTGCTGCGTCGGCACGGGGTCGAGTTTAACACGCTGACGGTGGTACACCGCGACAACGCCCGGCGCCCGCTGGAGGTGTACCGGTTCCTGCGCGACCTTGGCTCGACCTTCATGCAATTCTTGCCGCTGGTCGAGCGGTCGCCCGGCGCGCCGTCACGGTCAGCGGGCTGGCGGCTGGCGATGCCGCCCGCTGACGATGCCGGCGGCGATGTCACCGAGTGGAGTGTCGCGCCGGCCGACTACGGCGCGTTTTTATGCGCGATTTTTGACGAGTGGCTGCGACACGACCTGGGGCGGGTGTTCGTGCAAATTTTCGAGAGCGCGCTGGCGAATTACCTGCGCCTGGCCCCCGGCCTGTGCGTCTTCGCGCCGACCTGCGGCGCGGCGCTGGCGCTGGAGCATAACGGCGACGTGTACTCGTGCGACCATTACGTTTATCCGCGTTACCGGCTCGGCAACATCCGCGAAACCGCGCTGCGGGAAATGGCCGGCAGTCATCGGCAGCGCCAGTTCGGGCAGGCCAAGGCGGCCGAATTGCCGGCGTACTGCCGGCGTTGCGACGTGGCGTTTCTCTGCCACGGCGAGTGCCCGAAACATCGCTTCCGGCTGACCCCGGACGGCGAGCCGGGCTTGAATTATCTGTGCCCGGCCTACCAGACCTTCTTCCGTCACAGCCTGCCGGTCTTGCGCCGCATGGCGGAGGATTGGGGTTAACCGCGGAGGCGCGGAGACGCGGAGGTTTTTTACAGGGAGTTCATGGAGAACATGAAGGGTTAGCTGCATTAACGCAAAGACGCAAAGGAACAAAGGCGCGAAGGTTTTTTGAATTTTTTACAAAGAGGACATGGAGTTATTGGAGAAAGGTTAGCTGCAATTAACAGCCTCCTCCAATTCCTCCATGTGCTCTTTGTAAAAAAATTCTTCGCGCCTTTGTGTCTTTGCGTCTTTGCGTTAATGAAGCTGCGTCTTTGTGTTAATGAAGCTGCGTCTTTGCGTTCATCACGCCTCTTTCCGCACCGGCACGGTGACGAAGGCGGTTTTGCCCAGCACGTTGTTGTCGCTGTCGAGGAGGTTGATATGATAATCCCAGTTCGTCCGCTCGGCGGGCAACTCGTGGTGGTCGGTGAAGCGCGCCTGGGCGATGACGGCCACGGTCTGCAAGCCTGTTCCGTCGTGGCGGTCGCAGTTGACGCGGATGAGTTTGGCCGGCGCGGGGCGGGTGAGGTGGAACAGCACCTCGCCGCCGGTGAATTTGGCGTTGACCTCGCTGACCAGGTCGGCCAGCACCGGGGCGGGCTTCGGCAGCGGGTTCAGGCGCAGGGTGTTTTTGATGTCCGGCGTGCATTTGGGGGTGTTGATGAAGCCGTCCACGCAGTTGAAAATCATGGCGTACAGCCCGCCGCCGGGGCCGGTGGCGGTGGAGGCCGGGCCGGTGGGGGTGGTGTTGGGCTGGACGGTGACGTTCTGGCCGACCGGGGACCATTCGGCGGAGTGTTTGTTCGCCGTGCGTTCGCGGGCGATGGCGACGGCGGCGGCGTGGTAGCCGTAGATTTTTTGCAGGAAGGGCAGGGCGGCGTTGAGGAGGACGATGATTTCCTCTTCCAGTCCTAGCGCGGCCCTGAATTGCGGCAGTTCGGCGACGAAGTTGGTCGCCCAGATGAATTGTTCCTTCTCCGTGGTGGGGAAGTAGTTGCGGGTGGTATGGGTGCTCATGGGTTGGGTTCTTTCTTTCTTGGTTGGGTTGGGTTAATTCAAATTTCAAATCTCAAATCTCAAAGCCATAATTGCTAAATTCAAAGTTGCCGGGGCAGCCGAGCGTTTGGGGTTTCCCCCGTCGCGGGGGAGACTTCCCTTGTCGTGGATAAGGTCTTATCCGTCGCAGATAAGGTCTTATCCGTCGTGGATAAAGTCTTATCTGTCGCAGATAAGGTCTTATCCGTCGTGGATAAAGCCTTATCCGTCGTGGATAAGGTCTTATCTGTCGCGGGGAAAACCTTCCTTGTCACGAGTGAGCCATTCCTTATCGCAAGGAAGAGCTTCCTTGTCGCGGGGAAGGCTTTACCTGTCACGGGGGAGGTGATGATGTTGGTCTTCATGTTATGGTTAGCTGGCGCAAAACGAGGAAAACAACGACCTGCGTCCGGCGTTGTGAATAATGAGGGAATTTTTTTAACAGGGAGTTCATGGAGATTATTTTTTTAAACTTTTTTTAACCACGGATGGACACCGATGAACACCGATAAAATAAACCAAAAAAATAATCCGTGTTCATCCGTGTCCATCCGTGGTTAAAAAAATAATCTCCACATTCTCCATGTTCTCCCTGTAAAAAGATTTTCTTCGCTCCTTTTTTGACACTCCACCGGCAGCGCCGCCGTCCCTCGGTGAGAGGGGCGGGCGGCGGCTGATGGTAGGGGGTGGCACGCATATCGGGTTAACTCATAGCTGCAAGTTGTCCTCGCGCCGGCGGCGGATGACGAACAGCGCCAGGCCGCCCAGGCCCGCGCCGAGCAGGAACCAGGTGGAGGGTTCGGGGATGGGTTGGGTTTCCCAGATGCTCAGTGTGCCGTTGGTGAGGGAACTGGTGAAGGTTTCCACGCCATCGGTGG
>JAISBF010000019.1 GCA_031266335.1 Verrucomicrobiales bacterium
AGCGTTCAGCGTTCAGCGTTCAGCGTTCAGCGTTCAGCGTTCAGCGTTCAGCGTTCAGCGTTCAGCGTTCTATAAACTTGCTAGTTTTAGCGTAAGCGGAACTGCAAGCGCTTTTTTCCCTGTTTTTCATACTGGTGTTGCCGGCGGTTGCCGCCCGGCTGCGCCTGGTATTGCCGTCGTGCCGGGTATCGGCGATTTATCTGTTATAAAAACCAAATGGAGGAAGTGTTATGATGAATGATAATAAAACCAGCAAACGGCTGGCTTTGGCGCTGTCACTGTCAGCGATATGTTTAGCCGGTGCACCGTCAGCGTTCGCGCAGTTTACGTGGAACAACGATTGGACATATAAGGATGCCAATAATCTGCGAGGCGCCATAGATTACACCATCGGCAGCGGCAGTGCCATCATCAGTCCAAACGGCGCCGGCTTTGCGGACCCTGCCGGATTTTGGTTCCGCCACTGGGTGAACAACGGCGCGGCCGATTTGAACGCTACTTACGCCACCTCCAGGCTGTTATTCCACGACGGCCCGTTCTCCGGCACCAACGGCCACACCATCAGCGGCACCGGCGCGCTGGTGTTCAAGGGCAGTCCGGCTGGCGGCGCGGTGAGTTACGGCATTGCGTTCATGGCAGATTTTCCCGGTCAGAACGTGACGCAGGCGGTGAACGTGGATATTTATTTGTCCGGCGGGCAGGTTGCTTTCGCCAACACCACCATGCCGCAGTTCAGCGACACGCTCGCGTTTGGCACCGCCAGCGAGCGCAAGACCATCCAGGGCCTGCAACTGGACGACTCCAACACCGTCACCTCGCTGATGCTGTTCGGCAACGCCAACGGCATCATCAACAGCCACATTGTTGACGGCACCGGCCAGGGCGCGTTCACCGGCACCGCCGCGCTGGCGCTGAACATGGTGTCCACCGGCACCTGGACGCTCACCGGCAGCAACACGTACACCGGCCCGACCACCGTCAGCGGCGGCGGCGCGCTGGTGCTGGACAACACGTCGCTCAACGCGCAAAAAATTTCCACCGGCACGCTGACGTTGGGCGCGACGGTGCCGGACGGCCAATTCCATCAGTTCGGCGGCGGCGCCAGCGTGCTGTTCATCGGCAGCGACGCGGCGGCGAGCAGCCAGACTGTCGAGGCGCTGAGCGTGAACTTCGGCGGCAACGCGCTGACGGTGAACGCCGGCGCGGGCCAGACGGCGACCTTCAACGTCAACGGCATCACGCGCGGCGCGGGCGCGACGGTGGATTTTGCGGTCAACAGCGGCGGCAGCATCACCACCACCAACGCCGCCGGCGACCTCGGCGCGTGGGCGACATTCAACCGAAACGACTTCGCCACTGTCAGCGGCGGCGTCATTGAGGCCGCCTTTACCACCGACGTGTGGGGAGCTGGCAATATTGTCAACGTTACCGGCAGCCGCGCCGCTGACAGTGTGGCGGCAAAAAGCTTGAAACTCGTGCTATCGCCAACGCTGACACTGACCGGCAACAACACGCTAACCGACGGTGGTATTTTGTTCACCGAAAGTTCCGGAGCGAGGAATGCCACCATCAGCGGCGGCACGCTGACGGCGGACAACGGCGAGTTTGTCATTCAACAACACAACACGGCGGGCACGCTGGACATTTCGTCCGCATTGTCAGCGGCGACCTTGACCAAGGCCGGCGCGGGCGTGCTCAAGTTGTCCGGCACCAGCAACGCCACGACGGTCAATCTCAACGGCGGCACGCTGCAACTGGGCGCTGACAATGCGCTCGCCACTAACGCGGTGCTGTGGCTGAACAACGCCGGCACGGTGTTCGACCTGAACGGTTACGACCAGACGCTCGCCGGCTTCCGCAATACCAACCTGTTTTTCGGCCAGATGGCACTGGACGCCGGCATGTCGTCGGTGGCCGGCAACTTCGCGGCGGGCACCATCTCCACGCTGACGCTGAACATCACCGCGGAGCCGCCGAATCGCTGGACGATGGATTTGGCGGAGGGTGACGGCGCGGTGTTGAACCTCGTTAAAACCGGCGGCGGGCAGGTCTTTTTAAACTCACACTTTGGGGCCGGCAACGTGAACATGAACATCTACGGCAACGCCGGTTGGACCCGCTTGCCGGAAAAAATGTATGACCAGATTTCGGGCAACATCAGCGTCCAGGGCGGCACCCTGCATGTGCAGCGCACCATCCTCAGCTTCGGCGGGTTGGAGGTCGCGGTCGGCGCCATGTTTGACGAGACGACCGGCAACACGGCGGTCACGCGGCTCACCGGCGGCGGGACGGTATATGGGGCTTGGAAAAGCGGCCTGTTCGTCAACCTCGCCGGCGCGTCGGAGGCGAATGTGTTCGACGGGCAAATCGGCGGGACCAATCTCGGCGGCACCCTGCTGATTAACGGCGCCGGTAGTTTCAAGTTCACCGCCGCGCAGACCGCGTCCCAGAATTACGGCAACGTGATGATTGCGGCGGACGGCAAGACCTTTGTTGAGATGCCCGGCATCACCGCGGCGGTTGGCGCCTTGCAAGCTGGTTATTATTATCACGCCCCGATTCAAGTGGCCGGCCAGGGTCTGTTCAAACTGACCGGCACCAGCGGCGTGGTGGCGGGCATGGGTGGCGCTGGCGCGAACCTGGGTATCAGCATGGCGGGTGGCACGCTGTGGATCGCGCCGGACGCTACCGGTGGCGATGTCACCGTCAGCGGCATGACGAACATCAGCGGCGACACCACGTTCGCCTACGGTTTCCTGGGCGAGTGTGTTTACGGCCTCCCGCAAATCAATGTTTATGGCAACAGCACACTGCTGTTGGACCGCGGCGACAACACCAGCCTGACCTTTGCAATCGGCACGAGCGCCACGAACAGCAGCACCGCGCTGAAACTCCAGCGCGGCAACGACGCGAACAAAGCGGGCAACCGCGGCACGCTGGTCATCGCCGCCGCCAACGGCCTGGCCGGACTTGGTGTGACGGAAAACTTCATGCTGCTCGGCTACGCGGCGCAAATGCCCGCGCTGACCAACGGCATCGTCAACACCAGCATCGTCGGCGCGGATTACCAAACCGGCGTCGGCAGCTTCCTGACGCACGCCTACAGCGGCAGCAGCGGTAGCACTGTGTTAAAAGAAGCGACCTATCAAACCGACCTCACCGTCAGCGCCGCGACCGACGTGGTGAAAGTCAGCGCGCCGGTCACGCTCAGCGCCGACTCCGCCGCCTACGCGTTGCGCAATGACAGCGTCATCACCAACGACTACACGCTAACACTGGGCGGCGGCGTATCCGGCGACCAGACCGGCTTGATCATGAACAACGCCGTCATCGCCGGCGCCGGCACGGTGACGACGGGCGCGGCGGAACTCACGCTCTACGTCAGCGGCTCCAACCGGATTGAAAACACGCTGGCTTATTCCAACACGCAAAACACGCCGGGGCTGACCCTGTTCGGCGACGGTTTGTTGCAACTGAGCGGCGCGCTGCCGCTGGGTTTTGTCACGCTCAACTCCGGCGTGCTGGAAATTGACTCGCCGGCGATGATTCAATATCTCGGCAACGTGCAATTGCAAGGCGGCGTGCTGCAAACTTCCGGGACCTTCGCGCGGCTTATCAATAATCCGAGCCAAGCCAACGCCTTTCAATGGTATGCCGGCGGTTTCGCGGCCAGCAGCACGGCGGGGCTGGTGGTGAACATATATAACAACGGCTCGAAATTGTATTGGACCGCCGGCGGCAACTCGATTCTGCAGGACCAGACGGTGATGACCTTCGGCTCCAAGACCGCCAAGGGCGTGGTGACGCTGGTGAACGACCTCGACCTCGGCGCGGCCAACACCAGCTCGGATGCCGGTTATGGTTACAGCACTGACCTGTATAAGCACGGCTCGAACATGCAGCGCGTCATCGAGGTGGTGGACAATCCCGACACGGATGAGGATTATGCCATGTTCACCGGCGTGATTTCCGCCGCGGATGAATTCAAGGGCATCAGCAAGGTCGGCGACGGTATGCTGATACTGATCGGCAACAACACCTACGTCGGCCCGACCTCCATCGCGGAAGGCACGCTGGCCATCTACGCTGACAGTGGACTAGGCGCCGCGCCGGACGCGGCCGCGCCATATACCGGCTACGTGAACCGTGGCACCGTGCTCATCAACGGCGGCGCGGCGCTGTACGCTGGCGGTGAAACGGCCGGCATGGTCATCAACGCCAACCGGCAAATCCTGCTGGCGTCGGGCGCGGACGGCGCGCGCGGGGCGAACATCGCCGTGCAAACCGGCTTTACCGCGGAATTCGCCGGGCGACTGGGCGACTCGGTTGACGAACAAGGCTCGCTGCTGGTGAACGGCGCGGCGGGCGGCATGTCGAACGACAACATCGGCGGCATATTGAAGTTGACCGGCGTTTCCACCATCAGCGGCTTTACCGAAGTGGTGAAGGGGACGCTGTTGGTGGATGGCGAACTGAGCACGTCGGATGTCGTCATCGACGCCGGCGCGACCCTGGGCGGCGCTGGCGAACTGGTCACCAGTGTTGGCGGTATCAGTGTCAGCGGCATCCTTGACGCCACCGACGCGCTGACGCTGAACTTGGCGACAGGGCAGAAACTTGACTTCGCTGTTGATTCGACATTATTGATTGACGCTAACAGTGTGTTGAGCTTCGCCAGCGAAGGCGACTGGCTCAGCGGCAGCGGCAACGCGACGCTGGAGTTGACCGGCAACTTTGATTACGCCACGCAATATACCGTTTTAACCAACATCACCACCGAGGATTTCAGCTTCGCCACCATCAGCGGCTACGACACTGCGAACTACGAGGCGCAATGGGGATTGTCGGGCAACAGCTACATCCTGTCCTTCGACGTCATCCCCGAACCGAGCACCTGGGTGCTGATCGTGACCGGTGTTGCGTTACTGACCATGCTGCGCCGTCGCCGCTGAGCCACTGGGAGCGCCGGCTTCCAGCCGGCAACGAAGCGGGCGAGACGCCCGCGCTCCATAAGCCGGCAAGATGCCGGCGCTCCCAGTCATGCCGTGGTGTGACGCGCTGGGAGTGGCAACTGCCAACGGGGCCGGGAGGTTGGCAAGCTGGTCGGCGTGTCCCTGCTTCGCTGACAGTCAGCGTCCCGCGCCCGCAACCGTGGCGGGCGAGACGCCCGCTGACACTGGGAGCGCCGGCTTCCAGCCGGCTGTTAGCCCCAACACAGCCGGCAAGATGCCGGCGCTCCCAGTCATGCCGTGGTGTGACGCGCTGGGAGTGGCAACTGCCAACAGGGCCGGGAAGTCGGCAAGCTGGTCCGCGCGTCCCTGCTCCGTTGACTGTCAGCGTCACATGCCGCGGCCTTGGCGGGCGAGACGCCCGCTGACACTGGGAGCGCCGGCTTCCAGCCGGCTGTCAGCATCAGCACAGCCGGCAAGATGCCGGCGCTCCCAGTCATGCCGTGGTGTTACGCGCTGGGAGTGGCAACTGCCAACGGGGCCGGGAGGTCGGCAAGCTGGTCGGCACGTCCCTGCTTCGCTGACTGTCAGCGTCACGCGCCCGCAACCGTGGCGAGCGAGACGCCCGCGTTCCATTTTCATCCCGCGCGGAACCGAGGGATCGGCAAACTAAGCGCGGCGGCGACGGAGACAGGCCAATAGTCCGAAGCCACCGGCGAGGAGGAGCCAGACGGATGGTTCGGGGATGGTGGCGAGATCGTAGAGAGATAAGCCGGTGACGTAGTAGTTGCCGCTCGAAACACCGATGGCGATTTGGTTGAGGGACGGGGTGGTGTTCATGTTTAACAGGTCGCTGATGGCGGTGCCGTCCAAAAAGTATTGCACGGTCCAAGTCGCGCCGGTGGTATCCATGACCAAGCTGTAGTTGTGGGTTGCGTACGGATCGCCCAGATTGTCTTGGATGGTGACTAATCCCGTGTTCGCGCCGAGGTGACTCATGGCATTGATGGCGCCGGCGCTGTAATCGACATAGAAACTTGGGCCGATTAACGAAGTCGGTATTCAGGCGCGCCAGGCGTCGTCGGCATCGAAGCCGAACCAGAGCCGGTTGCTTCCGGCGGCGACTATGCAGGTGATATCGATGTTTAGTTGGTAGATGCTACCGGCGGTGAATTCGTAGCCGTTCAATATGAGCGCGGCGCCGTTGGTACCAGTGAAGAAATTTGCGAATAGGGTACCGCTCTCGCCGAATTCGAAGCTGCTGCCGCCGCCACGCGAGTAGTACAGGGTGCCGCCGGTGTGGTTGATGTCCGGTGTGCCCAAGGAGGGGCGGCTGCTGGCGGGAGTGGGGTCGGGAAGCGGAGGAACAGCGGCGCGGTCAAAGTTATCCTGAAGCAACAGGGTTTGCGCCGTCGCGGTGGTTATGGTCATGGCGACGGCAAGGATGGTCGCGCTAATTAGCGTTGTGGCGTTGAAAGTTTTCATAGTAATTGGATTCAATTTTCTCCTATTACTGCCATGATGTCAATTGCTTTTTTAAACAAGGCACCGACAATAAAAAAGTCACTGAAAGCGGAAAAATCCGCATTTGATGGTTGACAGCTGGCGGTAAATGCGGAAATATCCGCACATGGGTTCGCAAAATAAATCGGCAAAACTTTCCGCGCTGAGCCGGCGGGAGCGGGAAATCATGGACATCGTTTACGCGGCCGGTCAGGCCACGGCGCAGGATATCATGGACGCGATGGAAGCGCCGCCGACGTATTCCTCGGTGCGCTCGGCGCTGCGGTTGCTGGAAATGAAAGGTCACTTGCGGCACCGGCGCGAGGGCTTGAAATATGTGTTCGCGCCGACCATTCCGCGCGAGCAAACGGCGCGGTCGGCGCTGCGGCAGCTGGCGGCGACATTTTTCAACAACTCGGCGGGGGCGCTGCTGGCGGCGTTGCTGGATCTGCACGACACCAAACTTTCGCGCGCGGAGCTTGGCGAGTTGGAGCGGATGATTCGGGCGGCGAAAGAGAGTAAACAGAAATAAACCACGAATGGACACTAATTAACACGAATTTGGGGCGACGCTTTTATTGGTGTGCATTGGTGTTTATTCGTGGTTGAAAAAGGAAATGTTATGAAAATGTGGTGGTTGGATTTGGCGATGGTTTCGACGGGGACGCTGGCGGTGACGTGGGCGCTGACGGTGCTGTTGCGGCGGCAATCGGCGGCGTGGCGGCATTTGATCTGGGGTCTGGGGTTTGTGGCGACGGCGGTGGCTTGGGCGCTGCTGGTGAGTTCGTGGCGGGTGGAGTTGCCGTGGCTCTCGGCGCGGGAGACGGTGGCGGTGGTCGCTGATGTTGACGCGGTGGAGACGGTGACGGTCAGCGAGGCGCTGCCGGTTGCGCCGCTGACGGTCACGCCGGCGCGGGCGGTGGATTGGTGGTTGGTGGTTTGGTGGTCAGGCGCGGTGCTGTGTTTGCTGCCGCTGACGGCTGGGTGGTGGCGGGTGCGGCGGTTGTTGCGAAACGCGCGGCTGTTCGCGGACGGTCGGCGGGTGTTGGTGAGCGCGGATGTGGTGGTGCCGCTGACGGTGGGGGTTTTCTCGCCAAGGATTGTGTTGCCAACGGCAGCGTCAGCGTGGCCGGCGGAACGGGTGCGGCGGGTGCTGGCGCATGAGTCGGCGCACGGTCAGCGGCGGGATGTGGCGTGGGCGTTGCTGGCGCGGCTGGTGTGCGCGTTGTGCTGGTTCAATCCGCTGGCGTGGTTCGCGGCGCACCGGCAGCGGGTGGAGGCGGAGTTGGCGTGCGACGACGCGGTCCTCGCCGGCGGCGCGGCGGCGGATGATTACGCGACGGATTTGCTGCAAATTTTACGGGCTTGTCCGCGCGGGTTGCCGTCGCCGCTGACGGCGGGGATGGCGGCGCGTCCGTCGCAAATCAAAGCGCGATTGACGGCGTTGCTGGCCGCTGATGTTGACCGTGCGGCGGTAAAACGCAGCGCGGCGCGGGCGCTGACCGTCGGCGTATTGTTAGCGGTGGCGGCGCTGACGGTGGTGCGAATTGTACACGCGTCGGATCAAACCGCCGGCGCGGCGGCACTGTCAGCGGCGGTGGAAAAGCCGGAAGGCAAGATGTTGCAAATTCGCGCGAAGTTGATCATGGTGCCGAAGGATGAGCCGGCCTTGCAGTCGGCGGAATTTAAAAAGGCGTGGTCCAACGCTGACTATGAGCAGCTTAACCAAATATTCGTTCGTTCCAAAGCGGACTTGCTGTCAGAGCCATCGCTGACGTTGTTTCCTGGGCAAAAAACCAAAATTCGCGCGGTGCGTGAATTCCGCTACCCTGACGCCTGGGATGAGGATTCAAAACCGACGCATTTTACGCAGAAGGATGTCGGCTTGACTGTTGATGTGTTGCGGAGTGGCTGGAAGGACGGAAAAATCGCCCTTGACCTGAAACTGAACCTGACCGAGTTCATAAATTATATCAATGACGGCAGCGAGCAAAAACCCAGATTGCGTCCGGTGTTCAAGGAGCAGGAAAAATCGTTGTCGTGCGCGCTCGCTGATGGTGAGGGCATAGCGGAATGGATGCCCGACCCGACACTGACCGGCGAACAGGAAGTGACCAAAGACAAGCGGACGGCGCTGCTGCTGACGGCGCGTTTGGTGGACCAGCCGCCCACGGTCAGCGTGGCAGAGCGGTTGCAGCGGATTATGATTCCCAGGGTAAAGTTCACGGACGCGGAGGTCGGCGAGGTGCTGAATTACTTGCAAGCGCAGAGCAAGTTGCACGACCCGCTGAAGGTGGGGGTGAATATAGTGTTCAAGGCGGAGCCGACCAATGCCTCGCCGGATCCGGATTGGCACAGTGGGAAGAAAATAACGCTGGATTTGGTCGAGGTATCGCTTGGGAAAATTTTGAATTTGATCCAAACGCTGACGCTGTACAAATACGAGGTGACTGAGCAGGCGGTTTACGTATTACCGAACATCGAAACCAGCGAGGTCATGTTGGTGCGGATCTTCACGGTGCCGGAGAATTTTTTCCCCGAACCGCGGACGATGCCCGAAGGCAAAGGTATCTCACCAGAGGACGCGGATGTGCGAAAAGAACTGACGGCCAAAGGGATTGAATTTTTAGCGGGCGCCAGCGCCGCGTATTTGCCGAAAGCGAAAAAATTAGTGGTGCGGAACACGGCGGGGCAATTGAACAAGATTGCCGCGTTGCTCGGTTCTCCGCCGGCGGCGCCGAACGCTGATGGTGACCAGGCGGCGGCACCGTCAGCGGCGGATACTAACACCAAGCAGGTGGAAATTACCGCGAGTTTTTTCAATGTGCCCAAAGACGCGGTAACATCGAAGTTGGCGGAATTTGAGAAAGGCTGGACGGGCACTGGTGATGAGAGAATCAAAATTATGCGTGAAGCCGGCGCGGATTTATATTCGGAACCAAGAGTCACCTTGTTTACGGGGCAAAGAGCAAAACTCCGGGGGATGCGCGAGTTGCGCTACCCGGCAGAGTGGGATTCAAACCAGCCTGCCAACGCTGGTAATGACCAACCATTTACTGCCCGTCAAACTGGCGCTATTATCGGCACTACGGTTAATGTTAAACCGAAAATTCAAGGCGATCAGATTGACTTGGAATTAGAACTTGAAAGCACAGTTATTGATGGATTTACACAACACAAGGACGAACAGGGCAAGGAGATAACAACGCCTGTACTTGCGGCAAGAAAGCTGGGCAGTGGCGCTAAATTGCATGATGGTCAGAGTGTGCTGTTCTGGTTTCCCAAAAAAGATGGTGATGCTGAGAAAACGTGCCTGGTGCTGACGATGCGGTTGATGGACAAGCGGGATTAATTTTATGGTTTCCCGCTATTATCAATGGCCGCGAGTAAATTCCCCTGCCGTGAAGGGGTGTCTCCGCGTCAGCAATTCCCCTCTTCGAGAGGGGAATTAGCGGATGAATCGCTGACAATGGAATAGAAATCAATTTTATCGGTAAAAATTATGAACATCTGGTTGTGGCAGTTGTTATGGGCATCGTCAGCGGGTTTGTTGGGGGCTTGGGCGCTGACGGTGATGTGGCGGAAAAAATCGGCGGCATGGCGGTGTTTGGGGTGGCGGCTGGGCTTGCTGGCGGTGTTGGCGGGCGGGGCGCTGACGGTCACATCGTGGCGGGTGGAATTGCCGTGGCTGGCGGCGCGGGAGACGGTGGCGGTGGTCGCTGACGTTGGCGTGGTGGAGACGGTGACGGTCAGCGAGGCGACGCCGGCTGTGCCGCTGCCGCTGATGCCGGCGCGGGCGGTGGATTGGTGGTTGGTGATTTGGCTGTCAGGGGCGGCGCTGTGTTTGTTACCGCTGACGGCGGGCTGGTGGCGGGTACGGCGGTTGTTGCAAAACGCGCGACCGTTCGCGGACGGTCGGCGGGTGTTGGTGAGCGCGGATGTTGCGGTGCCGCTGACGGTGGGGGTTTGCTCGCCGCGCATTGTGTTGCCAGCGGCAGCGTCAGCGTGGCCGGCGGAACGGGTGCGGCGGGTGCTGGCGCATGAGTCGGCGCACGGTCAGCGGCGGGATGTGGCGTGGGCGCTGCTGGCGCGAATGGTGTGCGCGTTGTGCTGGTTCAATCCGCTGGCGTGGTTCGCGGCACACCGGCAGCGGGTGGAGGCGGAGTTGGCGTGCGACGACGCGGTCCTCGCCGGCGGCGCGGCGGCGGATGATTACGCGACGGATTTGCTGCAAATTTTACGGGCCTGTCCGCGCGGCTTGCCGTCGCCGCTGATGGCGGGGATGGCGGCGCGTCCGTCGCAAATCCGGGCGCGGCTGCGGGCGTTGCTGGCGGTCAAGGCCGAGCGCGGCGTGGTGAGCCGCGGCATGGTGTGGGGATTGACGGTCAGCGTGTTGTTGCTGGCGGCGGCGCTGACGGTGCTTCGGTTGTCGCCCACGGCCCCGCCGGTGGCGGCGGATGCGCCCGCCGCTGACGGTGAGTTGTTGCCGAAGGACGGCGAAGTGATGTTGAGCGCTAGGCTGCTCAGGTTTCCGGCGAAGGCGCGGGCGACGCAGTCGGGAAAATTCAAGCGGGCCTGGGCGGCGGGAGAGGTGGAAAAAATAGTTGAACTGGGCGCGGCGGCGGGCGCGGAGTTGGTGGCGATGCCCGTGGTGGTGACGAAATCGGGAATCAGGAGCACGGTGAAATTGGTCAAGGAAATGCCGTTCCCGGCGAGGTGGGATTTTAGCGGCACCCTGCCGCCGCCGATAACCACGGTGCCGGCGGACCACGGTCATCCGTCGCAGTTCACCAAGGAGGACGTGGGGCTGACGGTGGAGTTTGTGCCGCGGATTTTGGACCAGGGGATTGAACTGAACCTGACGGTGCGTTCGGTGACGACGAATGCCATGTTGCCGGAGTCGCGGGACGTCAGTTTCAACAAGCAGGAAATGCACCTGGCGCGGCTGCTGCGCAACGGCGGCAGTTTCGCGGTGTGGCTGCCGTGGGAGCAGGGGAATTACAACATTCCCGGCTTCGGCGGGTCGTCAGAGCGGCAAGACGAGCGGCCGGGGCGCTACGGGCTGATAGTCAGCGCGGTGCTGGTGGAGCCGCCGCGGACGGTCAGCGCGGTGGCGGCGCAGTTGCGGCGCATCACGATTCCGCGGGTGGCCTTCACGGACGCGCCGGTGGCCGAGGTGTTGGATTATTTGCAGGCGCAGAGCAAGTTACGCGACCCACTGAAGGCGGGCGTGAATATCGTGTTCAAGGCGGAGCCGACCGAAGCCTTGCCGGATTGGCCGGGCGGGGGAAAACTAACGCTTGATTTCACCAGTGTGTCGCTGGAGAAAATCCTGGAGGTGATCCAGACGCTGGTGCCGTACACCTACCGGGTGGAGGAGCAGGCGGTGTATGTTTTCCCCAGGGTCGAAATCAATGAGCCGCTGCTGGTGCGGGCGTTCGCGGTGCCGGACGGCTTTTTTTCCGCGCCCATCGAGACGCTGACCGTGGACGCGGTGAAACAGGAACTCGTCGAAAAAGGCGTCGCGTTTTTGCGCGGCACGCAAGTGGTGTATGTGCCTGAAAAACAAAAGTTAGTGGTGCGCAACACGGCGGCACAATTGGAACAACTCACGGCGTTGCTAAAGACGGCGCCAAGGGCAGTATCAGCGGCGCGCGTCGCGGGCCGGATGGCGGCGATTGACGCGCAGGTTTTCGCCGTGCCGAAGAAGGCGAAGTTGCCCAAGGAGCCTTGGGTCGGCATGAACCGCGCGCAAATGATCAAAACGGTGACGGACGCGGGCGGGGTCTTGGCCGCGGAATCGACGGCGCGGACGATTTTGGGAAAAGACGTGAAAATCAAGGCGACGCGCGAGTTGCGGTATCCCATGCCTTGGAACCATGACCGTCAGCCGGCGCAATTCACGCTACAGGATGTGGGGCTTACGATGGAGATTCGGACGGCTTGGGCGGAAGGAAAAATCGCGTTGCGGTCGAGGCTGATGCTGACCGTGGTGGAGGGATTTTTGCATTACGGCAGCGAGCAAAAAACCGTGCAGACGCCGATATTGCGGCTGCATGAGCGAACGCTGCTTAACAATTTGCGAGACGGCGAGAGCGTGATGATGCGGGCGCCCGACCCGGAGTTGACGGCGGCGCAGGCGGAGTTCAATGACGAGCAGCTGGTTGTGGTGCTGACGGCGCGCTTGTTGAACGCGCCAACGGACGAACCAACGCCGAGCGAAAATAAGCGCTGACGGTGGCGCGCCGGACAGCGCGCCGCCGCGGCGGTGATTGACAGCGGCGCGGTTGACGCTAGTAACGGGATATGAGCAAAATTGTTGTCACCAGCGACCAGGCGCCCCAGGCAGTGGGGCCGTATGCGCAGGCCATCAAGGCGGGCGGGTTGATTTTCGCGTCGGGACAAATTCCACTGACCGTCGGCGGCGAACTGGCCGGCGCGGACCTTGCGACGCAGACGCGGCAGGTGCTGACCAATCTGCGAAATGTGCTGGCCGCTGGCGGGGCGTCACTGTCAGCGGTGGTCAAGACCACGGTGTTCCTGACCGACTTGCGGGATTTCGTGGCCATGAACCAAGTGTACGCGGAATTTTTCGCCGAGCCGTTTCCGGCGCGCTCGACGGTACAGGTGGCGGCGCTGCCGCGCGGGGCGAAGGTGGAGATTGAGGCAGTGGCGGCCGCGTAGCGGCAAATTCCAAACTCCAAGCTCCAAATTCCAATTGAAAAAATCCAAATAGCGCAGCTTGCGCGGCAGCGGTGTTTTGTTTGGAATTTGAAATTTGAATTTTGAAAATTAATTGGAATTTGGATTTTGGAATTTGGAATTTCCCGATATCTTTGCGTCATGACTGCGGAAAATTTATTACGGTTGTTCAAAAGCACTGGCGCATTGAAAGAAGGCCATTTTGTCCTGCGGTCGGGGTTGCACAGCCGGCAGTTTTTCCAGTGCGCGCATTTGTTGCAGTGGCCGGTGCTGTCGGCGGAAATTTGCGCGGCGCTGGCGGAACGGGCGCGTGGCGTCGCGGCCGATGAGGTCATCTCGCCGGCGATGGGCGGCATCCTGGTCGGGCACGATGTGGCGCGGCACCTGAGGCTGAAACATATCTTTGCCGAGAAACACGAGGGGGCGCTGACGGTGCGGCGGTTCGACATCACCCGCGGCGCGCGCTATCTGGTGTGCGAGGACGTGGTGACCACCGGCAGCGCGGTGCACGAGGTGTGCCGCATCGTGCGCGACGGCGGCGGCGACGTGGCGGCGGTGCTGTGCATCGTGGACCGCAGCGGCGCGCGGCAGCCGGATTTTGGCGCGCCGTTCATCTCGCTGTTGCGGCTGACGGTGGCGACCTTTTCGGCCGACCAATTGCCGCCGGATTTGGCGGGAATCCCGGCGAGCAAACCGGGCAGCAAATAAAATTTTCCTCTAACCACGGATGGACACCGATGGACACGGATAAAAAAACAAACAACAATCCGTGTTCATCGGTGTCCAGCGGTGGTGAAAAAAAAATTAAAAAAATCCTTGCGTTGGCCCGCCCGATTCCATATCGTCCCATCCCGTTATCGGGAAAAACCAATGCTACCTACTACATGCTATCTACTAACTACCAAGAAAGCCCAGTAGCCCAAGCCAAAGTAACACCCCGCTAACCCGCTGAAGATGAGAGAGATAAGTCATAACGTAAGTATACCGCGCTCACGCGCTCACGCGCTCACGCGCTCACGCGCTCACGTATGACTCTTGCCCCGATTTCTTAAGTTCTCCGTGGAATTTTACTCATTCCATTCCCCATGCGGTTGACTACCCCCG
>JAISBF010000089.1 GCA_031266335.1 Verrucomicrobiales bacterium
AATTCCCCTTCCGTGAAGGGGTGGCCGCGGAGCGGACGGGGTAGTTCAGCGTTAACCGGGACCTCGCCCCAAACGCTGAACTACCCCGGCGCTCCGCGCCACCCCTTCACGGAAGGGGAATTTTCACGGTTGGCTGCCGTTACATTCCGGGTGTTTCAGCGTTGCGCGGTGGCGGTTAGGAGGTGGTGTTCCATTGTTTTGGACCAAAATTCGCCGGCGGGGGTTAGGTGGTGGTCGGGGGTTAGGAGGTTGACGGTTTGCCATTGACGCAGGAGGGTTGAGATGGGTTTGTCGCCGGGGAAGGGGGGGAGGCGGCGGTGTTCGAGAGCGAGGCTGATGGCGCTGTGGAGTTGGCGGCGGGCGGGGTGGAGGCGGGTGGCGCTGGCGATGGGTTTTTGGCCGCGGTGGATGAGGGCGCGGTATTCGGCGAGGTCGCGGGTGAGGGTGAGTTGGTGGCCGTTGATGATGCCGCCGGCGCCGGAGCCGAGGGGGATGAGGTCGGCGCCGCTTTTAACGTGGAGGTTGTAGGCGGCGGTTTCGCGGGGGTCGCGGCGCCAGTGGACGAGGGTGTGGCGGTGGAAGCCGGCGTGGGCGAGGGCGGCGACGGCGGTGTGGTAGATGGCGGCGAGTTGGGTGTGGTCGGGCAGCGGGGGGAGGCGGCCGGCGGTGATGGCGCGGTTCATGGGGCTGGCGGGGAAGTTGATGAGTTCGTAGAAGGTGATGGCGGCGAGGGGCGTTTGGGTGGCGAGGAGGCGGATGTCTTCACGCACCATTGCGGGGGTTTGGCCGGGGAGGCCGTAGAGCAGGTCCGCGGACAGTCGCGCGCCGTGCAGTTGCCCGACTTGGCGGAGGGTGGCGAGCAGTTCCTCACGGTCGGCGAGGCGGCCGAGGCTGCGGCGGAGGCGGGTGTCGGTGGTTTGGACGCCGAGGGAGAAGCGGGTGGCGCCGGCGTCGAGGCAGGCGCGGGCTTGGTCAACGGTGAAGCCGCGCAGGCGGGTTTCGACGGTGATTTCAGTGTCGGCGTCGCAACGCCAGGTTGCGCGCAGGCGGGTGAGGAGGCGGGCGAGGTCGGCAGCGGCGAGGTCGCCGGGGGTGCCGCCGCCGAGGTAGATGGCGCGCAGGGGGCGGGCGCGGTCGGCGGGGGTGAGGGCGATTTCTTGCAATAACAAGTCGGTGTAGTCGCGGCTGCTGCCGGGGTAGTGGCGGTTCAGGTAGAAGGGGCAGAAGGCGCAGCGGTGGCGGCAGAAGGGGATGTGGAGGTAGACGGCCAGCGGGTCGGTGGGGGTCCAGTGGGGGTAGGCGGCGCGGGCGCGGTCGGCGGGGACGGGGTCGCCGCCGCCGAGGTGGGGGCGCATCTCGCGGGTGGGGAAGGTGCCGTCGGGGTTGGCGTAAGGGGAAGTGGCGGAGGTTGGGCGGGGGGCGTGGAAAGGGCAGCGGGGGCGGGGTTTGGCTGGCGGGGTGGGGGAATTCCAAATTCCAAACTTTAAGCTCCAAGTTCCAAGTAAATTCCAAACTCCAATGACAAAATTCCAAACTGTCTGCGTTAGCAGACGGGGTAGTTTAGCGTTCAGGGTTCTTTCTTTTAACGCTGAACTACCCCGTCCGCTTCGCGGCCACCCCTTCACGGAAGGGGAATTTGCTGGCGCAGGGGCTTGGGCGGGTGATGCCACTTCGAGGGGGGGCGGCGGCGGACGGGGCGGTTCTGTTTGGGATTTGGTCGTTGGAGTTTGGGATTTACTTGGAATTTGAAGCTTGGAGTTTGGAGTTTCCCGCCGGTGCTTGAACCAATGATATGGGCAGAGATTCATTGCGGGAGGTAGTTGGGGTCGTCGAGGTCGGCGGCGGCTTGGCACCAGAGGCGCATGTCTTGCAGTTCGCGCAGGGTGAGTTCTTGCACGCTGCCGTTGAGGAAGATGACGAGGGCTTTGCCGTGGTAGCGGGCGTCGAGGTTGCCGACGTCGCCGGGGTTTACCGCGTCGGTCCGGCGGGCGGGGGCGCGCCAGCCGGCGACGGCGGGGGGGATGATTTGGTTAAAGCCTTCGACGCGCGTGGTGCCGTCGGTGCTGGCGGCGGTGGCGAAGAGGATGAGGTTTAGCCGCCCGCCGGCGGCGGCGGTGGTGAGGCAGTCGCGGGGGTAGGTGGGGCGGCCCAGGGCGTCCACTTGGCCGCCGATGAGGTGGATGTTCATGCCGAAGGAGGGGAAGCAGCTGACGAGGTAATCATACATCGCGCCGGTCTCGCTGCCGTTGTTGATGGCGCGGATGGCGGCGCGGTTTTGGCCGGCGAGGAGGACGGCGAGGTTGTTATTGAAGTAGGGGGCGAGGCGGAAGGGGTAGCGCTGGCAGGTGTGGGCCATGGCGCCGGGGAGGTCGGGGAGGGAGGTGACGCGGAAGTCCATGCCGGGGAGGTATTGGCCGTCGTGGTCGGTGGCGTGGTCAAGGTAGGCGATGGCGAGGGTGCGGCCGGCGGAGATTTCGGCGGTCTTGCGGGCGGTGGCGAGGACTTTGGTGACGCCGCCGACGCTGAGGGCGCCGAGGATGGCCACGATGGTTACGGTGACGAGGAGTTCGGTGAGGGTGAAGGCTTTGTGCATGGCGCCGTCAAGGATAGCGGTGGCGGCGGGGGGGCGCTGTCTTGGGGTTGCGGTGGGGGTGCTGGGGGTTGCGGGGGGCGTAATGTTTGGGATAGGCGAAAGCTGAAAGCCGAAAGCTGAAAGCAGAAATAATTTCAGCTTTCTGTTTTCAGCTTTCTAGTTTCCCTTAACGCTGGCATAGGCCCCGTCATACATTTTAAGCGCGTTTGACGTGATTTTAAGGAAGCTGGCGAAAGTCTTAAGTAAGTTGGCGAAAATCTTAAGGAAGCCGGTAATAATTTTAAAGGAGCCGGCGGCGATTTTAAGTAAACCGGCAGTGGTTTTAAGGAAGCTTGCGACGATTTTAAGGGAGCTTGCAGCGATTTTAAGGAAGCTTAAAGCGGCGTTAAGGAAGCTGGCGGAAATTTTAAGGAAACTTGTGATGATTTTAAGGAAACTTAAAACGGTGGCAAGGGGGCCGGCGGCGGCATTAAGGAAACTGGCAAAAATTTTAAGGAAGCTTGTGATGATTTTAAGGAAGCTTAAAACGGTTGTAAGGGGGCCGGTGATGGTTTTAAGGAAACTTGCAACGGCTTTAAGGAAGGTGGTAATGATTTTAAGGGGGCTTAAAATGGGCGTCCGCGTCCTTGCCGGGGGCGCATCACCGCGCCCGAACGCTGAACTACCCCGTCGGCTGGCGCCGCCACCCCTTCACGGAAGGGGAATTAGCTTACGCAGGGGCATGGCTATCCCGTCCGCTGGCGCGGACGCCCCGCTGCGCGCGGGGAACTACGTTGGAGCGTGGGGCGGCGGTCCTGGGAACGCGGGGCTCCCGCCCCGCTGGTGCAAATGCGGGGCAGGAGCCCCGCGTTCCCAGGGCGGGAGCCTAGCTTAACCGCTAGGAACCAGGTTTGGCGGGGCGGCGGGGGTGGGGGGGGCGGATGAAGCATTGACGGCATTTGGTGATGCCGTAGAGGCCGGGGCAGACGCCGATTTGTTCGACGAAGGCTTTGGTGAAGGCGCTCAGGCTGGAGTAGCCGACGGCGAAGGCCGCGTGGGTGACGTTTTGTTTGCCGCTGAGGATGAGGGCGGCGGCTTTTTCGATGCGTTTCATGCGGAGGTATTTCGGGATGCTGACGCCGGTGGCTTCGGCGAACAGGCGGCTGAGGTGGTAGGGGCTGCAGCCCGCTTCGCGCGCGAGGTCGCCGAGGGACGGCGGGTTTTCCATGTCGCGCTCCAGCAGGTAGCGCGCCCGTTCGACGCGTTCTTGTTTTTGGCGGTTGTGGCCTTGGGTGAAGATTTCGTCGGGCGGCGGCGCGGCGAAGAGGGTGTGGGTGATGATTTCCAGGATTTTGCCTTGGTACCACCACGGTTGGGCGGCGGGGGGGACGGGCGGGGCGAGGAGGATTTGGCGCAGGACTAACAGGTGGCTGGTGAGGGGGGCGGTGTGGACGTGGGAGTCGAACGGGCGGTCGGGGTCGAGGAAGGCGCGGACGGGGGTTTGCAGGTGGTTGATGGTGGCGGCGAATTGGCGGGCGAGGTAGCGGCGGCTGATTTCGAGGGTGAAGAAGCGGTGGATGGTGGCGGCGCGGCGGGTGGCGGTCAGCGGCTGGCGGCCGGGGAGGTACCAGGCGAGTTGGTTTTCGGCGAGGGTGAATTTTTGGCCGGGCAGGGCGAAGTCGGCGGCGCCGGTGTAGTTGAGGCAGATTTCGAGGCAGTCGGGGTGGAAGGTGCGCGCCCAGTCGAAGTCGGCGGCGAGGCGGAAGTCGTGCCATTCGATGCTGGCGCCGGTGTCGGCGATGCGGCCGTGGAGTTGGCGCCAAGTGCCGATGACTTGGTTCCAGAGCGGGCGCTCGGTGAGTGGGACGGGGGCGGGCATGGCGTCCAGATTAGGCGGCGGGGGGCGCGGGACAAGGGTTGTTTGGTGGCGGGCGCAATCTGGAGCAGGCGCGGCGCAAGGCGAAGTGTGCGCGGCGGCGGCGGTCGGCGTATGCTCGCCGGCGTATGGTTATTAAATCAAGACTAACCGGGATGACGCTGGCGTTGACGCTGGCCTCGTCGTTATTAACCGCGCTGCCCGTGTCCGCGCAATATCAACTCAAGCTCCAGGACTTCGCCCTCGGCGGCAATCAAGTCACGGATGTGTGGGATACTCTCACCGCCGCGGCCAATCCGGGGACGGGTAATTATCCGGGCCAGACGATGTGGTCGCCAGTCGCCTCGCAGTCGGGCGGCGGGGACGCGCAGTTGGTGAAGGTTGCCAACGGGTCGGGCGGCGGGCCGTACTTTGCCAGCGCGAGTATTTATTACGGGGGGATGAGCAGCAACATCAATTTTCAGGGCGGGACGCTGATGGTGCGGGACTTGACGCCGGTGGCCGGGGTGCGGTCGGTGGTGTTCCAAGTGAGCATCGGCGAGGCGTGGACGTATGACTTTTATGACCATGTCCTGCCGGCGCTGACGTTGACCTTGGGCGATGGCGGCACGGTGGAGTTGGCGGTGGCGGATTACACGGCCGTGCTGGACAAGTTTTACAACGGCACGATGGCGATGCCGTCGGGCGATGAGCCGGTGTACATCAACACCTACGCGTTGCAGTGGGATTTGTCCGCCTACGTTGACATAGCGTCCTTCGACATCAGCTTTGAAGGCGTGCAGCACGCGCAACTGTACGGTCTGCGGTTGGACCAGAGCGATTTCCTCAACAGCGCCAGCGTCATCCCTGAGCCGAACGCTTGCGTGCTGACCGCCGTCGGCGCCGGCCTCACCCTCGTGCTGGTATGGTGGCACCGCCGCCGCCGCCGCGCGTGACGGTGAAACTACGCTGGAGCGTGGGGCGGCGGTCCTGGGAACGCGGGGCTCCCGCCCCGCTGGTGCACATGCGGGGCAGGAGCCCCGCGTTCCCAGGGCGGGAATATATGTTTGGAATTTGGCTTTCGGCGCGTAACATGGGCAGCTTATGCGTGTGGTATTTTTAGGCGATGTGGTCGGGGAACCCGGGCGGGAGACGGTGAAGGCGGCGGCGCCGCTGCTGTTGGAAAAATTCGCGCCGGATTTTCTGGTGGTCAACGGCGAGAACGCCGCCGGCGGTCACGGCATCACGCCGCGCTTGGTGTACGAGCTGTTGCGCTGCAAGGTGGATGTCATCACCCTCGGCGACCACGCTTGGGACCAGCGCGAGATTTTGCCGTTCTTCGCGCAGGAGCCGCGGCTGGTGCGCCCGTTCAACTTCCCCGCCGGCTGTCCGGGCGCGGGCTGGGTCACGGTCAGCGGCAACGGGAAGAAACTCGGCGTCATCAGCGCGCTGGGGCGGACGTTCATGCCGGCGCCGGTGGATAATCCGGTGCTCGGCCTGCCGGCGGTGCTGGAGCAGGCGCGGCGGGAGACGAAGTGTATCCTGGTGGATTTTCACGCGGAGACGACTTCGGAGAAAATCGCCTTCGGGCTGGCCGTTGACGGTCAGGTGTCGGCGGTGTTCGGCACGCACACGCACGTGCAGACGGCGGACGAGAAGATTTTGCCCGGCGGCACGGCGTACTTGACGGACGCGGGTTTTTGCGGCGGGCACGACTCGGTCATCGGGCGCGACAAGGGGCCGATCTTGGAGCGGTACCGGACGTTGTTGCCGGTGAAGATGACCGTCAGCGCCGCGCAACCGCAGGCCGACGGTGTGTTCGTGGAGATTGACGAGGAGACGGGGAAGGCGCTGCGGGTGGAGAGGATTCAACAGAAAGTATCCGCAGATGACGCAGATTAACGCAGATAAGGTTAGGGATGAGTTGACCTATGCCATTATTGGCGCGGCGATGGCGGTGCATGGGGAATTGGGGTGTGGTTTTTTGGAGGTGGTTTATCAAGAGGCGCTGGCGCGGGAGTTTGCGGGCAGGGAAATTCCGTTCAGGCGGGAGGTGGAGTTGCCGGTTTATTATCGGGGGCAGGCGTTGCCGGTTTATTACAAGGCGGACTTTTTTTGTTTCGACGCGGTGGTGGTGGAGCTTAAAGCCTTGGCGTGTTTGTCAACGGTGGAGGAGGCGCAGGTCATCAATTACTTAAAGGCGTCGCGTTTGCGGAAAGGTTTGTTGTTAAACTTCGGGGCCAAACAACTTCAATACAAGCGTCTGGTTCTCAATCTGCGGGAATCTGCGTCATCTGCGGATTTATCTTATGTCTGAGCGAACGCTGACTGTGAGTGAGTTGAACGCCGCCGTGCGCGGGCTGCTGAAGGACGGCATCGGCAGCGTCAGCGTGCGCGGGGAGATTTCCAATTTGCGCCGGCAGGCGTCGGGGCATATTTATTTCACGCTGAAGGACGCCGGCAGTCAGGTGCGCGCGGTGATGTTTCGCGGGGTGGCGGGGTATTTGAAGTTCGCGCCCGCCGACGGGCAGAGCGTCATCGTCAGCGGCGAGTTGACGGTGTACGAGCCGCGCGGGGATTACCAAATCCGCGTGACGCGCATGACGCCGCTGGGGAAGGGGAGTTTGCAGGAGCAGTTCGAGGCGTTGAAGCGGAAGTTGCAGGCGGAGGGGTTGTTTGACGCGGGGCGGAAGAAGCCGCTGCCGGTGTTCCCTGAGAAGATTGCCGTCGTCACCTCGCCGACGGGCGCGGCGTTGCGCGACTTTTTGCAAATCATCGGTCGGCGCTGCCCGCGGCTGGCGGTGCAAGTGTTCGGCGTCCGCGTGCAGGGCGGCGGCGCGGCGGGGGAAATCGCCGCCGCCATTGGCGAACTGAACCGGCGCGCCGAGGTTGACGTCATCATCGTCGCGCGCGGCGGGGGGAGCTTGGAGGATTTGTGGGCGTTCAACGAGGAGGCGGTGGCGCGCGCGGTGGCGGCGTCGGCGCTGCCCATTATCAGCGGCGTCGGGCACGAGATTGATTTTACCATCTGCGACTTCGCCGCCGACCTGCGCGCGCCGACCCCGTCGGCGGCGGCGGAGTTGGTGAGCCTCGCTGACAGTGAGTGGGCGGAGCGCCTCGCCGCCGGCCAGGAGAACCTGCGGCGCGCGGCGGCGGATTTTTTGGAAAAAGCCCGCTGGCGGCTCGCCGCCAACCGTGACCATTACGTCTTCCGCGAACCCGTCCGCATCGTCGGGCAAATGTTTCAACGCCTCGACGATTACGACGCCGCCCTGCGCCGCAGCCTGTCACGCGCGGCGGAGCGCGCGCGCGACCGCGTGGAGACCTTGCGCCAGCGCTGGTCACGGTCAGCGCCGGCGCGTCATTTCGCCGACCTCCGCAAACTCCTGCAAACGAAAGCCGGCCAACTCCGCCTGCTCTCCCCGCAACAAACCCTGCAACGCGGCTACGCCATCATCTTCAACACCGACGGCGAGGTATTGCGGAGCAAGCGCGCGCTGGCCGCGGCGCAAACCGTCACACTCCGCGTCGCCGACGGCGAGGTCGCCGCGCGGGTCGCGCCGGAGGCTTGACAACCCAAGCCGGACAAGTATATCTTATACTTGCCTGTTGAAAGGAGGCGATAGATGTCCCAATTATCCTTATATCTGGACGACCATACGATTCTCAGTGTGCAAAAAGGCGCCAAAGCCGCCCGCACCTCGCTCTCGAAATATGTCGCGCGGATTTTGACCGAGCATTTTGCCGGCAACGGCAACTGGTCGGACGACTTTTTGGCCACGCTGGGTTCCATCACGGATGAAACCTTCACGACCCCGGAGGAGCCGGCCACAACCGCCGATGCCAGACGGGAGCGGTTATGAGTTATTTTCTGGACACGAATATTTGCGTGTTTCTTTTGAACGGGAAATTTCCCCGGCTGACGGAAAAATTTTTGTCCTGCCAAGCCGGGGATTTTTGTTTGCCGTCAATGGTGGTCGCCGAACTCATTTACGGCGCGCGGAAGAGCGAAAAGGCGCGGCAAAACATGGAGAAGGTTCAAAGGTTCCTGCGTCCGCTGACGGTGACGCCGTTTGACGCCCAAGCCGCCGCGAGCTATGGCGAACTCAGGACGGAGTTGGAACAAAAAGGACGGGTCATCGGCCCCAATGATTTGGTTATCGCCGCGACGACTTTGTCACGGAACGGGGTTTTGGTGACAAACAACATCAGGGAATTTTCACGGGTTCCGACGTTGAAGATTGAGGATTGGACTTTGTCCCGCTGACTGATAAAATATCACGGTATGGCCAAGAGCAAAGACAACCTGACGTTCGAGGATGCGGTGGCGCGGCTGGAGGAAATCGTGGCGCGGATGGAGTCGGCGCAGTTGCCGCTGGACAGCATCATCGGCAATTACGAGGAGGGGATGAAGTTGCTGGCGTTTTGCGGGGAGAAGTTGACGGCGGCGGAGCAGAAGATTGAACTGTTGACGCGGGACCAGACGGGGAAGGTGCGACGGTCGGAGTTGGACGCTGACGGCGCCAACGCCAAGGTCGCCGCGCCGCCGTTGACGGTCAGGGAAAAAACCGACGGCCCGGAAATCTCACTGTTCTAAAACATTATGGCACGCATCCTGGATACCATTGACAGTCCGGCGGATTTGAAAAAAGTCCCGCTGGAGCAGTTGCCGGCGCTGGCGCAGGAAATCCGCGACGAACTCGTCACCGTGGCGAGCAAGAACGGCGGGCACCTTGGGCCGAACCTCGGCGTGGTGGAGTTGTGCATCGCCATGCATTACGTCTTCGACACGCTCCGCGACAACTTCACCTTCGATGTCAGCCACCAGTCCTACGTGCATAAATTGCTCACCGGCCGCCGCGCGCGATTCCACACCATCCGGCAGGGCGGGGGACTGAACGGCTTCATGAACCGCGCGGAAAGCCCGCATGACAGCTTCGGCGCGGGACACGCCGGCACCGCGCTGTCCGCCGCGCTGGGCATGGCCAAGGCGCGCGACTTGCGCGGCAGCAGGGAGCACATCGTCGCGCTGGCGGGCGACGCGGCGCTCACCTGCGGCGTCACTTACGAGGCGCTGAACAACATCGCCACCACCACCAAGCGTATGCTTGTCGTCCTCAACGACAACAAGTGGTCCATTGACAAAAACGTCGGCGCCATCGCCAACTACCTCAACAACATCGTCACCAACGAAAACTACGCCTACCTCCACGAGCGCGCCGCCCGCTTCATCGAGCGCATCGGCGGCCCCAAGGCGGCGCGCATTTTCCGCCGCGCCGAGGAAGTCACCAAGGGCTTTCTGCTGCCCAGCGTCATCTTCGAGGAACTCGGCCTCACCTACTACGGCCCCGTGGACGGCCACGACATTCCGACGCTCATCAAAACCTTCGAGTTTGCCAAATTGCAGGAAACGCCCGTCCTCCTCCACGTCCTCACCGAGAAAGGCCGCGGTTACGAGCCGGCCATGACGCGCCGCAAGGCCTTCCACGGCACCCCCGCGTTCGACCCCAGCACCGGCGAGGCCGCCAGCGTCAACGCCACGCCCACCTTCTCCCAACTCCTCGGCGACCACTTGGCGAAATTCGCCGCTGCCGATGACCGGCTCGTCGCCATCACCTGCGCCATGCCCAACGGCACCGGCCTTGAGCGCTTCCAGCCGAAATTTCCCGACCGTTACTTCGATGTCGGCATCGCCGAGGAACACGCCGTCATCTTCGCGGCGGGCATGGCGACCAAGGGCTACCGGCCCGTCGTCGCCATTTACTCCACGTTCATGCAACGCGCGTTTGACATGGTCGTCCACGACGTCTGCCTGCAAAACCTGCCGGTCGTCTTCTGTCTGGACCGCGGCGGCATCAGCGGCGACGACGGGCCGACGCACCACGGCCTCTTCGACATCGCCTACCTCCGCTGCATCCCCAACCTCGTGCACATGTCGCCGAAGGACGAGGACGAGTTCGTGGACATGCTCCACACGGCGGTGACGCACCCCGGCCCCATCGCCATCCGCTACCCGCGCGGCGCCGCCGGCGGCGTGCCGGTCAAGGCCCAACCGCGCGCGCTGACCATCGGCCAGGCCGAGGTCATCCGCGCCGGGCGGCAAGTGGCGCTCTGGTTCTACGGGCGCATGGGCGACCTCGCGCAACAATTGGCCGACGAACTCACCGCGCGCGGTTACGACCCCGCCATCATTAACGCCCGCTTCGCCAAGCCCCTCGACACCGCCACCCTGCGGCAACACGGCGCTGACGCCGACCTGGTCATCACGCTGGAAGACCACGCGCTGCCCGGCGGCTTCGGCAGCGCGGTGCTGGAGGAACTGTCCACCCTGCGTTCCGCGACGCCCGTCGTGCGGGTCGGCTGGCCGGATGTGTTTATCGAGCACGGCCGGGAAAGCCAGTTGCGCGAGGAGCACGGCCTGACCGTCAGCGCCGTGCTGGCCAAGGCCGCGCCGTATCTGCGATGAACGCATGGGATAGAACCACAAAAACAAAGTTCGCGCAGAGACGCGGAGCCGCAGAGTATGATTCTAATCAAAAACTCCGCGGCTCTGCGTCTTCGCGCGGGGAATTGAATATAGTCATGTTGTCAGGCCAAGGTGAAATGCTATAATCCGCCATTGATGATGACGGTTGCTTTATTTGGCGGGACGTTCGACCCGGTGCACACGGGGCATGAGCGGATGGCGCGCGCGGCAGCGGGCCTGGGGTTGTCGCGGGTGGTGGTGATGCCGTGTTATTTGTCGCCGCACAAGACGGACGCTGACCATGAGCCACCCGCCGCCGGGGTTCACCGCCAGCGGATGTTGGAACTGGCGTTCGACGGGGTGGCGGGGGTGGAGATTTCAACGCATGAACTGGACCGGGGCGGGGTGTCGTTCACGTGGCAGACGCTGGCGTTCTTGCGGGAAAAATTCGCGGGAATGCGGCTGGCGCTGATGGTGGGGATGGACCAATATCTTGCCTTCCCGCGCTGGCGGCGGTTCGCGGAATGGAGCGCGGGGCTGGATATTTACGTGTTCCGGCGGGCGGGCGCCGGGCCGCTGCCGGTCACGCCCGCTGATGGTCACACCGGGCCGGTGTACCATTGGCCGGCGGAGGAAATTCCCGCGGTCGCCGCCAGTGAGATTCGCCGCCGGATTCGGGCGGGGCTGACGGTGACGGGGTTGGTGCACGGGCGCGTGGAGGAATATATTCGCGCGCATGGGTTGTACCGGAAAGCCGCAAGCTGAACAGGGGCTAGCGCATATTTCTGGTTCCTCGCGGTTGGCAGTGGCCGCGCTGACGCCGGCCTCCCTCCACCGCCCATGCCCCTGCGTGAGCTAATTCCCCTGCCGTGAAGGGGTGGCCGCGGAGCGGACGGGGTAGTTCAGCGTTTCTGTTCGCATTCATGATTTTACCTCCGCTGACGGTGTCGTCTCCGCCGCGTGGCGCGGTTTTACGCGGAATAGTTTCAGCATCAGCACGAAGAATAGCGGGACGAAAAAGATGGCGAGGAAGGTCGCAGTCAACATGCCGCCGATGACGCCGGTGCCGATGGCGTTTTGCGCGCCGCTGCCGGCGTCTTGGGTGACGGCCAGCGGGAGGACGCCGAGGATGAAGGCCAGCGAGGTCATTAATATCGGGCGCAGACGCTGGAAGGCGGCGCTGGCGGCGGCCTCGGTCAGCGCCATGCCGTGGTCGAAGAAATCTTTGGCAAATTCGACGATTAATATCGCGTTCTTGGCGGCGAGGCCGACGGTGGTGAGCAGGCCGACTTGGAAGTACACGTCGTTGGCCAGGCCGCGGAAGTAGGTGGCGCTGACGGTGCCGAGGATGCCCAGCGGCACGACGAGCATCACTGACAGCGGCACGGACCAGCTTTCGTACAGCGCGGCGAGGCACAGGAAGACGATGAGCACGGAGATGGCGTAGAGCGCGGGGGCTTGCGCGCCGGCGAGGCGTTCCTCGAACGAGAGACCGGTCCACTCGAAGCCGACGCCGCGCGGCAGTTCGCCGGCCAGTCGCTCCATGACTTTCATCGCCTCGCCGCTGCTGCGGCCTGGCGCGGCCTGGCCGAGGATTTCAAACGCGGGCACGCCGTTGTAACGCTCCAGTTTTTGCGGCCCCTGCACCCACGCGGCGTTGGTGAAGGAGGAGAATTGCACCATGTCGCCGACGGTGTTGCGGACATACCATTTGCCGAGGTCGTCCGGCATCATGCGCGCGTCGGCGATGCCTTGCATGAAGACTTTTTTCACGCGCCCGCGGTCGATGAAGTCGTTGACGTAGGCGGAACCCCACGCCACGCTCAGCGTCTCATGCGCGGCGGGGAGCGGGACGCCGAGGACGCTGGCTTTCTCGCGGTCAACGGTCAGTTGGTATTGCGCGGCGTCTTCCATGCCGTTGGGACGGACGGCGACGAGTTGGTCACTGGCAGCGGCGAGGCCGAGCAACTGGTTGCGCGCGGCGAGCAGCCGCTCGTGGCCGAGGCCGGCGCGGTCTTGCAACTCGAAGTCGAAGCCGCTGGCGTTGCCCAGTTCCATCACCGCCGGCGGGGTGGTGACGTAGATTTGCGCGTGGCGGAGGCGCGCCAGGTTTTTCATCGCGCGCGCGGCGACGGCCTGGGCCTTGAGTTCGGGCTTGTTCCGCAGGTGCCAGTCTTTCAGGTCAATGAACGCCATCGCGGAGTTTTGCCCGCGCCCGGCGAAGCTGAAGCCGACGATGTTGAACACCGATTTCACCGCGTCGCTTTCCTCCTTGAGGATGTAATCGCGCACCGCGTCGCTGGCGGCGATGGTCTGCTCCATCGTCGAGCCGGGCGGCAGTTGCACCATGACCATCACGTAGCCCTGGTCTTCCTCCGGCAGGAACGACGCGGGGATGCGGAGGAACAGCCAGCCGGTGACGCCGACGATGGCGAGGTAAATCACCCCGCAGCGCACGGCGCGGCGCAAGGTCCAGCCCACGCCCCGGCGATACAGCTCGTTGCTGCGGTTGAAGCCGAGGTTGAACCACTTGATCGGGCCGCGCGTCGCGCCGACGTGGCCGCCTTTCGGAATCGGCTTCAACAATTTCGCGCACAGCACCGGCGTCAGGATGACGGCGACGACGACGGACAGCAGCATGGCGCTGACGATGGTGATGGAGAACTGCCGGTAAATCACGCCGGTGGAGCCGCCGAAGAAGGCCATCGGCACGAACACCGCCGACAACACCAGCGCGATGGCGACCAGCGCGCCGGTGATTTGGCCCATCGACTTGCGCGTCGCCGCCATCGGCGACAGGCCCTCCTCGCTCATCACCCGCTCGACGTTTTCCACCACGACGATGGCGTCGTCCACCAGCAGCCCGATAGCCAGCACCATCGCGAACATCGTCAGCGTGTTGATGGAAAACCCGCACACCGCCAGCACCGCGAAGGTGCCGAGCAGCACGACCGGAATCGCGATGGTCGGTATCAGCGTGGCGCGGATGTTTTGCAAAAACAAATACATCACCAGGAACACCAGCACCACCGCCTCAATCAGCGTCTCGATGACTTCCTCGATGGACAGGCGCACGAACGGCGTGGTGTCGTAGGGCAGGATGTAGGTCATGTCCTCCGGGAAATACGGTTTCAGGCTTTCCATCGTCTTGAGCACCGCGTCGCGCGCGGCGAGGGCGTTGGCGCCGGTGGCGAGCTTGATGCCGAGGCCCGCCGAGGGCTGGCCGTTGTAGCGCGCGTTGATGGCGTAGGTCTCCGGGCCAAGCTCGAACGTCGCCACGTCGCGCAACCGCACCTGCGCGCCGTCGTCGTTCACCCGCAGCAAAATCGCGCCGAACTCCTCCTGCGACTGCAAGCGCGTGGGGCCGATGATGGTGGCGTTGAGCCGCTGCCCGCGCACCGAGGGCGCGCCGCCGAGTTCGCCGGCGGACACCTGCACGTTCTGCGCGCGCACGGCGGCGGTCACGTCGCTGACGGTGAGTTGGTAGTTAAGCAGCTTGGCCGGGTCGAGCCAGATGCGCATGGCATACTGGCTGCCGAACACCGTGAAGTCGCCGACGCCGGCGGTGCGGCTGACCGGGTCCTGCACGTTGGACACCAAATAATCGGTCAGGTCATACTGGCTCCACGTCCCGTTCGGCGAGATGAGGCCGACGACCAGCAGGAAATTTTTCACCGCCTTGGTGACGCGGATGCCCTGTTGCTGCACCTCCAGCGGCAGCAGCGGGATGGCGAGCTGCAACTTGTTCTGCACCTGCACCTGCGCGATGTCGGGGTCGGTGCCCTGCTTGAACGTCAGCGTGATGCTCATCGAGCCGTCCGCCTGGCTAGCCGAGGAGAGGTATTCGAGATTGTCGATGCCGTTCATCTTTTGCTCGATGACCTGCACCACCGTGTCCTGCACCGTCTGCGCGTTGGCGCCGGGATACATCACGTCAATGTTGATGGCCGTCGGCGCGATGGCGGGATACTGCGCCACCGGCAGCGTCTTCATCGCCAGCAATCCCGCCAGCATGATGAGGATGGAGATGACCCAGGCGAACACCGGACGGTCGAGGAAAAAGCGCGCGAGTTTCATGACAGGATACCGTGCAAATTATTTCCCCGCGCCTGTGCCCGCGTTCACGTCCGCTGACATTGGCTCCGCCGCTGACGTTGACTCAGAAGGTTTGGAATTTGATATTTCGTCGGTTGGGATTTTCTTGGAATTTGGCGTTTGAATTTTGGAATTTTCCAACGCAACTTCCACCGCCTTGACCGCGCTGCCAGCGGTCAACTTCTGCCACCCCTCGACCACCACCCGGTCGCCCGCCCGCAAGCCCGCGCTAACGACCCACTGGTCGCCCAACGCGCGCTCCGCGCTGACAATGCGCAACTCCGCCTTGTCGCCGGTGACCACCCACACCGTCGGCTCGCCACGATTGTTGCGCGACACCGCCTGCTGCGGCACCAACAGCGCCTGCTCGTTCACGCCCTCCGCGATGCGCGCGTGCACGAACATCCCCGGCAACAACTGACGGTCAGCGTTCGGGAACAACGCCCGCAACGTCACCGCGCCCGTCTGCCGGTTCACCGTCACCTCGGAAAACTCCAGCCGCCCCGCCGCCGCGTACACCGAGCCGTCCTCCAACACCAGCGCGCATTCCAGTTGACTGTCAGCGACCCGCTTGAACCGCCCCTGCTCAATGTCCTTGCGCAACCGCAACAACTCCACACTGGACTGCGTGACATCCACATAAATCGGGTCCAACTGCTGAATCACCGCCAAATAATTCGGCTGGTTCGCCGTCACCAGCGCCCCGTCCGTAATCGTCGAGCGCCCGATGCGCCCGCCGATGGGCGCCGTCACCTTCGTATAGGCGAGATTAATCAACGCCGCCTCCAGCGCCGCGCGCCCCGCCGCCACGTCAGCCTCAGCGGCCAGCCGCGCCGACACCGCGTTATCATAATCCTGCTTGCTAATCGCGCGCGCCACCACCAGCGGCGCATACCGCTCCGCCAGCAACTTCGCCGCCGACAATGACGCCTCCGCCCGCGCCAGCGTCGCCTTCGCGCTCGCCAGCGCCGCCTCATACACCTTCGGGTCAATCTGATACAACTGCGCCCCCGCCGCGACCTCCGAGCCTTCCGTGAACAACCGCTTCGTCACAATCCCGCCCACCTGCGGCCGCACCTCCGCGACCCGAAACGCCTCCGTGCGCCCCGGCAACTCCGACGTCACCGTCAGCGCCCGCGCCCGCAACACCATCACCCCGACTTCCACCGCCGGCGGCGCCGGCCGCTGCCGGTCACCCGCTGCCGGCCCCCGCGCCCCGCACCCCGCCAGCAGCAGCGCCGCCGACCATGACCAAATTCCTGACATCTTTATCATCATAAAAAACTCACTTTCTCGACTTCCGTTCCCGGACCAAAATTCCGCTAAAAAACAACTCCATGATTTCCCGCGACGCCCGCGCCGCGGTCAAATCCATCGCCGCCAACACCTCCGGCTGCAACACATTCAACACCAGCGTGCGGAACGACTCAATGGCCAGGCGCATGGACAAATCCTTCCGCACCGCCCCCTCCCGCTGCCCCTGCGCCAGCAGCGCCGAAATCATCTGCGTCACCCCCTCATTCCGCAACTCCATCATCCGCGCATACACCCGCGGCGCGTGACGCTTCACCTCCAGGAAAAACGCCGGGTGCAAGCGATTCAACTTCTCGCGGCAAAACTCCGTGTGCAAGCACAACTTCTCCTCCAGCGACAACTTTCGGCAATGCAACATCTCCCGCTTATGGCGTTCAAACTTCCCGTGCATCCGCTCGGACAACACCTGCAACAACTCCTCCTTGGAGCGCACATGCAGGTACAACGTCTTCTTCGACATCCCGGCCTCGCGCGCAATATCATCCATATGCACCGCCGAATA
>JAISBF010000130.1 GCA_031266335.1 Verrucomicrobiales bacterium
TGCCGACGAACCAGGTCTTCGACAACGCCTTCAAGGTGCAATGGGAATTATTCCTGAAACACGTCGTCAAGAACGAACCGTTCCGCTGGTCGCTGCTGGAAGGCGCGAAGGGGGTGCAATTGGCGGAACTCGGCCTGAAATCCTGGGCGGAAAAACGCTGGCTGGAGGTGCCGCGTTTGGCGTAAATAGTCGCTAACTGAAAAAATGGCGTCTATCGCTGGACAAATCACAAACAACTGCTAGATTGCTTGACAAGGAGCTAATTACTAATCAAATTAAAAATATGGCCAAATTAAAAACACGCAAAGCTAAGAAGCATCCGGGCGTCTGCCGGATTGACCAACCCCAAAAACATAACCACGGTTATTACGTTCGCCTGACCCGCAACGGCAAGCGCTTCGCCAAATTCTTTTCGGACCGCACGCACGGCGGCAAGGAAAACGCCTTGGTCGTCGCGGTCGAATACTACGCCGGACTGGACCAGAAATATGCGCGCATGCCCCGCAAGGCGTTCGCCCAGATTGCCCGCCGCAAGAACAAAACCGGCATCCTCGGCGTCAGCAAAATCACCAAGGACGTCAAAGGCCGAGTTTACAGCTTCTGGCAAGCCACTTGGAGTCCGGTGCCGGGCGAGGTCGCCAAGAAAGCCTTCTCTATCAAGAAATACGGCGATGAAAAAGCCAAGCAACTCGCGATCAAAGCCCGCAAGAAAGGTGTTAGCGAAATGGCCGATTGACCGTTTTGCGCACCAGCAAAAACCGCGCCCCTCCCGGCGCGGTTTTTTTGCGCGCCGGCGCGGGCCGCGCTGAAAAAAGCTCGCCATCCGCAGCCGGCGGGGATACATAAAACCATGCCCAAGCATCCCGAAATTTTTGTTTTTATCCTCGCCGGCGGCAGCGGCGAACGGTTCTGGCCGTTGAGCCGGCGCGCGCGGCCGAAACAATTGCTCCGGTTGTTTTCCGCGCAAACCTTGCTCGGCGAGGCGCTGGAACGGGTCAAGCCGCTGACGGTGGCCGACCGGCTCTTTGTCCTGACCAATCACCAGCAGCGGGCCGCCACCGTCAGCGCCCTGCCCGGTTTTCCCGCCGCGCAAATCATCGCCGAACCCGCCAAGCGCGATACCGCCCCCGCCGCCGCGCTCGCCACCGCAATCGCCCACGCGCGCAATCCCCGGGGCGTCGTCATGCTGCTGCCCGCTGACCATCTCATCAAGAATCGCGCCGCGTTGCAAAAAAACCTGCGCGACGCCTGCCGGCTCGCCGCTGACAGTGACGCGCTGGTCACCATCGCCATCCCGCCCGCCTATCCCGCCACCGGGTTCGGCTATCTGCGGCTGGGCGCGCCGGTCACCGTCAGCGCGCGCGGCCGGGGCACGCGATTCCGCCGCGTCGAGAAATTCGTGGAAAAACCCAAGCTCGCCACGGCGAGGAAATATGTCGCCGACGGTCGGCACGCGTGGAACGCCGGCATGTTCGTCTGGTCGGCGGCGGCCTTCGCGCGCGAGGCGGCACGGTCAGCGCCCGCACTCGCGGGGTTTGTGAAAAATTATCCCGCTGACCGTGGGCGGGCCGTCGCGTATGTCGCGAAAAAATTCCCCGCGCTGCCAAAAATTTCCGTGGATTACGCCATCATGGAACAGGCGGCAAACGTCGTCGCCGCGCAAGCGGAATTTGACTGGGACGACATCGGCTCATGGTCAGCGTGGGCCGCGCGTCACCCGGCGGACGCGCGCGGCAACATCGTCAGCGGCCAGGCCGTGCTGCACGACGCCAGCGACAATATCATCGCCAGCGGCAGCGGCCGCGCCATCGCCCTGTGCGGGGTGCGCGACTTGGTGGTGGTCGAGACCGCTGACTGTGTGCTGGTTTGCCAACGCAGCCGCGAGCAGGAATTAAAGAAATTACTGGCCCAGGCGCCGGAATCGCTGTTGTGATTGTTGTTTTCACCACGAAGACACGAAGGCACAAAGGGCGACAATTTCCATTTAAAAAGGCATCCCTTCGTGCCTTCGTGTCTTCGTGGTAAAAATTCTCCGCTAATTGCTGTTGATGATGCCGGCGGCGATTTGGTCGTCCATGCGGATGGTGAGCAGGTTCCATTGGCCGTCCTGGGCGACGGTGAAGACGAATTGCCAGCGCAGGGTCTGGAGTTCCAACGCGGTGAAATAGGTCAACAGGCGCAGGCTCCGGCCCAGCGGACGATGGTCGAACAGTTCGTAATGCCGCATGGCGCCGTAGTTGCCCAGGGCCTGGTTGGTTTTGGCGATGAAGGCGGCGGTTGGCCCGGCGGAGCCGGCGAGCGGGCTGCCGCTGACCATGTCGTGAAAGGCGGTCTCGACGGCGCGATGTTGCAGGGCGAGGAAAAATTTTTCCATTTTGATTTGCACCTCGGCGGGCGGCGGCGTGGCGACGGGATAGGCGGGCAGGAAGGCGCGCCAGTCGTCCACCGCCAGGTTGTTCAGCCGCCAGCGGTCACCGTCAGCGGATTGGTAAACGAACTGCCAGCGGTAAAACTTATCCTGGTGGCGGGTCAGGCAGACGATGTTGAGGAGGCGGGAACCGTAGGCGCGGGCGTCGGTGAGTTCGTAGGAATCAAGGTTGCCGTATTTGGCGACGGTGTCCTCGGTCATGCGCACCAGCGTGTCGATGAGTTCACGGTCAGTGGCGCGGCCGGTGTCCTTGAACAGTTCGTCGTAGGCGTGGCGGATGTTGTGGTTTTGGAGGTTGGTGTAGAACAGGCCGATTTGGCGGGCGATTTGCTGCGGCGCGCTGTCAATGGGCGCGGCCTTGAGCCGGCCGACGGCGGTCTGGGCGGGCAGGGCGGTCGCCGCGAGCCAGACTAGCAGGCTGATGGCGAGGAACCGTTTCATTGTGGGGGGCGCTGAGGATGACCCGACGACCGGCTTAGCCCAGTTTGGCGCGATAGGCGGCGGCGTCCAGCAAGGCGGCCAATTCGCCCGGGTCGGCGATTTTCAGTTTGAACATCCAGCCCTGTTCGTAAGGCGAACGGTTGACCAGCGCGGGGTCGGCGGCCAGGGCGGGGTTGACCGCGACCACCTCGCCGCTGACCGGCGCGTAGATGTCGGAGGCGGCCTTGACGCTTTCCACCACGGCGGCGGGCGCCTTGGCGGCCAGTGTTTTGCCGAGCGGCGGCAGCTCGACGTACACCACGTCGCTGAGTTCCGCCTGCGCGTGGTCGGTGATGCCGACGGTGGCGATGCCGTTTTGCGTCGAGAGCCATTCGTGGCTGGCGACGTATTTCAGATTATCGGGGATATGACTGTTCATGTTATTTGCGAATGTTGTGGTAAAAGGGTTTGGGCACGATCAGCGCCGGGCGGCGTTGGTCGCGGATTTCGATGTCAATCCGGCCGCCGACCTTGGCCTGGCTATGGTCAATGAGCGCGAGGCCGAGATTTTTTTTCAAGGTGGGCGACACGCCGCCGCTGGTGACTTCGCCGACGCGCTGACCGTCCACCAGCACCGCGTACCGGGCGCGGGGCGGCGCGGTCAGGCCGGTCATCTCAAACGCCACCAACCGGCGCGGCAGGCCGGCGTCTTTCTGCCGGCGCAGGCTGTCCTTGCCGGTGAAGCGTTCGGGCTTGTCAAAGCTGACGAAGTGCCCCAGCCCGGCCTCCAGCGGGGAAATGGTCTCGCTTAATTCGTGGCCGTACAACGGATAGCAAGCCTCCAGCCGCAGCGTGTCGCGGGCGCCCAGTCCGGCGGGGACGGCGCCGACCGTCAGCAGCCGCTGCCACAGCCCCTCGGCCAATTCGGCCGGGAAAAACAGCTCATAACCGTCCTCGCCGGTGTAACCGGTGCGGGCCACCCAAACCGGCTGCCCTTGATACAGGGTGGTCATGATTTGATTGCGCCGGATGCGGCGGATTTCCTTGTCGAAGGTCTTGTAGAGGATGGCTTCCGACTGCGGCCCCTGCAAGGCGAGGGCGGCATATTCCTCGCTGACGTTCTTCAAGGTCACGTTGGACGCGACCTTTTTTTGCAGCCAGTTAAAATCCTTGCCGGTTTCCGTGGCGTTGACGACGGCCAGGTAGGTTTGGTCCTCCAGCCGGTAAATATACCAATCGTCCAGCACGCCGCCCGCCTCGTTGGTCAGCAGCGTGTACTGGCCGTGGCCGGGGGAAATGGCGCGGATGTCGTTGCAGAGCATGGCGTTCAGCCAAGCCTCGGCGCTGGGGCCGCTGATGATGAACTCGCCCATGTGGCTGATGTCAAACACCCCGGCGGCCTCGCGCACGGCCCGGTGCTCCTGCAAAATGCCCGTATATTGCACCGGCATCAGCCAGCCGCCGAACTCCACCAGCCGGGCGCCCAGGGCCTGGTGCGCGGCGGTCAGCGGAGTTTTTTTGAGCGAGGGAACGGTTTTGCGGTCAGCCATCCGCACATCATACGGCGCGGCCAAACGCTGTCAATCGCGCGCGCAAGTAAAATTGCCGTGGTCAAGTAACGCGGCCCCGGAATTGGGTTGCCCTGCACCGCGGGATCGGGGATTATTGGCCGCCACCATCATGAACACCACCAGCCCCGCCCCCGCCGCCGCCAATTACTTCATCGCCGTGCCCGACCCCGCCGCCGCCAGTCGCCTGGCGCGACTCATCACCGCGCGGGACGCCAGCGCCAGCGTACAACTCGCCCCCGGCCTGGCGGAGCTATACCACCTCCTGCCCACGGCCCCCGACCGGACGGTCGTGCTGGTTGAACTGATGTGGGACGGGGAGAGCGCCGCCGACATTTTACTCAGCCTGCTATATAACTACCCGCAACTGGCCTGGCTCATCGTCAGCGAGGCCGAGCTATCCGCCCTCCTGCCGCCGTATTTCCCCATTCCGCACGTCCGGGGCCTTGACCGCGACGAGGACCTCCTCAGCGCCCTCGCCGCCCTGACCGAGGACTTGCGCGGCACCCAACTCGGCGCCTACCAAATCCAGCAGTTCGCCGGGCAAAGCTACCTCGGCCGCACCTACCAGGCCCAGCAGACCGCCATCAACCGCGCGGCGCACCTGACCGTGCTGCCGGCCGCCGCCACCGCAGAAGCGCGCGCCGAATTCGCCCAAATCGCCGCCGCGCGGGCGCGCAACGTGTTCCCGCAAATTTACTCCATCTACGAGGAAAACTCGGCGGCCGGCCGCCCCTTCATCGCGGAAGAACCCGTGACCGCCCCCAGCCTGCTCCAATACACCCTCCAGCACGCCGCGTTCGACTCCCGCCTGGTGGCCAACCTCCTCAGCGCCAGCGCCCGGGTGCTCGCCCACCTGCGCGCCGGCCAAATCCCTTATCAACCGCTGCACGGCAGCCATATCACCGTCTCCCCGGAAGGCGTCATCCGCCTGGTCAACACCGCCCTGCCCCCCGGCGCCCCCCTGCCGGAGCCGGGCGCGGAATTGCGCGCCCTGGCCGGCATCATCCGCGGCGTCATCCAGCCCGGCCAGCCGGTTGACCCCCGGCTCCTGCAAATCCTCCACCGCATGGCCGACGGCCAGGCGGACTGCGACACCGTCGGCAGCGCCGCCGAGACCGTCAGCCTGGCCCTGGCCCCCGTCAAACAGGTGGCCGAGCGCCAGAGCGCCATCAAGGCCAAACAGGAAATCAGCAAGGCGAAGAAAAACTCGCTGCTGGTGACCTACCTCAGCGTCGCCTCCATCGCCATCCTCCTCATCTTCGTCATCATCCAAGTCATCCTCATGTTCATCCAAGTGCCGGGCCGCGACCTCAGCGACCAGGTCAAAATCCCCGCCGGCACCGTCGAATTCAACACCCCGGCCGGCAAACAAACCGCCCAACTCGGCGAGTTCTACATCGACAAATACGAAGTCACCATCGGGCAATACGAAAAATTCCTCAACGCCCTGGCCGCGGAACAACAGCGCGACCCCGACGCCTACAAAAAATACCTCCCCCCCGGCGTCACCATCCACCGGGACAACTTCACCCCGCACGACTGGGCCAGCATCAAAAAAACCCTGCGCCGCGGCCTGCTCCAGCCCGCCTACGGCGGCAACCGCGTGACCCGCGACACCCCGGTCTTCAACGTCGATTACCCCGACGCCTACGCCTACGCCAAATGGGCCGGCAAACGCCTGCCCACCGAGCTGGAATGGCAGCGCGCCGCCGGCGGCGACGGCAACTGGCCCTACCCCTGGGGCCAGGATTACCAGGCCGACTACCGGCCCGAACTGGCCGTTTGCAGCGCCGTCCCCCCCGGCGCCAAACCGTTGACCAAACTGCGCTACCCCGGCCCGCAAATCGTGGATAAATTCACCCGGGACCAAAGCCCCTTCGGCATCATCGGCATGGCCGGCAACGTCAGCGAATGGGTCGCCCTCAGCCCCGAACTCGGCCCGCTGCCGGCCAAATACCAGGCCGACTTCTACCCCATGCAAGGCGCCAACTTCAGCAGCCCGCAACTCATCCCCAGCACCTACCACCGCCGCCCACCGATGTTGCTGCCCGACGACACCGTGCAAATCGGCCTCGGCTTCCGTTGCGCCAGTGACCGGCCGGTGAAACGGTGACCGTGAGCTTCATTAACGCAAAGACGCAAAGACACAAAGAAACGAAGAAATTTTTTACAGGGAGATCATGGAGTTCATGGAGATTATTTTTTTAAAACCTCCATGAACTCCATGATCTCCCTGTAAAAAATTTCTTCGTTTCTTTGTGTCTTTGCGTCTTTGCGTTAATGAAGCTCATGGCCGCGGCGTCCCGAGAGCGCCTCTCGGCATTCCGAGAGTGCCTCCCGGCAAGCCGAGAGCGCCTCCCGGCAAGCCGAGAGTGCCTCCCGGCACCCCGGGAGCACCTCCCGGCAAGCCGAGAGTGCCTCCCGGCAACCCGAGAGCGCCTCCCGGCAAGCCGAGAGCGGCTCCCGGCCCCCCAGGAGACCCCGGAAAGAATCCTTCTTAAACCCCTCCAAGAACTCCATGATCTCCCTGTAAAAAAAACCTTCGCGCCTTTGCCCCTTTGCGTCTTTGCGTTAATGAAGCTCATGGTCACGGCACCCCGAAGTCTGACTTCCCTTTCCCCGATGATCCAACTATGCTCCCGACCCATGCAACCCAACCGCCCCGTCCTGGTCATCGACATCAGCAACTCCTGGACCAAATTCGGCCTGGTCCGCGGCGCCCGCCTGCGCCCGGCCGGCCGCCGGGCCACCGCCCGCCTCACCGGCCGCGCCCTGGCCGCCCTCGACCGGCAATACCGGCCGCGCCTCACCGTCGTCGCCTGCGTCGTCCCCAAGGCGCTGGCGTTGGTGAAAAAAACCTGGCCCCCCCGCCGCCGCCTCATCGTCAGCGCCCGCCTCCCCCTGCCCGTCAAAATCAACTACCCGCGCCCCCGCCGCATCGGCGCCGACCGCCTCGCCAACGCCGTCGCCGCCGCCCGCCTCTACCCCCTGCCCGCCATCGCCGTTGACTCCGGCACCGCCGTCACCTTCGACATCATCTCCAAGGATCAAGCATACCTCGGCGGCGTCATCGCCCCCGGCCTCAACGCCATGACCCATTACCTGCACGAGAAAACCGCCCTGCTCCCGCGCCTCACCCTCCGCGAACCGCGCCGCGCCATCGGCAAAAGCACCGTCGAAGCCATGCAAATCGGCGCCATCACCGGCTACCGCGGCCTCATCCGCGGCGTCACCGCCGCCATCCGCGCCGAACTCCATAGCCGCCGCCTCACCGTCATCGCCACCGGCGGCCACGCCCCCTTAATCGCCAAACACGCCCCCTTCATCACCCACGTCAACCCGCTCCTCACCCTGCAAGGACTCCAATTCATCGCTGAGTATTGGTCACAGAGAGACACAGAGAAGGCACAGAGCAACACCGAGTTTGTTTAATCAAAAAAAACTGTAGCTCTCCGCGTCTCCGCGTCTCTGCGGTAAAAACTAATAACAATCAGTGCGCGGATTGCCCGCGTTCGCGAGAAACTTCGCCGGCGTCTCCGCATCGAACCAACCGTCGCGGTCAAGGAACCGGTCGCACACCCGGAAAAACTCCCGCGCACTGTCAGCGCGACGGATTTGGTGGAGAAACGCCTCGTCAGCGGTGAGCTGTTGCGCGATGAAATTCAAATACTTCTTCATCTTCGCCACCTGCAACTTCTCAGCGAACCCCACCGGCAGCGTCTCCCGCCACAGCACGCCGATATACTCGCGCAAATCGCGCAACGTCGGGCGCGTGCGCGGCGCGCCGTCCGCGTACAACTCGCGGATTTGGTTGAAAATCCACGGATTGCGCACACACCCGCGACCAATCATCAGTCCCGCCGCGCCGGTTTGCCGGGCGACCCCGGCGGCGAGGCCGGCGCTGATGAGGTTGCCGTTGGCGATGACCGGGCACGGCATGACCCGCGCCGCCTGGGCAATGAGGTCGTAACGCACCGCGCCCTGGTACATCTCCCGCACCGTCCGCCCATGCACCGTCAGCGCGTCCAACCCGCTGCCGGCGTACAGTCGCAAAATCGCGGCAAACTCCGCGACCTCGCTGAAGCCGACCCGCGTCTTCACCGTCAGCGGGATAGACACCGCGCGGCGCAGCGCGGCGAGGATCTCCGCCAGCCAGTCCAGCCGGCGCAACAGCCCGCCGCCGGCATCCTTGCGACACACAATGGGCGCGGGGCAGCCGACATTGAAGTCGAGCGCGAGCAGGTCCTCGCGCTGCAACACCTCCGCCGCGCGGAGCAGCGCCGGAATATCCCGCCCAATCAACTGCGCGATCACCGGCCGCCCGCCGGGCCGGTGGCGGATGGCGTGCAACAGCGTCTTGTCCGGCACCGCCGCCGCGTGCGCGCGGAAATACTCGGTGAAATAAATATCCGGCCCGCCGTAACGGTGCAACACGCGCCAGAACGCCAAATCCGTCACGCCCTGCATCGGCGCCAGCAGCAACGCGGGGCGGTCGGTGGGTAATGCCGCTTTGAAATTCATACCGGAAAGTTTTGCACCACGAAGACCCCAAGGCACGAAGTTTTATTTTAACAAGACCTTCGTGCCTTGGTGCCTTCGTGGTGCAAAAACCTCCCCGTCAATGTTAGATGCCCGCGGCCACCTCAAGGTGGATGAGATTGGCGCGGGCCTGGATTTCCGTCGCCAACAGACGGCGGCGCAACTGGTGCCAGTTGGTCAGCGCCAGCAACACATCGAGATTGCTCGCGCGGCCCAGTTGATAATCGTGCTGCTGGGCGCGGTAATTCTCCTCCGCTGACGCTGACGCGGCGCTGAGCTTCAGCCAGCGGTCGGCGGCGGCGATGAAATTGTTATAAGCCAGCCGCACCTCATAATCAGCCAGCCGCCGCGCCCGCGTCAGGTTCAACTCCGTCACCCGCAGCCGCGCCGCGCTCTCCGCCAGCCGCGCCGCGCGGTAGCCGCCGTCGAACACCGGCAACTCCGCGCTGACCGTGACCTGCCAATCGTGCCCCGCCGCCGGCGCCTCCACCGCCGCCCAGCCCGCGCCGACGCTGACCGTCGGCCAGAACGACCCCTCGTCCGCCGACACCGCGCGCCGCGCCGCCGTCTCGTACTCCGCCGCCGCCTGCAAATCCGGCCGCGCGCCCGCTTTCCACAAATAGTCGAGCAAACTGGCCGCCGCCGGCAGTCCGCCGGGCGGCGCGGACAGCGTCCAGCGGTCGCCCGGCACCCCCAGCAAAAACGCCAGCAATTCCCGCGACGCCCCCAGCACGCCGCTGACCGACGCCATCTCCGCCTCGGTGTCGGCGAGATCGGTGCTGGTTGACAACAACTCGCTCGTGCGCGAGCGCCCGATGTTGATGCGGCCCCGCAACTCCCGCTGCCGGTCCCGCAACGCCGTGGTCAAATCGCCCAGCACGGCGAGCTCTTTTTCCAACCCGGCGATTTGCAAATACACGTCCCCGACATCCAGGAACAACAACTGCCGCTGCCGCTGCAAATCGGCGGTCAACCCGCGCTTGGTCGCCGCCTCCGCGCCCGCCAGATTGGTCTGCCGGAAACCGTCGAACACCAGCCACGACCCGCTGACGCCGGCCTGCAAACTGTCGCGCCGCGAACGCTCGGCAGTGCGGCGCGCCAGCGTCTCACCGGCATACACCCCGACCTGCGGCAGCACCGCGCTGACCGCCTGCCAGTAGCGCGCCTCCGCCGCCTGGATTTCCTGCGCGGTGATTTGCAAATTCTCGCCGCGCCGCAACGCCAGCTCGTAAGCCTGGTTCAACGTCAGCATCAAGTGCGCCGGCACGGCCTGGCCGGCGGTCAGGCACCCCAGGAACAGCAGACTATATAACAGGCAACGCATGGCCTAACAGCATACTGGTTTTCCCCGCGTAAACAATCTCCAATTCCTCCATGAACTCCATGTTCTCCCGGTAAAAATTCTTGGTTCCTTTGCCCCTTTTGCCCCTTTGCGTTAACCTCTGCAAACTGCCGCGTGGGCGAACTTTGACATTCCATCGCGCGGAAAAGCCGCTACGCTGGCTGCCATGTCGCTGCTGGGTCATTTATTCAAACCGCGCCGGGCCGCCGCCAAGGCGCCCGCCAAGGCGCGGCTGACACAGCTGGCGTCGGCCGGGCCGCTGTTGCGCGGCAAACTGCACGCCAAGGCGGCGGGTTATTTCGGCGGTGACTTGACGGGCGACTTGTCTGCCGACGAGGAGTTCTGGCTCGAACCGGGCGGGGTCATCCGCGGCGACCTGCGCGGCGGCGATTTCAGCATCGAGGGCACGGTGCGCGGCGATATTCACGCCAGCGGCGGCGTGGCGCTGAAAAACCGTTCCCGGCTGCGCGGCGATATTCACGCCCACGCCTTGTCCATCGAACCCGGCGCGCACTTCAGCGGCCGGCTGGTCATCGGCGGCGCCGCGGCGGACCTCACCCTCAACCTCCAATCGAAAGCCTGACCGCCATGCGCCCGCCCGCCCGTCACGGCCCCCAGAAAATCCTGATCACCTGCCCGGCCTGCCGGCACCAGCAGTACGACTACCCGCACGCCAACGTCACCTACTGCCAGCAATGCGGCGAGCGCATCCCCATCAACCCCGTCGCCTCCCCGCGCAAGACGCGCAAAGCGCACACCGTCGAGCGCCGCAGCATCACCTGCCTGCACTGCCACCGCGAGTTGCGCGCACACTACGACGCCCAGTCCTGGCAATGCCCCTTCTGCTCCACCTACCTCGACCTGCGCAACCACCAGCTCAACCAGGAGAGCGCCGCCGCCATCCGCACCTACGGCGACCTGGAAATCGGGGCCAAATGCCTGTTCAGCGGCGCCTGGGCCGAGGCGGAGAACATCAAAATCGCCGGCCGCAGCCAGTGCAAACTCCAAAGCCGCCACGGCCTCACCGTCAGCGGCCACGCCAAATTGTACGCCGGGGCCGCGGGCGACCACCTGCACGTCAGCGCCGCGGCCACCTTATACACGGCAGGCCCGCTGAGCTTCAAGACCGCGGAAATCCACGGCAAAGTGGAAGCGCGACAGCTCACCGTCAGCGAGCGGTTGCAAGTACACGCCGGCGGGCACGTCACCGCCGGCCAGCTGACCGTCGGGGAAATCATCGTCCAGCCGGGCGGCAAGTTGCTGGCGCGTTACCACACGGAAGAGGCCGGCCACGCGGAGGTAATTGGTTAATGGCCACAAGAAGACACAAAAAACACAAAAATTTTTGTAACCGGATTTTTCTGTGTTTTTTGTGATTTTTTGTGGCCATTCAATCAACGGCGGCAGAATCCCGCGAAAACAAATATTTTTTGTTCACCACGAAGACACCAAGGCACGAAGGATTTTTATTTGTTAACCTTCGTGCCTTCGTGGTGCAATTGCTTTGGCCAGCTCTCGAAAAATCATCGCGGGAAAAAGATTGTGGAACTTAAACAAACGCATAGAAAAGCTCAATGTTCACCCTTCTCGCCACCGACCCCGACAGCCAGGCGCGGCTGGGACGGCTGACCGTGGCGCACGGGGTCATCGAGACGCCGGTGTTCATGCCGGTCGGCACGCAGGCGACGGTGAAATGCGTGTCGCCGCGCGAGTTGCGCGAGCTGGACGCGCAAATCATCCTGGCCAACTCCTACCACCTGTTCATCCGCCCCGGACTGGAGGTCATCGGGAAACTCGGCGGGTTGCACCGCTTCGAAAGCTGGGAGCGGCCCATTCTCACCGACAGCGGCGGGTTCCAGGTCTTCAGCCTCGCCAAGTTGCGCAAGGTCACTGACCACGGCGTGCATTTCCAGTCGCACATCGACGGGGCGAAGCTGTTCATCGGCCCGCGCGAGGCGGTACACATTCAGCGGGTGCTGGGGTCCGACATCATGATGGCCTTTGACGAATGCCCGCCGTGGGACGCTGCCAAGGAGGATATTAATATGGCGGTGCAGCGCACGGTGCGCTGGGCGAAGATTTGCGCGGAGGAATGGGCGGCGGCGGCGGAAATTCCAAATTCCAAACTCCAAATTCCAATTAAACTCCAAGCTCCAAATGCCAAACTTCAAAACGCTGACGGTGATGCGCCAGCCAATAATCAATATTCAATAATCAATAATCAATTACTCTTCGGCATCGTGCAGGGTGGGAGTCACGCGGATTTGCGGCGGGAGTGCGCGGAACAACTCGCGGCGCTGGATTTGCCGGGTTACGCCATCGGCGGCGTCAGCGTGGGCGAACCGGAGGAGGAGATGTTGCGGGCGGTTGACGTGACCGTGCCGGCGCTGCCGGTGAGCAAGCCGCGGTACGCGATGGGGCTGGGGCAGCCGCGGCAAATCGTCGAGATGGTGCGGCGCGGGGTGGATATGTTCGATTGCGTGCTGCCGACGCGGGTGGCGCGCAACGGCACGGCCTACACGCGGCGCGGCACGCTGAACCTGAAGCGCGCGGACTTGAAGGCCGACGCGGGGCCGATTGAAGACAATTGCGGTTGTTATGCTTGTCAAAATTTCAGCAGGGCCTATATTCGCCATCTCCTGAAGGCCGGGGAAATTCTGGGCTTGCGCTTGGTGACGCTGCATAACCTGCATTTTTACCTCGACTTGCCGCGGCAGATCAGGACGGCCCTCGCCGCCGGTGACTTCGGGCGCTGGTCGCGGGAGTTTTTGGAACAATACAAACCGAGAGAGGATTATGAATAGTGCATTAATGAATATGTTGGTACTGGCGCAGGCCGCGCCCGCGGCGGCGGAAGGTGGCGGCGGCGAGCAACCCGCCGGGCTGGCCGGGTTGCTGGGCAGTCAGCAGCTGATGATGATTGTGCTGATGGTGGTGGTGTTTTACTTCCTGCTGATCCGCCCGCAGCAGAAGCGGCAGAAGGCGCACTTGCAGATGGTCGGCGCCCTCAAGACCGGCGACCGCGTGGTCACCACCGGCGGCATTCACGGCGTGGTGGCCAATGTCAAGGACAAGACGGTCATCGTCAAGATCGCGGACACCACCAAGATTGAAATCGACCGCGGCAGCATCGGCACGGTGCTGGCCGACGAGACCTCGTCGTAACCCGCGCAAAACCACAGCCCCGTTGTTTTATGATTCAAGCATTGATTCTGTTGGCCTCCTTCGCCTTCCTGGTGTTTTTCATCTGGTACCTCGTCGCGCACAGCGAGCAGGGCCGCCGCTGGCTGGCGCTGCTGCTGATCGGCGCGGCGCTGGCGGTGTGCGGCTTGTCCCTGTTCAGCTTCCGGGACGGCCATTGGCGCGTCAACATCAAGGAAGGACTCGACCTCAAGGGCGGCTCGCAATTCACCATCCAGCTCGCCGGGGACAATCTCAAGGCGGAAAACCTCGACCAGGCGGTGGAGGTCATCCGCAAGCGCATCGACGCGCAGGGCGTGGCCGAGCCGATTATCCAGCCGCTGGGCAGCAACCGCATCCTGGTGCAAATCCCCGGCGCGAGTGAAAAGGACAAGGAGCTTTACCGCGCCCAGTTGCAGCGGGTGGCCAAGTTGGAATTCCGCATGGTGGCGCCGGACAGCGAGCGGTTGCTGGCCACCCAGGAGCCGTTGCCGTATGATTACGAGGCGCTGCCTTACATCAAGGAAAAGGACGCCCAGGGCCAGGCGCAGCCGCAGGGCTTCATCGTGGTGAAGAAACGCGCGGCGCTGGGCGGCAGTTTCGTCCGGAGCGCGTTCGCCAATGCTGACCAACTCGGCCGGCCGGTAGTGGTGATTAATTTCAACGCCGAGGGCAAGACCCGGTTCGGCCAGTTGACCAGTGACAACATCGGTCAGCGCATGGCCATCGTCCTGGACGGCGAGGTGTACTCCGCGCCGGTCATCAAGACGGCGATTGTGGACGGCAATTGTGAAATTTCCGGCGGCAACATGAAGCGCGAGGAGGCCATGGAGTTGGCCAGCGTGTTGGAAAACCCGTTGGAAACCCCGGTCAGCATCGTGGACGAGCGCGGGGTGGATCCGACCCTGGGCCAGGCTTCCATCACCAGCGGCTTCCGGGCGGCACTCATCGGCCTGGTGCTGGTGGCGGGGTTCATGCTGGTGTATTACCGCGCCGCGGGGGTGATTGCCATCGTGTCGCTGGCGGTGAACATGCTGATCTTGCTCGGCCTGCTGGCGCAACTCGGCTTCACGCTGACCATGCCCGGCGTGGCGGGCATCATCCTGACCATCGGCATCGGCGTGGACGCCAATGTGCTGATTTTCGAGCGCATCCGCGAGGAACTGGCGCATCACGCGGATTTGTACCACGCCATCCGGGCGGGCTTCAGCAAGGCGTTCTCGTCCATCCTGGACGCCAACGTCACCACCATCATCGCCTCGGTGATGCTGTTCTGGCAGGGCACCGGGGCGATTCAGGGCTTTGCCATCACGCTGACGCTGGGCATCCTGTCGAGCTTGTTCGCGGCGCTGATTGTCAGCCGCGCGTGCTTTGACTGGTTGCAGGCGTACCGCCCGTTGCAGTCGCTGACGATGATGCAGTTCATCAAGGACACGAAGATTCCGTTCATGGGCTTGAAGTGGGGCGCGGCGGCGCTGTCGGTGGTGTTGCTGGCCGGCTCGATGCTGACGTTTTACGAGCGCGGCCACCGGGCTTACGGCGTGGATTTCGAGGGCGGCGACTTGCTGACGCTGGCGTTCGCGCAGAAAATCTCCGACGAGGAGGTGCGTCAGGCGCTCGGCGCCGAGGCGATGCCGCAGTATCAAAAGGACGCCAACGGCAGTTCCGAAGTGCTCGCCATCCGCACGCCGTTCGAGAAGGGCGAGGCGGCGGAGCGGGTCTTGCAGGAAAAGTTTCCGCAGGCCGAGTTTAAGCGGCTGCAACTGGACAAGGTCAGCGCCATCATCGGCGGCGAGTTCCGTGTCAAGGCGGCCATCGCGCTGGGGCTGGGCTTGTTGGGCATTTTCATCTATGTCATGCTGCGCTTCGAATCGGCCTACGCCGTCGGCGCCATCGTCGCCATCATTCACGACATCATCATCACCCTCGGCGTGTATGCGGTGCTGGGCAACGAATTGTCACTGGTCACCATCGGCGCGTTGCTGACCATCGCGGGCTACTCGATTAACGACACCATCATCGTCTTCGACCGCATCCGCGAACACCTGCGGCACGACTCGCGCACGCCGCTGGCGGAGGTGTTCAACCACGCCATTAACGCGACGTTGAGCCGCACGCTGCTGACCTCGGGCACGACGCTGCTGGCCGTGCTGGCGCTGTTCGTCTTCGGCGGCATGGTCATCCACGACTTCGCGCTGATGCTGCTGCTCGGCATCTTTGTCGGCACGTACTCCTCCATCTTCATCGCCTCCCCGGTGGTGCTGCTGTTCGGCAAAGTCAAGCGCGGGGTCGCGGCGGAGCCGGCCAATTAATCGCGGAACGGGAAGCAACGGTTAACCATGACGCGGGCCAAACGATGGGAGCTGACGACAGAACCTCCGGTTGACCCGGACTCCCCGCCGGACATCATCGAGCGGCTGCTGCTCAAGCGCGGCTTCAGCGACCTGACAGAGCGGGAGCGCTTCCTGCATCCGCGCTTGCAGGACCTGGCCGATCCGCTGCGGCTGCCGGACATGGCCAAGGCCGTGCAGCGGGTCAGCCGGGCCTTGCAACTGCGGGAACCCATCCTGATTTACAGCGATTACGACGTGGACGGCATGTCGAGCAGTGCCTTGCTCTACCGCTTCCTGGTCAAGCTCGGCGCCACGGTCAGCGTGTTCATCCCGGAGCGATTGTCCGACGGCTACGGCCTGTCCGTCGGCGGCCTGCAACGCGCGCTGGCCGCCGCGCCGGCCAGTCTGGTCATCGCGCTGGATTGCGGCACCACCAACGCCGGGGAAGTGCGGTGGCTGAACGAGCGGGGCATCGAGGTCATCATCATCGACCACCACGAATTGCACGAGGCGCTGCCGGCGGCCTGCGCGTTTGTGAACCCGCAACGCGGCGCGCACGACCATATCTTGTCCACCGCCGGGCTGGTGTTCAAATTCTGCCACGCCTTCCTGAAAATGCTGCAAGACCCCAGCCTGTTCAACCTGCGGGAACACCTCGACTTCGTCGCCCTCGGCACCGTGGCCGACCTGGTGCCGCTGCTGGAGGACAACCGGATTTTGGTGCGGCACGGCCTGACCCAACTGGCCGGCACGCCGCACATCGGCCTGCAAGCGCTGATGGAGGTGGCCCGGGTGCGCGTCGAACCCACCCCGGCCACCGTCGGCTTCGTGCTCGGCCCCCGGCTCAACGCCAGCGGGCGCCTGGCCGAGGCCACCGCCGGCTGGGAATTGCTGACCACCCATGACACCGCCCGGGCGACTGACCTGGCGCGCAACCTGAATGTGCTCAACAACGAGCGTCAGCGCTTGGAATTGGCGGCCTACCAGGAGGCGCTGGACTTGATTGAAAAACAGTCGCCGGAAGACCAGGCGTATTGCCTGGTGGTCGCCGCCGACAACTGGCACCAGGGAGTGGTCGGCATCGTGGCCTCCCGTTTGCAGCGGCGCTTTTACAAACCGGCGGTGGTCATCGCGCTCAACGAATCATCCGGCGGCCGCGGCAGCGCCCGCTGCATCGAGGGTTGTTCCATCATGGACGCCCTGCGCGACAACGCCGGGTTGCTGAAGGCTTACGGCGGACACGCCATGGCCTCCGGGCTGGAAATCGCCGCCGACCGGGTCGCGGAGTTCCGGCTGGCGATGAATCAATGGTTCCAGCGCAGCGTGGCCGCGGCGGTGTACCAGGAACGCATCCGGATTGACCTGGCCCTGCCGGGCCGGGCGCTGACCGAGGCGCTGGCGCGGGAAGCCATGCGGTTGCAGCCGTTCGGCCGCAAAAACGAACCGCCGATTTTCAGGGTCAGCCAAGTCCAGTTAGCCGGCCAGCTTCGCACCTTCGGCCAGCGGCACATCAAGTTCAACGGCGTGGCGGACGGCGTCCGATTTTCCGCGGTGGGCTTTGGCCTGGCGGAGAACATTCCCGCCGCCGCATCCCTTGACTTGGCCGGCCACTGGGAAATGGACGACTTCACCGGCCGCCCGGTGTTTCGCATCATCGACTGGCGCGCGGCGCAGGACTAGTTTTATAATTCCCCGCCGCAAGAGCGGAATGACCGGCGCGAGGACCTCATCGTCAGCGCCCCTCGATTTGCTGTAACGCCGCGTCCAGCCACCAGCGGTCGGCGGCGTTCAAACGGTCACGGTCAGCGCGACAACGCAACCTTGGCGCGCGCTCCATGCGGCGGTTGACTTTTCACCGTCAGCGTGAGGTAATCTGTGCGTGAAAATTTTTTCCATCGCGCTGGCGCTGATGGTGACTGTCAGCGGCGCGGCGTTTGCCCAGGACGCGGAGTTTGAACGGCGACAAAACGAATGGCAAAAAAAATTTGAACTGGGACAAACGGAGTGGCGCGGGAAGATTGACGCGGTGTATCAAGCGTGGTTGGGCGAGCGGAATCGGGATAAAAAGGACGAGCTTGAAAATGAAATCACGCACGCCGTCATTCACCGCCTGTTTGACCGTTACGAATTGCTAGACCAAATCGCCGCCGGTGGAAAATTCCGCGAGGGCGAAATCAAAGTGCCACCGTCAGCGGCGACGGTGACGGTGCAAAAAATCCGCGTGTTCGGCGCGAACGCTGACCGTGGGATTGATTACGGCCACGGGCGGGCGTGGGTCATCCGGCGCATGACGAAAAAACATTTTGAATTGTGGTCGCCGAAACGCGGCTGGTTGTTCGCCGCTGATGGGGCGTTGTTGAACACCGCCGGCGTGCCGCGCAGGGACGGCGACGGCAGAGGTTGGTACGGCGCGTTTCTCGCCGACGGTTCGTGGGTGACGACGGATATTTGGGACATGGACCGAACGCTGCATTTTTATTCGCGCGCGGGAAAATGGCTTAAAGAAATGAGCGTTGGTCAATTACTTAAACCCGTGCCAATGACCAACGATGCCAACGGCTTACCGCGAACATTCGACAGCATTCCGCTGATTGCGTGGTGTCGCGTTGACCGCAAGGGCGAGAATTTTTTGGTTTCCATCGGCAGCGATTTGGGTCTCGGACTCGTGCGGGTGTCCGCTGACAGTGCGGTGCTTTTGTTAAAAAATCCGCGACGGGAATGTTATCCGCGCGACTTGGAGCCGAAAGGGACTGGTCGTTTTAATGCAATTTCCAATGATGACGGAAAAGTTGCGTTATCGCGCAGCGAAGCCGGACATGGAGCTGAGGTCGGATTTCCTGATTATAACAGCAACAAGGGATTGGCAGTGATTATCCGCGAGGGAATCTCCAATGCCTATGCCTCCAGCTTCGGTTTCTGGCCGGATTCGGATAATGTGTACATCAACGCTGACAGTGCGGGTGAAGTTGCGCCGGATGGCGGACCGGTTTTCCGGCATCGCGGCAACATGTGCTGGTTCTTCCGCACCAGCGGCAAATTCGCGGGCTGGGTGCAAGCCGCGCGCTTGGCGGACGCTGACGATGGCGAGTCCATGTTGTTCGACGCGGGGCGCGGCAAAGTGGTCACCATCAGCGACGATTTCAAAGTAACCGCCGCGCGTCAATTCCGCTGGCCAGACGGCGGCGCGGCGTTGCCGGAGAAAATTTTTCCCGACCTGAAACTCGGTTTTTTCTGGGACGGGCAGGAATTGATACTGGCGCGCTGGCGATGAAAAAATAGCGAGAGTGAGACGTTCCAAGAGTCGGCGCCTAATTTTGCGCGGTTTGATTTTGTTGTAAAGGCGTGTGGAACAGCAGTCAGCGCCCCTCGACTTGCTGTAACGCTGCGTCCAGCCACCAGCGGTCGGCGGCGCTCAAACGGTCACGGTCAGCGGCCAGCTTTTTCAGCAATTCGCGCGCCGGCTCTGGAAATCGCGCCAACGTCTTCACCGCCGCGTTGCGCTCGTCCCAATTTTCACCGAACAATTTCTCCGCCGCGGCGCGCGTGAGTTTGTCCACGTCATACTTGATGGAAAATCCCACCACCGCTGGCGGTGACACTTCCAAATATTTATTCATCGCCTCAACCTCGACGCGATAGTCGGCGGGCGCGAGACGCGAATAATCCAGCCGCGTTTCCCGCTGCCATTCACCCCACTCTCCCCCGCCAAAGCGCGCCCGCACCCAGCCGCCTTCCACGCCGCTAACGGTCACGCTCGCGCTTTCCTCGTCGGAATGGCTCACCGTCAGCGTCACCGCCGACGGCGCGCGGCGCGGTACCCGCGTTATCTCGCCGCTATTGAAGAATAAATAATTGCCGAACCGGTCTTCCGTCACGCCCATATAGCTTACCGACCGCCTGACAAACGGCTGCGCCTCATCATCAGCGAACCACGCCGCCATCCGCCCGCCCTTGACGCGCCACAAATTTCCCTTCGCAAACAGCCAGCCATCGTCAGCGGCGTGGCGGACCCCGTGGCTCCCGCGCCATTCCTCGCCCGCCTTGGGCGCCACCCAATTACCGAAAGTTAGTTGCTGCGGGGGAAAAATTTTATCGGTTGCCGAGACCGCCCCGCCGCTGTTCATACGCAGCACTTTTCCATTATGCAACCACAATAAAAAACCATCGTCAGCGTCATCCAGCGCCACCGCCTTGACCGAACTTCCCTCCGGTTTCACCACGCGCCACTGGCCGTCGGCGTAATAGCGCAAGCCGTCCTTGCCCAAATTCAACAGCGCCCGCCCGTGTCCGTCAGCCACCGCCTCGCGGCTGTATTGTTGGGCAAAACTCGATTGAAACAAAAAATGCCAGTCCGCGTTCTTGACTGACGCTGACAGCCATTCCAAGTAACTCATCGGCGGCTCCCACTGCCCGCTGTCGAGGTCCAGCACATACGCGGTCTCCTCCGGCTTGACGGGAATGAGCCACACGCGGTTCAGCGAGTCGGAACCCAAAGCCAGCCCGTATGAATTTGAATCCTTGCGCCCCTCGAGCACGGGCAACGAATAATCCCGCCATCCCCCGCCCGTCCACCGGCGCAGCAATCTGGCGCCGCGGTCGTAAATAAAAATCTCCCCGTCCCGCGTTTTGGTCACCGCGAAATCCCGCTGATACACCAGCTCCGCCGCCACCCGTCCGGCGGTCATCGTCAGCGCCTCATCCGCCTTGAACGAAGCGCTGCCATAATAACGTTGCGCCGCCAAAATCCCGCCGCCGGCCGTGCCGAACACCCCGCTGACCGTCGGACAAGGAAATCCTTGCGGCCAGGAAAATTGCCGCGCCGCCGCCGCCGGCTCCTTGGGCACAAACCACAGTCCGTTGCCGTCGCTGCCCAGCCACAGCCCTTCCCTGGTCGCCAGCCACGGATGGGTAAAATCGTACTGCCTCGCGTCCAGCCGCGCCACGCGCCGCTGCCAGTGACCGTCAGCGTCCATGCCCCACAACCCCGTCCCCGCCCGCTCAGTGTCGGGGGCCTGACGCTGCTCGTTCACCAGCCAGACCTGACCGTCAGCGACGAAAATTTTCCACACCGGATGCTTGTTCAAATCATCGGGAAACTCCAATTTTTCCGCCCGCGCGCCGTCCGCTGACACGCGAAACACGCCTTCACGAACACTAATCCAAAACTCTTTCGCGCCGCTGACCGTGACCAGCGCGGCGTCGAACCAAACGCCCTTGGGCAAACCCGGAATATCATCAATAAACACCGGCTCCGGGCCGTCCAACCGCGCCAAGCCTTTCAAATGGCGCATGTTGACCGACTTGCTCACCGAGCACAACCAAATCGCGCCGTCCGGGTCGAACAATAATTTTTGCGCGCTCCAATATAATGGTGAATAGTTGGGCTTCACCAACCTGGTATCGTCCAGGCGCAACACCAGTTGGCAGTTGCCATCCTCGTCAAACCGATAAATATCCGGCCCTTTCCCGGTCAGCCAAATCCGCCCCCGCAAATCCTTCCACAATTTGCAATCATCCTTCACGCTCTCCGGCAAATCCGTCTGACCCAGCATGGTTTTCGTCTTGGTGTCCCATCGCGCCAGACAATAATTACCCTTGGATGGCTTGACCACAATCCACAGGCAGCCCGCGTCGTCCGCAATCATGGCGCGATAAGACCAGCCTGCCAACTTCGTCAGCGCTTCCCAGCGGTCGCCGCGCCTTGCCATGATTTGCATGGGGGAACCGTTGCGCACCGTCCAGACGTCACCATCAGCGGTTTGGACACAATCGTAAATTTGGGTGTCATCGGAATGAAACACCCTCGCTGTTTCATTATCAGCGGCTGACAACACGCCCGCCGCTGTCAGTGACAGCATCACTGTCAGCGGCGCGAGTTGTTGGAGGATTCGCATGGCGCGTTACCAACTGTACTTCACTGTGTACGTAATCACCTTCTCCGCGTCCGGCTCCAGTTGCACGAGATATTCCACCGTGTTGGAATCCACCTTCTGGTAAGTGTCGCTGCTCGCCACCATCTCCCACGACGGCCAGCGGTAGAGCGTTTCCACCACGCGGATTTGCACGGTTTCTTTCTTGCGATTGCGGACGGTGATTTTGAAACTCTCCGTCAGCGTGTATTGTTCCTGCTTGTTCTCCTGCTTGTAATCCGTCCGCTGACGGTCACCGACCAAGTCAAACGCGTCGCCCGTGTAGATTTTCACCTTTTCCTTCGCGGGCGAATGGTCAATCT